>DATLNC010000272.1:0-26112 GCA_035536935.1 Thermoanaerobaculia bacterium
TGTGCCTGGGGTTGAAACCCCAGGCTAGAAGAGTATCGCGCCTCCCGGCGCGAGCTTCCGGCAGCCTTGGTGACGAGGCGCAGCGTGCTGCGACTCCAGCCCCGGGAGGGGCTGTACCCGTCTAGCCTGGGGTTTCAACCCCAGGCGGCGGCGAATCCTCATAATCCTTGCCTCCTCACAGCAGCTGCCTCCTCTTGACCTCCAGGTAGCTGTTGACGGCCTGCACGCCAGCGTCGCCAGGCGCGGTTTCGGCGACCAGTGCGCCTCGACGCCGCAGCTCGGCGAGCACCTTGCGGCGCTCGATCCAGAGGTCGCGCGCCACCAGCGTACGGCAGAGCTCGGGCTTGTCCTCGGGCAGGAACGTGGCTGCCGCGGCCATCGCCGGGTCCGAGAAGACGATCACCACCGGCAGATGTTGCGGCACGAGCATCTCCACGGCGCGCACGATCTCCCCTTCGCCCTCCATCTCGGGCAGCGAGGTGAGAATCAGCACCAGGGCGCGGCTGCGCATCCGGCGGCGGAGATGGGCGCCGAGCGCCAAGTAGTCGGTATGGAGGTACTCGGGCATCACGCCCGCCGCGAAGCCGGTGATCTTGCGCAGGTGGGCGCTGCCGCGGCCCTGTCCCAGACCCTGCTCCACGCCATTGGCGAAGGAGAGCAGGCCGACCCGGTCTTCCATCCGGTTGCAGATCGAGGCGAGGAGCACGGCTGCGTTGACCGCGTGGTCGAGCCGGGTGACATGGGCCACACGGGCGGCCATGCGGTGACCCCGGTCCAGGCAGATCAGGATGTCCTGCGAGCGGTCGAGCCGGTACTCGCGAGTGATCAGCTTTCGATGCCGGGCCGAGGCCTTCCAGGCGACGTCGCGCAGGTCGTCACCGATCACATATTCACGCAGGCGGTCGAAGTCGCGGCCTTTGCCCAGGTGCGGCGCCGCGCGGCTGCCGAAGCCCTGGAGAAACAACCGGTCGAGCTGCCCCCGCATGCGCTTCACGGCGCGCAGGTTGGGCAGCACCGTGACCTCGGTCGCGTCGATCGCCCGGCCTTCCTCGTCGCGGAGTTGCGCGGGCAGGAAGCGCTCCATCCAGCCGTCGAAGGTGGCTGCGACCCAGGGCGGCCCGATCATGGCGGCGCCGCGGGCGACGGCCCGCACCTTGGCCTCGGGCGTCAGCATCTCGCCCGGCCGGCAGGTCCCCGCGAAGACGCTGGAGGGCTGCTCCAGCAGATGGGGCCAGGGCTGGCGCACCGTGAGCCGGACCGGGCGCGTGGCGGTCGTGGTGAGCCGCAGCGGCAGGTCCTCCTCCTCGTCGAGGGGGAGCACCCAGGCCGCCGGCCGTTCGACCGTGACGGTCATCCGGCGCAGCGCCAGCGCCTCCCGGGCCGCGATCCCGAGCACCACGGCGAGACCGATCGCGAGCGCCCAGATCAGGACCGGCGCGAACGGCACCAGCAGGGCCGCGAAGCAGAGGCCGAACAAGGCGCGGATGAGGAGACGCCCGGGGCGCATTATTGATCCTGTCCCCCCTCTCCCCGGCCCTCTCCCCCGTGCCGGGGGAGAGGGAGAAAAGCATCCTTCCTCATCTCGGCACTTCCACCTTTTCGAAGATCTGCCGCAGGATGTCCGCGAGGGTCGTACCTTCCATCTCGGCCTCGGGCGTGAGGATGACCCGGTGGACCATGACCGGGCCGGCCAGCTCCTTGACGTCGTCGGGGGTCACGAAGTCCCGGCCGCGGAGGACGGCGAGGGCGCGGCTGCTCTCCAGCAGAGCCAGGGAGGCGCGCGGGCCGGCGCCGATGTGGATGGCTTCGTGGTGACGGGTGGCGGTGACGATCCCCAGGATGTAGTTGAGGATGTTCTCCTCGACACGCACGGCCCGGGCGGTTACGTCCCGGGAGATCAGGATCTCGTCCGGGGAGAGGATGGGCGAGAGCTCGCGCACGGCGTCGTCATGCAGGCGCCGGCCGGCCGCGTAGGAGGAGAGCATCTGCGCCTCCTCGTCCTTCTGCGGGTAGTCGATGCCGATCTTCAGGAGGAAGCGGTCGCGTTGGGCCTCGGGCAGGGGATAGGTGCCCTCGAACTCCACCGGGTTCTGCGTGGCGAGCACGGTGAAGACCGGAGAGATGACGCGGCGCATGCCGTCCAGGGTCACGGCTTTCTCCTGCATGGATTCGAGGAGCGCCGCCTGGGTGCGGGGCGGCGTGCGGTTGATCTCGTCGGCGAGGAGCAGGTCGGCGAAGATCGGGCCGGCGCGGAACTCGAAGTCCTGCGTCTTCTGGTTGTAGATGCTGGTCCCCAGCAGGTCGGCCGGCATGAGGTCCGGAGTGAACTGGATGCGGCTGAAGCGGGTGCCGAGGAGGCGCGACAGGGTGAGCGCGAGCAGCGTCTTGCCCGTGCCCGGCACTCCTTCGAGCAGCGCGTGCCCGCCTGCCAGCAGGCAGACGAGGAGCTGCTCCTTGACCGACTCCTGCCCCATGATGACCCGGTCGAGCCCCTGGCTGAGGAGCCGCCACTTGTCCGCGACCTCACTTACGCTTTGCATCCTGCAATCTCCTGAAGGCCTGGTTGATCGTGCGGAGCGCCTGGTCGAAGCGCTCGCGGGAGAGCTCCTCGCCTTTGATTGGAACATAACCGTCGAGGAGGGCTTTCGACCGCTCCTCCAGGGCTTTTCCCCGCAGGCCGGTCTCCACGGCCACGGTATGGGTGAAGCTCTCGTAGAAGAGGAAGACCGCGTCGCCGCGCTGGAGCGCACGGTCGTAGAGGTCCGCCAGGGAGTCGAGCAGCTCGACGGCGTCGGAGCGCGTCTCCAGATCCTTGCGCTCCTCGCGCTCGGGCGGTCCGAGGCGCTTGGCGGAGCGCCAGAAGGCGGCGCCGGTGGCGATCAGGCCGAGGAGCAGGAGCGGTCCGAGGCCCCAGCCTGCAAGGATGTCCAGGATGCCGCCCGAGTCGTCCAGGAGGTGGGAGCGCTCGTCGAAGAGGATCGGGCGCCGCTCCGGCACGCCGGCGAGCGCCTCCAGCAGGGCCAGGTGGTGCGCCTGCCCGAGATGGAGGTTCTGAAAGATCTCGGGAGTCGCGAGGAAGATCACGTCGCCTGCGCCCAGCACCTGGCGCACGACGAGCGGAGACTTGCCCGCGAGGAAGACCGCATGGCCGCCGGGCAGGGGGGGCAGCGCCAGCGAACGGGCGGTCGGCGGGGCCAGGTTGGCCACGCCGGGCCAGAGCGGGAAGACCTTGCGCACCGGCTGCTTGCCTTGCAGCTCCTCGGTACTGCCGGAGCCGTAGCCGTCCACGAAGGCGAGGACCAGCCGTCCGCCGCCGCGCACCCAGGCCTCTTCGTCGGGGCTCAGAAGCCGGATTAACGGGGGCTCCTCCTCTATGCCGGCCTTCTTCCGCTGCTCCTTCTCTTCCTTCGCCCGGCGCTCCTCCTCCTCGCGAATCTTCCGCTGGAGCTCGTCCACCGGGCCCTCTTCGTCGTTCTTTTTGTCCTTGCCGTCCTTTTCGTCCTTTGGTTCCTTTTCGTCCTTTTCCTTTTCTTGCAGGAGGATCGGCGCCAGCAGAGGCTGCACCCGAAGCACGACGCCGTTCGCCGGCAGGTCCGCGGGCTCGATCCTCCGGTGGAGAGTGTTGGCGCTGGAGCGCTCGCGGAGGTAGGCGAAGGCGAGGGAGAGCCCTTCCTCGCCGGTGTTGAAGACGGAGCCGGGCGAAAAGGCTTCCTGAGCGGAGCGGCGGTCGTAGCGGACCCAAACCAGGACTCCTGCCAGGTAGAGCGCGGCCGCGAGGGCGGCCAGGCGGAGGCCGCGGCTCACGCAGCCCGCTCCCGGACCGCCGAGAGCAGGGACAGCGCCATCTCTTCGGATTCGCGGAGGGCTTCGGGAGTGCTGCGGTCGCGCCCGTACCACTCGCGTTCGAAGTGGCGGGTGATCTCGACGAAGCGCGAGCGCCACGCGGTGCCTGGCGGCACGGCCGAGACGTACTCCCAGTTCGTGCGGCCCTTGCGGTAGTGGAGCGTGCCGGCGCGGTAGAAGGCCACCAGCACGGCGTGGTACCAGGCCCGGATCGCCTCGCGCGCCCGGCCGGCCGCGGCCAGCTCGCGGGCGTAGCGCTCCCACTCGTTGGCTTCGCGCGACAGCGGGTCGTCGTCCGCCGACGGGGGCAGGGGAGCGGGTCCGGCCACGGCCGGGGCCGCGCCATGCCGCCGGCTGCGGAGCACCCGCCAGCCCACCCAGCCGAGCACCAGGGCCAGCACGACCACGAGGACCGTCACGGCCACCAGGTTGAGCCCGATCCCCGATTCGCCGGAGGAGCGGCCCGAAAGCAGGAGGTCGAGGAGCCAATCCCAGATCTTCTCGAAGAAGCCGCTGATGGCCTCGGCGATCGGCTCGAGGAACTCCGTGAGAGCGGCGAACAACCCGCCGTCCTGCACCTCGGGCAGCTTGCCTCCCTGGGGCAGTGCCGCGAGGGCTTCCCGGGCGCGGACCTTCTCCAGCAGCTTGGGGTCGGGTGCGGGCGGCTTGCCGCCATCCTCCTCCATCGAAAGGGCGGTGACGAGCTGGCTCAGCGCGGGAGCGGCGGCTCTTGCGGCCGCGGGGGTTGCCGCGTTGGCGATGGGACCGAGCACGGAGCGGTCCGTCTCGATCTCATCCTTGCCGAAGGCGATCCGGTCCTCCAGCAGACCGCGGGCGACGGTCTTCGCCCTCACCCAATCGTTCGCACGGAGGCTTCCTTGGATCCCTTGGAGGCGATCCCTGTAGGCCGCCGGGGAGATCGTCTCGCCTGCGAGCGCAGTCGGCAGCAGGAAGAGGGCTGCGAGCAGAAGGCCACGGACGGACACGGACTGACTCGGACGAACACGGGCGCCGGGGACCGGAAGAGCGCCGTCCGTGCTGGGCCGTGCCGGTCCGTGTCCGTCCGTGTTGCGAACTTCCGCGAACCAGGCGGCCAGATCCTCGCCGCTCTCGCGGGCCCTCACCCGCCGCACCGCCGCAACCAGGGCGGCGATCCAGAACGGCTCCACGACCGTGACCGCGCAGGCGATGAGCAGCAGCAGGTACTGCTGGTTGCCCGGAGTCAGGGTGACCTGCCACCAGGAGAGGTCCAGGCCCGAAGCTCCGCCCGCGAGCCAGAGCCCGAGGGCGAAAAGGAAGAACAGGTTGATCAGGGCGAGCAGCAGGGCCACGGCGAAGATCGCGGTCAGCCCCAGGAACGGGAAGAACGGCCGCAGCGCTCGCAGCGGCAGGGCGAGCGACGCCAGCGGCCCGGGGCGCTCCTGCAGGTACGAAGTGGCCGCGGCGAGCCCGGCATAGAGGGCTAGGAGAGGCAGCGCGAGCACCGTCCATCCGAAGAGGACCAGAAGCAGCTCGGCAACCGTCGCCACGTAGGCGTAGGCGGCGAACGACGGGAAGGACGGCCGGAGAGCGCGCAGCGGAGCACCACGGCCGGCGGCGCGGCCCGAGAGAGCCAGCGCGCAGGCCCGGGCGAAGACTGCCCGTCCCCAAAAAGCCGGCAGCAGGGCGAAGGCGACAAGCCAGGAGAGCGACAGGAGGTAGGTGACGTAGTTCGCGGCGTGGTCGCCGAGCTGGAAGAGCCGGTTGAGGAAGTGGGCCTCCAGGAAGCGCAGCGGGAGCGAGGTGAGAGCGAGCAGGCCCGCCCAGCCCGCGACGTTCGCGACATCGCGCGACACGAGCCCGGCGGCCTCGTCGAGAATCGCCGTCACCGAGACGCCGCCCGGTTTCACAGAAAGCCCTCCATGAGTATGGCGCCGATCCAGCCCCGCAGAACCGTGACCGTGGCCAGCAGGGCGAGAGTGAGCAGGACCATGAAGACCGTGCGCACGGCCGTGCCGCGCTGGCTTACGGTGGCGCGGCGCAGGGCCAGGCAGGCGGTGCAGTGATGCATTCCCTCCCAGAGGGTGGAGCAGGACTGGCAGATCGGCTTGCGGCAGGAGACGCAGATCGCCAGGGCGGAACGGTCCGGATGATAGAAGCAGTGCGCGGGGGCGGCCATGGCTTGATCGAAGTCGTGCGAGCGTAAGGGACGTTGCGGTAGAATTCTACCGTTCACCCGAGGAAACGCCCAGAGGGGGCTCCGGCCCTGAGATTACGGGCCGGGAGAGGAGATCCCATGCCTTGCAAGAACCATCCATTCGTCGAAGACCGATTGACCCGCTGCTCGCGGTGTGCCGAGGCCTTCTGCCCGGACTGCATCGTCGAGATCGGCGGATTGCCATACTGCCTGAGCTGCAAGACCGAATCGATGCGCGACCTGCGCTCGGGCGTGCCGGTAGGGGTGCTCGACATGGCCTCGATCGGCCGCCGGTTCGTCGCGATTTTCATCGATGGCCTGATTGTGACGATCCCCATCATAGCCTTGATCCTCCTGGTGTTCCTGCCGCTCGGCCTTCTCAAGGCGCAGGCCGGAATGGAGGAGCTTCCCCAGGCCCTGGCGATCTTCGGCAACATCCTCGTGAGCTTCATGTTCGCCGCCGCCTACATTCTCTACGAGGGGCTGATGCTCGCCTCGGGCGGGCAGACGGTGGGCAAGAAGGCGATGAAGGTCAAGGTGGTCACGGCCGAGGGGAGCGAGCTCACCAGCGGCCAGGCCTGGGGGCGCGCGGCCTCGCGCCAGATCCTGGGCATCGTGCCCTGCCTCGGCCTGATCGACTACCTGGTCGGCTTTGGGCAGGAGCGCACCACCATCCACGACATGATGGCCAAGACCCGGGTCGTGAACTGGGAATGACGGCATGGCCCTGACCGCGCGCGCCTACACAGGGCCCGAGTGCCCGCGGTGCAGCGGCTACCTCGACCTCGATCGCTTGGCGGCCGGGGAGCACCGCTGCACGAGCTGCGGCGGCATCTTCCTCGCCACTCCGTTCAAGCCTCCCGTGCTGCGGGAGCGGGTGGGGAGCGTGGCCGAGGCCGGACCCGAGGGGGCGGTGCCCTGCGCCCGCCACACGGGCAACGCCGCGGTGGGCAACTGCACCCGCTGTGGCGTCTTCATGTGCAACCTGTGCCGGATCGAGATCGAGGGGCAGGAGCTCTGCCCGGGCTGCTTCGACCGCCTGACCGCGGAGGGGGTCCTGTCCGGGGCGCAGACGCGCATCCGGGACTACCGCGGCATGGCGATCTCCCTCGGCGTGCTCGGGCTCCTGCTCTCCTGCTTCGGGCTGATCACCGGCCCGTTGACCCTCTTCTTCGTGGCGCAGGCGCTCCGCCAGAAGCGCCGCTGGAACGAGAAGGGAGGAGTGCCCGCGCTCGTGATCGCCGGCCTGCTCGGGGCGGCGCAGATCGTGATCAGCATCTTCGTCGTTGTCAGCCTGTTCCTCCCCTTGTTCGGAACCGGATGAGCGAGCCGCTGCGCCACCCCCGACGCTACCTGGGCAGGGCTCAGACCCTGTCGGAGCGGGTCCGCACCTACTGGACCGACGAGGCCCTGGAGGTGGACCGCGCCGACAACTACGAGATCCGGCGGCGCCGCGTCTTCTTCGACGAGATCCTGCTGGTCACCCTGCACAACACGCGCGGGGTGCTGATCTCGATCCTTCCTCTCTGCCTGGCGCTTCTCTTCATGGCCGTGGCCGTGGCCGCGAGCGCCGAGCCGGCCACGAGCCGGATCTTCTGGCTCCTGGCAGGATTTTTTGTCGCTTTTGCTGTGGGAGCGGCTCTCGCCCCCGTCTGGGTGGTCACGGTCTATGGCAAGCGGAGCCGCGCCCGGATGCATTTCCGGATGAGGCAGCGCAAGGCGCGGGAAGTTTACGCGGAGATCACCCGGGCCGCGGCCGAAGCGCAACGCGCGCTCGCCCTGCGCCTGGCGGATGACATTCCGGAGCCGCCTCCGCCGCCCGAAGAGCTGCCCGCCTAGCCCGCGGGTTGCGCGGCAACGGGCGGGGCCTGCACGTCGCTACCGGCGGTCTGCCGTTCCGGTCCGCAGGCCGCGGGCAGCAGGGCCAGAAGCCCCATGAGCAACAGGGCGGAGAGTCCGAGGCGCTGGCGCTCTGCTGTGAATGTCTCGTGTGGCATGTCTAGCTCCCTTCTCCCGATCAACGTCTTTGCAGGAGGCGGGCCAAGCCTCCCGACGACATCAAGGCAACAGCTCCAGATAGATCGGCGCGTCCCGGTCCAAGTAGCTCCTGCCCGGGACGTTCACGCCCGTTGCCTTGAAATTGCGATGGAGGGAGATCCCCCAGATCTCCAGGACGAGGAGCACGGCCGCGAGGGCGATGAGCGCCTGCAAAAGCCGGCGGGGCGGATCGGAGGGCACAGGAGCGAGGAGCGAGGCCAGCCAGACCAGCGCAACGGACACGAACGTGAGCCAGAAGGGAAGGAAAAGCAGGCCGAGCCTCACGTAGCCGAAGAAAAGGCCGGTCGCTACGAGGAGCGATGCGGTCATCAACAGCACCACCCAGGCCCAGCGCCTTGGCTCACCCGGCTTCGCGAGGCAGAGAGCCAGGCCGAGCAGCGCGAGCGGCGCGCCGATCCAGTAGCCCACTTTTGAATCCGGCACGAAGACGTCCACCGGCCGGCGCTTGCCGGTGAGGCCTCCCGGCCAGTCCCATTGGGTCCAGCCCAGGGTCCAGGCCTCGGAGACGAGCTTCCATTTCTTTCCGACCAGGAGGACGAAGTCGGCGGGATTGTGCCGCGCCCACTCCCAGGCCATTCGGTCGCCATGGCGAAGGAACTCCACGTGCTGCGGATCGCGCAGGTCGAGGCCGGGATTCTGGGCTTGGGATGAGAGCCAGGCCCGCGAGAAGCTGCCCTCGGCCATCGGATTGTTCGCGAGGGCCAGGTTGATCGGTCCGTAAAGGGTCAGCGGCACGAAGGTCGGCAGGTCCGCCGCATACTTCTCGTTGACCGCTTCCAGGCGGACCGCATTGCGGATCGTCCAGGGAGCTACGACGAGAACCCATCCCAGGACCACCACCGCCCACCGTTTCCTGTTCGAGCCCAGCAGGCCGATGCCGATCAGAAGGATTGCGACGAGCGCACCCTCCGCCCGGGTCAGCGCCAGCGCTCCGAGGAGCAATCCGAGAGCGAGCGGCCAGAGCGATCCTCCAGGTTTTTCCTCGATCGAAAGTGGATGCTCGAACCGCCGTGTCCAGATCAGGAGCGCCGGGAGGAGCAGGACCAGGTAGAGGCTCTCCGTCACCGGCGCGATCGAAAGGACGTACAGGCCGAAGTGGTAGACCCCCAGCAGCGCGGCGATCAGCGCGACGGTCCGTCCCAGGTAAGGCCGGACCAGGAGATAGAGCAGTCCGATCGCGACGCTCCCAAGGAAGGCCATGAGCGATTTGACCGCCACGTGCGGCACCTGTGCTCCAGCCCCTCCGGCGCCGAACAGCGTATGAACCAGGGCCAGGAACCAGGCGAAACCGGGAGGATGGAAGGGTACGCCCTCGTCGTAGAGCCTGCCCTCCAGGAGCGCTCGGGCGTAGCTGTAGAAGGTCTCCGAGTCCCCCTCGTAGAAGATGGTGTAGGGCCAGGAGAAATCCCGGTTCGAACGCAGGAAGATCAGCCGGTGCACCCAGGCGAGCAGGGTCAGGCCCGCGGCGATCCAGACGTCGGTCCGGCGGGGGGCTCTCGGCGCCTCCTTGCGGGCCTGCCTTTCGGCGGCCCGGCGCTGTGCTCTTTTGCTCACGGGAGAGCGGAGGATAGCAGACGCCCCCTCTCCCCCGGAACGGGGGAGAGGGATGGGGCGAGGGGGAACGGGATCAACCCTACTGAGTGCAGACCGGACGGCTACCGCAGGAGATGCCGTGGGCGTTAAAGGCATCCCAGATCCGGCAGCCGTTCGGCGTGCCGTTCGCAAGGTTGCCGTCGTCGTCGTCCACCGAGAGATAGACCGTGTACCAGTTCTGCGCTCCGCAGCCGTCCACGACGGCGGCGGGGTTGCACTTGCCGCCCGAGGCCACGCGGTAGGCGCTCTTGCTCGGGGTCAGGCTCTTGTACCAGATCGAGTCCATCTTCGACCATCCGGTGGTCGTGCCCCAGCGCGCGATCAGGTTTTGCGCCAGGTCCCAGTTGGCCGAGCTGGCGATGTAGCTCTCGCAGTGGCCTTCGTAACCCATCGGACCCTGATAGGCGCCGATGAAGACGAATTGATAGTACGGGCAGGAGTAGCGGTCGCAGTTGATGCCGGTGTTGACCGCCACGTTGGCCGGCTTGGCGATCGTGGCGCTGCCGCCGACGGCGAAGTCGGCCACGTCGCGGACGCCGGAGCACGCCGTGCAGTTGGCGCAGTTCACACCTGGCTGGAAGTTCGGGCCGATGCAGGGGTCCTTGGTCTCCAGGAAGGCGAAGGTGTCACCCACCGCCTCGCCCGAGCCCGCCTCGCTGGCCGCACCGCCGGTGTTGGTGTCCATGCCATGGCCCCACTCGTGGAGGAACACGGCCGCGATCTCACCCGTGTTGGAGCAGCCGCCGCCCGAACGGTAGAAGTTGACCGTGCTGCCGTTCCAGAAGGCGTTGCACGTGCTGTTGATGTTCATGTTGGCGGTCAGCGTGCCGTTGAGCCAGGCGTTGGCCGGGTGGAAAGTGGCCGCCTTCCGGTTGATGTTCGTCAGGTGGTAGTAGCCCGAGCGCGCCGCGTGCGTGTTGCCCGTGCCGCCGCCCGCTGCGGGTATGGTGCAGTCGGTGCCGGCGCTCGTGCCGAAGGCGAGGTTGCCCGTCGCGCTGTCCGCCTTGGAGATTGCGCCGCAGTTGTCGGTGATGCTGATGTAGCGGCCGTTGAGCGTCGCCGTCGAGGTGCCGCCGCCGTAGGTGTAGTTGCCCGCCGCGTCCGTGACCTTGGCCGTGCCGTTGGTCACGTTGGTGAACGGGAAGCCGACCACCGTTTCGGGATCGGTGTTGGTCGTCGGGTAGACGCCGCCCGTGACCTGGGCGTAGCGGTTGAGGTCCACGAGCTGCAGGATCTTGCCGTTGCGGGCATCGACCCAGGCCTGGAAGGTGGTCGGGTCGCCGCCACGGCGGAAGGCGATCTCCCAGACCAGGGCATGGCGGTAGCCGTTGCCGGCCGTGCCGCGGTAGGTCTCGGCCGGACGCTCGCCCACGGTCAGCATGGGCAGGATCTTGAGCTGGCCGGCATTCACCACCTCGGTCATGTCGGAAACGCCGGCCCCGATCGCCTTCAAGGCGGCCGCGAAGGCCTCCTCCCGGCTCAGGCGCGGCGTGGTGGAGATGCGCACGTCGGCGATCTTGTCCGTGCCGAACTGGATCAGGTTGCCATTGTTGATCCGGAAGAAGGCCGTGGCGCCTTCGACGGGCACGCCCTTGTGGACCTGCTGCAGCTCGACGAGCCAGACCTGGCCCTCCTCACCCACGTTGACCGTGGATTTCGGGTTGAGCCGCAGCTCTTCCTGCGCCACCTTGAACATCTCGGGGTACTCGGCCATGAAGGAGCGCACGAGGCGCTCGACGTCGCTCACCCGCACGGGACCCTCGGCCGAGAGCCCGACGCGCGAACGGCTCAGGTTGTTGCCGCGGCCCGGAAGCAGCGGCACGCCGGCGCCCTGGACCAGGTTCGGTCGGTCCGACCGGGTATCCCAGCGGATCTCCCACTGATCCGAGCTCACGGCGAGGAAGTGCCGCAGCTCGCCGCGCGATTGCCCGGCGGCCTGGCGGATCGTCACCAGCGAAGGCTGGGCATCCAGCTCGGGAGAGCCGATCTCACGCGAGAAGATCATCGCCTCGAGGCGAGCCAGGCGCTCCTCCGAGGACTCCTCCTGCGGAGCGATGGCGAACGACAGGGACGGAACCAGAACGATAGACAGAATCAGGGCAAACAGGACTTTTCGTTGCACTTTGACTCCTTCCTACTGCGTACAAGCGGGTCGGCTGCCGCAAGCGATACCGTGAGCGTTGAAGGCGTCCCAGATCCGGCAGCCGTTCGGGGTGCCGTTGGCCAGGTTGCCGTCGTCGTCGTCCACTGAGAGGTAGACCGTGTACCAGTTCGTCGAGCCGCAGCCGTCCACCGCGGCGGCGGGGTTGCACTTGCCTCCCGAGGCTACGCGGTAGGCGCTCTTGCTGGGCGTCAGGCTCCGGTACCAGATCCCGTCCATCTTGCTCCAGCCGGTGGTCGTTCCCCAGCGGGTGATCAGGTTCTGGGCGAGGTCCCAGTTGGCCGAGCTGGCGATGTAGCTCTCGCAGTGGCCCTCGTATCCCATCGGGCCCTGATAGGCGCTCAGGCCCGAGGTGTACGGGCAGGCGTAGCGGTCGCAGTTGATGCCGGTGTTGCTTGCCACGTTGGCCGGCTTGGCGATCGTGGCGCTGCCGCCGAGGGCGAAGTCGGCCACGTCGCGGACGCCGGTGCACGACGTGCAATTGGTGCAGTTCACGCCCGGCCGGAAGTTCGGCCCGATGCAGCCGTTCTTGGTCTCCAGGAAGGCGAAGGTGTCGCCCACCGCTTCGCCCGAGCCCTTGTCGGTCGCGGAGCCGCCGGTGTTGGTGTCCATGCCATGGCCCCACTCGTGGAGGAACACGGCCGCGATCTCACCCGTGTTCGAGCAGCCGCCGCCCGAGCGGTAGAAGTTCACCGTGCTGCCGTTCCAGAAGGCGTTGCAGGTGTTATTGATGTTCATGTTGGAGGTCAGGGTGCCGTTGAGCCAGGAGTTGCTCGGGTGGAAGGTGGCCGCCTTCCGGTTGATGTTGGTCAGGTGGTAGAAACCCGAGCGCGCCGCGTGCGTGTTGCCGGCGCCGCCGGAGCCCGGCGTGGTGCAGTCGGTGCCGCCGCTGGTGCCGAAGGCGATGTTGCCCGTCGAGCTGTCCGACTTCGAGATCGAGCCGCACTGGTCGGCGATGCGGATGTAGCGGCCGTTCAGGGTCGCGGTCGCCGTGCCGCCGCCGTAGCTGTAGTTGCCGGCCGAGTCGGTGACCTTGGTCGTGCTGTTGGTCACATTGCAGGACGGGAAGCCGCGCACCACCTCGGCATCGGTGTTGGTCTGGGGGTAGATGCCTCCCGTGACCTGGGCATAGGCGTTGAGGTCGACGAGCTGCAGGACCTTGCCGTTGTGGGCATTCACCCACGAGCGGTAGGTGGTCGCGTCATCCGCCTTGCGGAAGGCGACTTCCCACGCGAGGGCGTGCTGGTAACCGTTGCCCGCGGCGCCGTGATAACCGTCGCCCGGGATCTCGCCGTTCGGCAGCATCGGCAGGAGCTTCAGCTCGCCGGCGTTCAGGATCTCGGAGACTTCCGAGATGTCGGAGGCGAGCGCGTCCAGAGTGGCAGCGAACGCCTCCTCCGGGCTCACGCTCGGCCGGATGTCGGTCTTCACGTCGGCGATCCGGTCGGTGCCGAACTGGACGATGTTGCCGTGGTTGATCCGGAAGAAGACGTTGGCGCCTTCGACGGGGACGCCGTTCTGGACCTGCTGGAACTCGACCAGCCAGATCTCGCCGGCCTCGCCGACGTTGACCGTGCTCTTCGGGTTCAGCACCAGGTTTTCCTGGGCGATGCGGAACAGCTCGGGGTAGTCGCTCATGAAGCCGCGCAGGACGCGCTCGACGTCGTTCAGGGTGACTTTGCCCTGGCTGGACAGACCGACGCGGGAGCGGGTCAGGGTGTTGCCGCGGCCCGGCAGGACCGGCACGCCGGCGCCCTGGACCAGATGGGCCCGGTCCGACCGGGTATCCCAGCGGATCTCCCACTGGCTCGATTGCTCGGCCAGGAAGCGCTGGGCCTCTCCCCGGGTATCTCCGCGGGTCGCGCCGGAGGCGGCCCGGCGGACCGTCACGAGCGCAGGCTGCGCGTCGAGCCCTGGAGAGGTGAACTCACGCGAGAACATCATCGCCTGGAGGCGCGCCATGCCCTCCTCCGGGGACTCCTCCTGCGGGACGATGGCAAATGAGAGGGAAGGGATCAGGATGAACGCCGACAACATCAGGACGAACAGGGCTCTACGAAGAGACACGGTTTGCTCCTTTCGTTCCACGGCATGGGTTAAAGGCACCCTCGGCCAAGGTCCTGGAAAACGTCCGGGGGCTCAGCTTCGGGTGCGGAGGCACTCGTAATATCAAGTGCTTCAAACCCGTCAGGGCGAGCCGCCAGGGAGCTAGTCGATCTCGATTCCGTCTAGATCCTCTTCGGGATCGGGGTACCGCATGTCCAGCTTTTCCAGGGTTTCCACGAGGATCGTGGCCACGACCAGGTTGCGGTACCACTTCTTGTTGGCGGGCACGACGTACCAGGGGGCGTCGTCCTTGCTGGTGCGGGAGAGGGCCTCTTCGTAGGCTTCCGTGAATTTCTTCCAGAGCTTGCGGTCTACCAGGTCTCCCTTGCGGAACTTCCAGCGCTTGGTCGGATCGTCGAGGCGGGCCTGGAGGCGCTCCTTCTGCTCGTCCTTGTCGATGTGAAGGAAGAACTTCAGGATCGTGGTGCCGCTTTGGGAAAGCAACCGCTCGAAGTCGTTGATCTGGTCGTACCGCGGTTTCCAGACCTTGGGCGGGGCCAGCTCCTTGACGCGCACGGCCAGCACGTCCTCGTAGTGGCTGCGGTTGAAGATGACCATCTCGCCGCTCGCCGGCACTTTGGGGTGGACCCGCCAGAGGAAGTCGTGGGCGAGCTCCTCGGGGGTCGGAGCCTTGAAGGAGGCCACGCGCACGCCCAGGGGGTTCACGCCGTCTAACACGTGGCGGATCGTCCCGTCCTTGCCGCTGGTGTCCATCCCCTGGAGAACGACCAGCACCTTGTGCCGGCCCTCGGCCCAGAGCATCTCCTGCAGCTCTTCCAGACGGTCGTTCAGCTTCGCGAAGACCTCCTTGGTATCGCTCTTGCCGCCGGCGAAGGCGGAGGTGTCCCCCGCGTCGATGCGCGAGAGGTCGACCTTTGAACCGGGCTCCACTCTGTATCTCTTCATACCGGGAAGCTACCTCTTCAAGTCCTTAGAGACTTTCCCCCAACCGCTTGAGATCCGCCTCGGCCGCGATGTACCCGAACGCCGACCACTGATCGCTGGCCAGAACCTGCCGGAAGGCCCTCACCGCCTCTTCCCGTCTTCCATGGTAGAGGTGCCAGTTGCCGACGCCGTAGCCGAGGGTGGCGGGGTCGAGCCCCTCCTCGCCGGCGAGGTTCAGGATCGATTCCGCCGGGATCTCTCCCTTGTACATCAGCACCAGCCAGTGGTACGCCCGGTTCTCGATGACATCCATGTCGGTCCGGATCGGGGCGAGCAGCTCGTTCGCCTCTCCCACCTGGCCCAGGCGGCGCAGGATCATGTAGAGCCAGTGGGTCGTCGCCACCTGCATGTCCGCGTTCTTCGAGACTTTCAGGCACTCGCGGAAGGCGCGCTCCGCGTTCTTCAGGTCGCCCAGGTAGTAGTAGGCCAGGCCCAGGTGGTACCAGACGTTCGTCTGGAGCGTGCTGACCGGGGTGTTGCGGGCGTTGGGAAGGCCGTCGGGCTCGATCTCATCAGGTTTGCCCGCGATCAGCCTGGCGGCCTTCTCGAGGTCGGCGATGGCCAGGTCGAACCGGCGGATGGAGATGTACCGGTGGCCCCGGTGACGGAGCAGCCGCGGCTCGTCCGGGTGCTTCTCCAGCCCCTGGGTGTAGATGTCGATGGCGTCGCGGTAGCGGCCCAGGTAGGCGGTGCGGCGGCCGAGCCAGATCAGGGCGTCGACGTCGTCGGGATGGGCATCGGCCTCGGCGCGGGCTTCGGCGAGCCTGGTCTCCCGCTCAGCCTGGATCTCAGGGGCGAGCGGCGGCGCCGCCAGCGGCTGGCCGAAGAGCGAAACGGCCTCAGCTCCATCGCCGGGGAGAGGGGAGGGCTGGACGCGGGGGAGATCCAGGGCGGGGGCGGTCTCCAGAGGAGCCGTCCGCGCACCCTGACCCCCGCAAGCAGTCAGGAGCAGGCACCCGACGAGGATCCAGGATCTCATCGGGCGGAAGCATACCCGAATCGGCCTTATTTCTTCTCGCCGGCGGAGTACTTCTCGTAGGTCGCCTGGCTCTCGAAGTAGAGGACCTTGCCGTCGGGCATGGCGGCGATCACGGCGGTGGCCTTGTCGACCGGCTTGCCGGTGACCGGATCGACCGCGGTGCGCGCGGCCGCGTCCTTGGACAGGCGCTCCTTGCACATCTCGCAGCAGCCGTAGTAGGTCTTCCCCTCGACGGTGACCGGAATCTGATCCTTCTCGAAGACCTGGTTGTTCACCATGCAGACTTTTTTGGTCTCGACGCGCTTCAATTCCACCTTTTCACCCGCCTGGGCGATTCCATAGGTAAGCGCGAGGAGGCACACGAAGGCCAGGGCGAGGTGTCCCAAGTGGAGCGAACGGTTCTTTTCGGGCATAATCAGACTCCTTTACGGGTTCACGAAAGCGGATGGTATCCTCTGCCGGTCCGTCGTGTACGGCGGCCATAGCAGACAACAGGGGCGGAACGCCCATCATTTCACCACAAGTCGGAGAGAAGAGTGGAAGAGAGAGCGATCGAAGCCAAGCCGCGCCGTCTGAACTGGACCAACATGCTGTTCCTCCTCGGCACCCTCCTCGTCGCTGCCGTCGGCACTCCCTGGTATCTCTGGAAGTTTGGTTTCGGTCTTCCCGAGTGGCTGACGTTCCTCGCCCTCTGGATCGGAACCGGCCTCTCCGTCACCGCCGGCTACCACCGCCTGTTCGCCCACAAGACCTACCAGGCCTCCTGGCCCGTGCGACTGTTCTACCTGGTCTTCGGCGCCGCGGCCCTGGAGAACTCCATCCTCAACTGGGCCGCCGACCACCGCGTCCACCACGACCACGTGGACGAGGAGCGCGACCCCTACAACATCCAGAAGGGCTTCTGGTGGGCGCACATCGGCTGGATCTTCGTCGTCAACGATGATCCGGCGCCGCGCAGCGTGGTACGGGACCTCGAAGAGGATCCCCTCGTTCTCTGGCAGGACCGCTGGTACAAGTCCATCGGCATCGGCATGGCCCTCGGCGTCCCTCTCCTGGTCGGAGTCCTGACCGGCCGCGTCCTCGGCTGCCTGCTCATCGGCGGCGTGCTCCGGGTCGTGGTCAGCCACCACGGGACGTTCTTCATCAACAGCCTGTGCCACATGATCGGCAAGCAGCCCTACAGCCGCGAGCACAGCGCCCGCGACAGCGCCGTAATGGCCGTGCTGGCCTTTGGCGAGGGCTACCACAACTACCATCACAGCTTCCCGTTCGACTACCGCAACGGCATCAAGCGCTGGCATTTCGACCCGGCCAAGTGGTTCATCGCGGCCCTCTCCTGGGTCGGCCTGACCCGGAACCTGCGGCGGGCGCCCGAGGCCGCCATCCTCAAGGCCAAGGTCGAGATTCAGTTCGAGGCGGCCAAGGAGCGGATGCAGAACGTCGTCGCCCACTCGAAGGAGACCTACGAGGAACGGCTGCACCAGGCGTACGCCCGTCTGGAGACGGCCATCCACGACCTCCTGGCGCTGCAGCGGCGCCGGTCGGCCAAGGTGGATCCGGAGCAGGAGCAACTGCCCCTGGAGACCCGCATCGGCCTGACCTACAACGCCCTGGAGCAGGCGCTCCGGGAGTGGAAGCAGACGCTGCGCCAGATGAACCGGCTGCCGGTGGCTGCCTGAAGCAGGCCTGAGTCCGAATGGATCGACGATCCCCGCGGGGTGGGCGCTCTTCAGCGTCCGCCCCGTTTTTCTATGTGACGAGGTGAACGGAATGCGCGTCTCTCTGCCTTTCTCTGTCATCCTGCTGCTCCTCTCAGTCCCGGCGGCCTCCGAGCCTCTCTCGCCCGAGCTCGCCGCCACCGCCGCCGCCCTGCGGGACGGCGCCATGAAGGGTACCCGCGCCTTCGAGATCGTCCGCTCCCTGACCCTGCAGACGGGCCCCCGCCCGGCGGGCTCGGCCGGCGACCGCGCCGCGGTCGAGTGGGGCGTGCGCACCCTCAAGGAGCTCGGCTTCCAGAACGTGCGGGCGGAGAAGGTGACCGTTCCCCACTGGCAGCGGGGTGCGGAGTCCGGCGAGATCGTCTCTCCCTGGCCGCAGCCCGTGGCCCTGACCGCGCTCGGCGGCAGCGTGGGCACGCCGGAAGGCGGCATCGAGGCCGAGGTGGTGCAGGTCCCCGACGTGGCGGCCCTGGAGGGGATGGACCCGGCCAGGGTGAAGGGGAAGATCGTCTTCATCAACACGCGCATGCGCCGGGCCAAGGACGGCTCGGGCTACGGCGAGACAGTGGTGAGCCGGGGGCGCGGGCCCAGCCTGGCGGGCAAGCTCGGTGCGGCGGCGCTGCTGATCCGCTCCGTGGGCACGGACAACAACCGCACCCCCCACACCGGCGCGACCCGTTACGACGAGGGGATCCCGAAAATCCCCGCGGCTGCGCTGTCGAATCCGGACGCCGACACCCTGGAGGGGCAGTTGGCGGGAGGCAAGCCGGTCGTCTTCTGCCTGAAGCTGGGCGCGCGCGCCCTGCCGGACGAGCAGTCGGCCAACGTGATCGGCGAGATCCCGGGCCGGGAGAAGCCGGAGGAGATCGTCCTCCTGGGCTGCCATCTCGACTCCTGGGACCTGGGCACCGGGGCGATCGACGACGGCGCCGGCTGCGGCATCATGATCGAGGCCGTGCGCCGGATCGGCGAGCTGAAGCAGCATCCGCGGCGGACGGTGCGGGTGGTGCTCTTCGCGAACGAGGAGTTCGGGCTTTCCGGGGCGCGGGCCTATGCCGAGGCGCACGCCGCGGACCTGCCGCGCCACATCCTGGCCGGGGAGTCCGACTTCGGCTCCGGCCGGGTCTGGAAGGCCGACTCCCGGGTCGCGCCCGAGTCGCTGGCGCTCTTCGACGAGGTCGCGAAGCTGCTCGCCCCGATCGGCGTCGAGCGCGGCGGCAACGAGTCGGGTGGCGGAGCCGACCTGAGCCCGATGGCGCCGGCCCACGTGCCGGTGGTGGGCCTCAACCAGGACGGCACCTACTACTTCGACTGGCACCACACTGCCAACGACACGCTGGACAAGATCGATCCCAAGGACCTCGACCAGAACGTGGCTGCCTGGGCCACGCTCGCCTATGCGGTGGCCGAGATGCCCGGAAACTTCGGCAAGGCGCCGGAGGCCCAACCGAGGAGGTAGCTAATCGGGCCGGCCGTTGCGCTCGATGACCCCCGCCCGCAGCAGATACTCGTCCGCCAGCAGCCGGTAGGCCGCGGCGCCAGTGGCGGACGGGTCATACTCGAAGATGGTCTGGCCGACCTCGGGAGCCTCGGCCAGGCGCGTGTTGATCCGGATCTCCATGGCGAAGACCAGCGGGCCCTGCTCGGCCCGGATCCGGTCGACCGTTCTCCGCGTGAGCTTCGTGCGGTAATCCACCATGGTCAGGAGGATGCCCAGGGGCAGGGTGCGGGCGCCCGCCGTCCAGGCCAGGCGGTCGGCAGCACCGATCAGGTTCATGACCCCCGTGATCGCCAGGTACTGCGGGCTCGCCGGAACGATGAACGCGTTCGAGGCTACCAGCGCGTTCACCGGCAGGAGCGAGAGCGAGGACGGGCAGTCCAGGAGGATGTGGTCGAACCGGTCCTTCAAGGGAGCGAGCGCGGTCTTGAGCCGCGCCTCCTTTTTGTTGAAGACGCTCAGCTCGGCATCCACTCGCTGCAAGTCGGCCGAGGAGGTCATCAAGGAAAGTCCGTCGGTCGAGGTCGGCCGGACCGCCTCCCAGGCGGGCAGGTCGTGGAGCAGCACGTCCGCGGACGAGGGGCCGAGCTGATCCCGCGGCACTCCCAGGGAGAGGGAGGCCGAAGACTGAGGGTCGAGGTCCACGAGCAGGACGCGCTTCCCCTGGGACGCCAAGGCGGCGCCGAGGTTGACGGCAGTCGTAGTTTTCCCCACCCCCCCCTTGCGGCTGACCAGGGCGGTAATCATTGATGAAACGTAATGTAACTCAGTTGCCTGTCGGTTGGCTCGCCCGGAGGAAGATTGGCCAGGAGATTGTCCGCGTCTCGGCGGGATCTCCCCAGGCGGTTTCGATTTCTCCGAGGTTCTCTGCGATCGGGTCCGATCCGGTCTCCCGGACGTACCGCTGGAAGGCCGACCAGGTCCGTACGTAGGAGAGATACCGGTCCAGCTCCCAGCGTTCCCTATGGATGAAGGGCGGGGCCTCCGCCTCAGGAAAGGGGAAGGGGATCGTCCGGTACTCCTCGTTGACCCACTTGCGCTCGGGCGGCCAGTAGGGTCCGACGATCCCATGGGCCAGCCGGTCGATCCAGGCGTCCACTGAAGGGCTCACCCGCGCCAGGTTGTAGGTCCAGAGCGCAACAGCGCCGCCGGGGGCGAGCACCCGCCGGACCTCGGCGAAGAAGCGGTCGAAATCGAACCAGTGGAAGGCTTGGGCCGCGGTGACCAGATCCACGGAGGCGTCAGGCAGGCCGGAGGCCTCCGCGGGAGCGACCCGGTACTCGACCCGGGGGTGGGGCTCGGCCTGCTCGATCTGCTGCGCGCTGGGATCGGTGCCGATCACCCTGCCGAAGCGCTCGGCCAGCCCGAGCGCGGCCTGGCCGTTTCCCGTGCCCACGTCCCAGGCCATCCGCCTGCGGCGGGGGAGGGTGGACACGAAGTCGACCAGCTCCTCCGGGTATCCCGGCCGGTAGGAGGCGTAATCCCGGGCATGGCCGGAAAAGTGGTCCTTGAAGGTCATGGGCGGAGCCTAGCGCACGGGGGCAGCGGATGGCGACCCGGGCGGTCGTGGTACGATCCGCCTCCGTCAGGTGGCCGTCGCACCGTCGTCACACTCGTCACATCGATTTTGGGGGGAGCCAAGTGAAAGCGGATGCCATCATCAGGTGGTTCATGCCCAAGGAGGAGCGCTTCCACGAGCTCTTCTCCGAGGACACTCGCAACCTGGTCGCCGCGGCGGGCCTGTTCACCGAGATCGCCCACAGCTCCAGCCTGACGGAGCGGGAGACCCTGGGGGTGCGGCTCAAGGAGATCGAGCACGAAGGGGACCGGATCACCCGCTCCATCTTCGACGCCCTGAACTCCACCTTCATCACCCCGTTCGACCGCGAAGACATCCGGGCCCTCACCACCGACCTGGACGACATCCTCGACTACCTGGAGGGGATGGCCCACTCGCTGGTCCTCTTCGACCTCGCAGACTCGCCCGAGGGGCTGCGGAAGTTCGCCGAGATCCTGTCCGAGATGGTGCGGGAGATCGAACGGCTCACGGCCCTGATCTGGGACTTGGGCAACACGGCCAAGATCCAGGAGAGCACGGTCAGGATCTCCGACCTGGAGAACGAGGCCGACCGCCTCTACAACCGGATGATCGCCGACCTGTTCCGGTCGAACGGCCGGGACCCCCTGGAGATCCTGAAGTGGAAGGAAATCTACCAGGGCTTGGAAGACGCGTGCGATCAGTGCAAGAACTACACGCACATCATCGGCAACATCGTGGTGAAGAACTCCTGAGGCCGCGATCATGCCCCCCGGCTCCGGCTTGCTCGTCTTCATCATCCTCATCGCCCTCGCTTTCGACTTCCTGAACGGCTTCCACGACGCCGCGAACTCGATCGCGACCGTGGTCTCCACCCGGGTGCTCTCGCCGCAGAAGGCCGTGGTCTGGGCAGCCTTCTTCAACTTCGTCGCCGCCTTCGTCCTGGGCACGCACGTGGCCAAAACCATCGGCAAGGGGATGATCGACCTCGCGGTGGTGACGCAGGACGTGGTTCTGGCCGGCCTCCTGGGTGCGATCACCTGGAACCTGCTCACCTGGTACTGGGGCCTGCCGGTCTCCTCTTCCCACGCGCTGATCGGCGGCTATGCCGGTGCCGCCGTCGCCAAGGCCGGCATGGGGTCGATCCTCTGGTCGGGCTGGACCAAGACGCTGATCTTCATCGTGCTCGCTCCGACCATCGGCATGTTGCTGGGGTTCTTCCTGATGGTAGCGGTGACCTGGATCTTCCGGCGCTGGCACCCGTCGCGCCTGGACCGGCTCTTCCGCCGGCTGCAACTCGTGTCGGCGGGCCTGTACAGCCTGGGCCACGGCGGCAACGACGCGCAGAAGACCATGGGCATCATCACCGGCCTCCTGGTGGCGTCGGGGTACCTGAAGGAGTTCGCCGTGCCCCTCTGGGTGATCCTGATCAGCCACGCGGCCATCGCCTTCGGAACCATGTTCGGAGGCTGGCGCATCGTGAAGACCATGGGCACGGGGATCACGAAGCTGCAGCCCTTCGGAGGCTTCTGCGCCGAGACCGCGGGCGCGATCACCCTGGTGGGAGCGACACTGGGCGGCATTCCGGTCTCCACGACGCACACGATCACCGGCGCCATCATCGGCGTGGGCGCGACCAAGCGGCTCTCGGCGGTGAAGTGGGGCGTCGCCGGCCGCATCGTCTGGGCCTGGGTGTTGACGATCCCCATCGCCGCTGCCGTGTCCGCGGCCTGCTACCTGCTCATTTCGCCGCTGTTCCGATGAGTGGATGAGCTTTCTCGGATGGATGGCCGTCGTCGGCGGCTTGTTGCTCCTGGTCGCCCTGTCATCGGCGTATCTGCGGCGTCTGCCGGTATCGACGGCGGTCCTCTACCTGCTTCTGGGCATCGCCTTCGGGCCGCTCGGGCTCGGCTTGCTGCGGGTCGACCTGAAAGAATCGACGCCCTGGCTCGAGCGGCTGACCGAGCTCGCGGTGATCGTGTCGCTGTTCGTCGGCGGTCTGAAGCTGCGCCTGCACTGGCGGAATCCTGCCTGGACCGCCGCCTACCTCCTGATGGGGCCTGTCATGCTGGCCTGCATTGCGGGCGTGGCATTGATGGCCCGGTTCTTCCTGGGCCTGGACATTGCGAGCGCGCTTCTCCTCGGTGCGCTCCTGGCGCCGACGGATCCGGTGCTGGCCAGCACCGTGTCTGTCAGCAACGCAGCCGACCATGACCGCATGCGGTACGGCCTCTCGGGCGAGGCCGGCCTGAACGACGGGATGGCTTTCCCGTTCGTGATCTTCGGCCTCCTCTGGGCCGAGCACGGGGGGGCCGGAGGCTGGATCGGAGGTTGGGCGCTGCACAGGCTGCTATGGGCTGTTCCGGCCGCGCTCCTCCTCGGGCATCTGCTCGGCAAGAGCGTAGGACGCCTGGCGGTCTGGCTGCGCAGCCGCCATCGCGACACCTCCGCCCCCAGCGACTTCCTGGCGCTGGCTCTGATCGCCCTGTCCTACGTGGGAGCGGAAGTTGTCGGCGCCTGGGGTTTTCTCGCGGTCTTCGCCGCGGGCGTGGGGCTGCGGAGCGCCGAGCTGAAGGTGGTGAAGGAGAACCCCCATCCCGAGGCTCCTGAACCCTCAGACGAGGTGGAGGGAGCCCCTCCGCATCCCCCTGCCGAGGATCTGGTCTCGGCCAACGTCGCCGCCGAGGCTCTGGGGGAGCCGGCGGTGGCTGCCGGCGCGCTGGTCGCCGAGACGCTCTCCTTCGGGAATACGGTCGAGCGCCTGCTCGAGATCCTGCTGGTCGTGCTGGTAGGGGTGAGCCTCGCCGGCCACTGGGATGCCCGCGCCGTGCCTCTCGCGCTGATGTTGATGATCGTGCTCCGTCCCCTCGCGGCCCTGCTGTTGCTCGCGGGAGCGCCGATTTCATGGGCGCAGCGCTGGCTCATGGGATGGTTCGGCATCCGCGGGATCGGCAGCCTCTACTACCTGAGCTACGCTCTCAACCACGCTGTATCCGGCCGCGCCGCCGCGGAGCTCAGCAGCCTGACCATCTCGGTCGTGACGATCAGCATCCTGGGCCACGGCATTACTGCCCAGCCCTTCCTCGCGTGGTACGAGCGGGTTCTGGCGCGGGAGAGGGGTTGATCCGAAAAAAGGAAAAGGGGGCGCATCCCGCCCCCCCTTACCAGAGGTTACCAGGGGTAACTAGCGGGTAGCCGTCGTCGTCCGTGCGGCCGTGTCACGATGGACTTCGGGGGTGCGCTTCTTCAGCCCGAGGAGGCCTGCAAGCCCGAGAAGCCCGAGCCAGCCCATATCCGGACCGTCGTCGTCCCGATCTTCGTACGTCGTGCCAGTCGTGGTGCCCGTGTCCTGTGCGGTGACCGGAACGGCCACGAAGGACAAGAGCCCCAGCATCAGAAGAAAAACCGCCAACTTCTTCATTCTCCTCACCTCCGTTACAACCGCCTTGAACCATCTCAGGGCGCAATCAAGAATGGAGTGCAATATTGCGGCCAGCGAGGTGGGGCTACCCGGTTTCCCGTGCGATGTGGCCACGGAAACGCAGGAAGATCCGCAGCCCGTAGAGGAGCATGACCGCGCCCAGGCCGGCGGTGAACCCCCACCAGAGGCCGACCGGACCCCATCCGGCGCGGAAGCCGAGATACCAGGAGAAGGGGAAGCCGATCCCCCAGAAGCCGAGGATCGCCATCACGGCGGGAAAGGTCGTGTCGGCGGCGCCGCGCAGCACTCCGGCAGCCACGACCTGGGCGCCGTCGAGCACCTGGAACACCGCGGCGATGGGCAGCAGCGTCGCGGCCATCGCGATCACGGCGGGGTCGCTCGTGTAGAGCCGGGCGAGCGGAGCGGGCAGAAGACCGTAGAGCAGGGCGAAGAAGACCATGACGGCCATGCCCAGGATCAGGCAGGCGGCGGCTGATCTCCGGGCGCCGGGCATGTCCTCCCTCCCGATCGCGTTGCCCACCCGGGCCGCGGCGGCGCCGGAGATCCCCAGCGGCACCATGAAGGAGAGGCTGGCCAGGTTGATGGCGATCTGGTGCCCGCCGAGCGCTTCGACGCCCATCCTCCCCATCAGCAGCGCGACGCCGACAAAAAGACCGAGCTCGATCGCATTGAGCGCGCCGATCGGGAGGCCGATCCGGAGCAGCCGGAGGTGGCGCCGCACGGACACGGCTTCGGCCGTGAAGCCGTTCCAATATCGGGCGAGGGTCCGGCGCGACGCATAGACGAGGTAGAAGAGCATCGTCCAGCGGCTGAGGGAGGTCGCGTAGGCCGATCCCGCCGGGCCCAGGGCCGGGGCTCCGAGGTGGCCGAAGATGAGGATCCAGTTACCCGCCACGTTGACCAGGTTGCCGATCACCATCGCCACGGCCGCGGGGCGTACCACGTGCATGGCCTGGAGCGGCTGGCGGAAGGCGAAGAACAGGAAGAAGGCCGGTGTTCCCCAGAGGGTGGCGCGCGCATACGCCGCGGCATCGTCGAGGATCGCGCCGGGCTGGCCCAGCAGGCGAAGCAGCTCGCGGCTGTCCCAGAAGACGAACGCCAGGGGCACGGCCAGGGCCAGGGCGAGGACGATCCCGCGCTGCATGTGCGCGGAGATGGCACGGGTGTCGCCGGCGCCGTGGGCCTGTGCGACCAGGGGATCGAGCGCCGTGAGGATTCCCACGCCCGTCATCAGGAAGACGATCGTGGCGATGTGGCCCAGCGCGCCGGCCGCCAGCGCCTGAGCCGAGAGATGGCCGAGCATGATCGTGTCGACGACGCCCATGAGCATCGACCCGAGCTGCACGAATGCCACGGGAGCGGCCAGCCGCGCGGCGGCCAGGATCTCCGTCTTCAGAGTTGGGGCGCTGGGGGAGGTCATCGATTGCGGTCCGTGACGGGATAACCTACTACAGTGCCGGACGAAGACCACACCGTAACTAGTGAGCAGGCTGGCCTGACGGTCGCGGCCCTGGTGCGCGAGCTGAGCCTGGGGATGTCCTGGAGCCAGGCCCGCGAGCTGTGCCGCGGCGGACGGGTCTGGGTGAACGGCTCGGCCGCGGTCGATCCGGCGCTCCGGCTGGCAGGAGGCGAGCGGGTCGAAATCCGGAGCGGCGCGGCTCGGAGCGCCTCCTCCGAGCTGGTGATCCACCTGGATCCCGACGTCGCCGTGGTGCGCAAGCCCGCCGGCATCCTCACCGTCCCGTTCGAGCGCCAGGACCGCGACACGCTCCTCGCCCTCGCCCGCGTGGCGATCCGCCGGATCGAGGCGGCGCGGAGCCTGACGCCCAACCCCACACTGCGGGCGGTCCAGCGCCTGGACAAGGAGACCTCGGGCCTGGTCGTCTTCGCCCGCAGCATCCACGCGCAGCGCCATCTCCAGGAGCAGCTCGCGGAGCACACGGTCACCCGGCGCTACCTGGCCATCGCCCATGGCAAGGTGGAGGACGGCGTCCACGACAGCCTGCTCGTGCCCGACCGGGGGGATGGCCTGCGGGGCTCCTGGAACCGCCGGGGC
>DATLNC010000273.1:0-7564 GCA_035536935.1 Thermoanaerobaculia bacterium
GGGGGCCTACAGCCAGTTCTTGTACAGCTCCGGCCGCCGGTTTCGCCAGAAGAGCTTGCGGGCCGTGGAGGTAGAGCACAGGGAGAGATCGACGTCCGCGAGGACCAGATCCTCCTCCAGGCTCCTGCCCCTGGCGACCACCCGGCCCTCCGGGTCCACCACGAAGGACTCGCCGGAGAAGTGGAGCTTTCCTTCGATCCCGACGCGGTTCGACAGGGCGGTGAAGTAGCCGTTCTGGAACGCGGCCGTCCGGACCTCGGCCTCGTAGAGCCCCTCGGGCCACTCGCCGACCGTCCCCGCCTGGGGAATCACCACCAGCTCGGCTCCGGCCACGCCCAGGGCGCGCATGACCTCGGGATAGTGCCGGTCGTAGCAGATCGCCACGCCCACCTTTCCAACCCGCGTCTCGTAGACGGGCACGCCCTTGTCCCCGGGATGGTAATAGTCCTGCTCGTGGAACCCTTCATAGTCCGTAATGTGAACCATTCGCGTGATGCCGAGGAGGGTGCCGTCGGCATCGAAGACCGGCGAGCTGTCGAAGCGATGCCCCTGGGAAAGCTCGTAGAGGTTGAAGACGGTGACCAGTCCGAGCTCCCGCGCCTTCGCCGATACGGCGTCGGAAGTGGGGCCAGGGATCGGCTCGGCCAGCTTCAGCGCCTCGCGGTCGCCCGGCACCTGGGGAAAGAAGCGGTCGAGGATGACTTCGGGAAATACGATCAATTCCGCCCCGGCCCGCTTCGCCGCGGTCATCGTCTCCAGAGCGCGGGCCAGGTTGGCGGACCGATCCGGCCCGGCCGAAAGCTGCGCGAGGGCGATCTTCACTTACGGACCTTGAACGACCAGGTGAACGTGAAGCGGGCCACTACGACGCCGTCGGCGGATGTGCCCACAGTCTGCACCTCGACGGCCACGGGCTCGCCCGTCGCGATCGTCTGGGCCACGGCCCCGAAGAGCCTGGGACCTTCCGTACAGGTGAAAGTGGTAAGGCCGGCAGCCTTCTTTTCGAAGCTCGCGGTCAGGCCGGTGATGAGCATGGCCACCGGCCTCGGAGCGCTCTCGACGGCTGCCATGGCGAGCGCTCCGGTGGACAGCTCGGCCGCCATGCTGAGCGCCGCGAAGTAGGTCGAGCGGAAGGGGTTGGTCGATCGCCAGCCATAGGGCACCGTGGCGACGCAACGCTCCTCGGTCAGCTCCCGGAGGCGCAGTCCCGCGAACAGGGCCAGCGGCAGCTTCGTCAGGAAGAAGCCACGCATCAGGAAAGGATTGAGCATCCGGCGGCGGAGCTTCGCGGTGGCTCCGGATTCCAGCGGCATACGGGTGGCGGCGGGCTCGATCACTGGAATTCTCCTTGATCCGGAGGCCGGACTCGCAGGCG
The DNA here is from genome assembly GCA_035536935.1 of Thermoanaerobaculia bacterium. Lineage (GTDB taxonomy): Bacteria > Acidobacteriota > Thermoanaerobaculia > Multivoradales > UBA5704 > DATMER01. The sequence continues at coordinate 1,376 of DATLNC010000273.1, forward strand.
TCCTGGTTCCGCAGTGAGGATGGCGCCTGCCGCGAGGCTCTCTCCATGTTGGCGGAGAACTTCCAGGCAGACGGAAGCTTGCCGAAGAGCCGAGAAGTTGACGAGCCTCAAGATTCCGGAATGCGGGCTTCCATGGACAATAGCCAGCTCGCCAAAGTCCTTGTCCAGTGTGATCAGGATTCTTTTCTCGCGGAACGCCTGAGCCAGGATCTCTTCGTCGCCGGGGTCTTTGTCCCAGTCCGCGGCTGCCACGACGTCATGCCCCCCGGCTTCGAGCTCCGCGCGGGCGCCTCCCCACATGCAGCTGTCGAGCAGGAGCCTCATCGGCTCTAGGCTACGAGAAGAGGCTCGACCCGCTCATGGCCCACCAATCTCCGGGCGTAGACAAGGCAGGCCTGGATGTCCTCTTTCTCAAGCCAGGAGTACCCCTGCAAAATGACTTCCGGCGAATCCCCCGCTGCCAACATCCCCAGTACATGCTCCACGGCGAGCCGCCGTCCCCGAATGATGGGTTTTCCACTGAAGATGGCAGGATCCACTGTGATCCTCTTCAGCAGTTGCTGTTCATCCATGTGGGCTCCTCCCGGAGCCGAATTCTACTACACGTGTAGTTTACGGCGTCAGGTGCCCAAGCCCCGAATCCCCCATCTCCACCTTCCCATCCGGGAAGTACTCACTCCACCGGCGGGAGACAGTCGCCGCCGTCTCCTCGTCGCAGAAGAGCTCACCGGGGAAACCGGGCTTGAGACGGGCGTCGATCAGAATCGGCGGCTTGTAGGAGAGGTGGTTCCTCACCACGCTCGCCGCGGACGCATGAAGGTCGGCCGCGGGCTCGAAGCGGGTGAAGGTGGTCCAGAGGAAGTTCATCGGGCTTGCCGCGGCTCGCCGGGGCTCATCCGTCAGGACCAGCAGCGGCCAGTTTGCGAAAGCGGAGTGCCGGACGATCCGGGCGGCGGCGCCGGGCTCGTCCGAGAAGGAAGGGCCGCCGATCACCAGGCAGCCGGGACAGAAGACGCGCACGTCCGTGATCCCCGGCGGAACCTCTCCGGAAAACTCGCGCGGCAGCTCTCTCACCGGATCTCCGAGCCCGAGCCAGACTCCTTTCGAGCCCTCGTTCACGGCTGGACCGGTGTAGTCGAGAGTGTCCATCGAAAGGTTTGAGAAAACGTAGAGATCGGTCTCGGGATGGGTGCGCTCCAGGATGTGGGCGAGCGTTGCCGGAAAATCTTTCAAATCGACCGGCTGATCGGTGACCAGGAGGAACTTGGTCAGCGAGAGCTGCCCCTCGCCCAGGATGCGGAAGGCCGAGGCCATGGCCTCCCGCTTGTAACGCTCCCGGACCACGGCTCCGGCCAGCGAGTGATAGCCCGTCTCGCCGTAGGACCAGAGGGCCTGCACGCCGGGCATGACCAGCGGGAAGAGCGGCGAGAGCAGGTCCTGGAGGAGGTCGCCGATGAAAAAGTCCTCCTGCCGCGGCTTGCCTACGACCGTGGCCGGAAAGATCGCATCCCGGCGCCGGGCCATCCGGTCCACGTGGAAGACCGGATAGTCGTGTTGAAGGGAGTAATAGCCGTAGTGGTCGCCGAACGGACCCTCCGGCCGCCGCTCGCGAGGCGGCACCCGGCCGATCAGGGCGAACTCGGCTCCCGCTACCAAGGGGTGTCTTCCCGCCGGAGGGGGATCGACCCGGCGCAGCCGCTCGCCGGCGATCAGCGAGGCGAGCATCAGCTCGGGCACGTTCTCCGGCAGCGGCGCGATGGCGGCCAGGATCAGCGCGGGGGGGCCGCCGAGGAAGACGGTCACGGGGAGGTCCTCCCCGCGCTCTTCGGCGATGGCATAGTGAAAGCCGCCCCCTTTGCCGATCTGCCAATGCATGCCGGTCGTCCGCTGGTCGTGCACGTGGAGGCGGTACATCCCCAGGTTGTGCCCCTTGCCGTCCGGGTGCTCCGTGTAGACCAGCGGCAGGGTGATGAAAGGGCCGCCGTCCTCGGGCCATGTGGTGAGGACGGGCAGCCGGTCGAGGCGGACATTGTCCGTGACGATCTCGGTCACCGGCCCGCCACTCCGTTTCGAAAGCCCGATCCGCAGCGCCTCGCCCGCGAGGTCGCGAGCGCCCCAGAGCTTGCCCGGCGTGGGCGGAAGCAGCGTTTCGGCCAGCTCGACCAGCCGCCGGATCAGTCGCAACGGCCTCGCGCCGAAGGCAAGCTCGGCCCGTCTCCCCGTGCCGAAGAGGTTCGTGACGAGCGGGAAGTCCGCGTCCTTGACGTTCGTGAAGAGCAGGGCCGGCCCGCCCGCCGCAATGACCCGCCGGTGAATTTCCGCGACCTCCAGCCGGGCATCGACCGGGGCCTCGATCACGGCGAGGTCGTCCTCGCGGCGGAGGCGGTCGAGAAAGGCGCGCAGGTCGGGGAAGGTCGGCTCGGTACTCTCAGCCATGGCGCGCAGAGTCTATCCCGAGGCGTCGGCCCGCCTGGGGTTGAAACCCCAGGCTAGAAAAGTACAGCCTCCTCCGGGGGCTGAGGCGCAGCGGCTGCGCCTCGTCACAGATGCTTCCAGAAGCTCGCCTCCGGAGGGGGCGATACTCTTCTAGCCTAGGGTTTCAACCCCAGGCACCTGACATCTGTCACCCCCAACTCCTGACATCCCTCCCTGGGCCCGGCCGGCCGGCTCTCCCAGAATGCCCATGCAAGGAGGAACAACCATGACAAGAAACCATCCATTCGACGACGACCGGCCCATCGCAGAGCTGCGGCAGGCGGTGAAACGGTACGGCTCGGTCACGGCCCTGGACGGTGTCGATTTCCAGGTCCGGCCCGGCGAGGTGGTCGCGCTGCTCGGTCCCAACGGCGCGGGTAAGACGACTGCCGTCCAGCTCCTGATCGGTCTGCTGCGCTCCAACGCGGGCACCGCCACGCTCTTCGGCCTCGATCCCCGGAGCGCCGAGGCGCGGGTGCGGATCGGGGCCATGCTCCAGATCTCCAAGGTGCCCGAGACCCTGAAGGTGCGCGAGCACGTCGACCTGATCTCCAGCTACTATCCCAGGCCTCTGCCGCGGCACGAAAGCCTCGCCCTGGCCGGCCTCGGCGGCGTCGAGGAGCGCCTCTTCGGCAAGCTCTCGGGCGGCCAGAAGCAACGGCTTCTCTTCGCCCTCGCCCTGTGCGGAAACCCGGACCTGCTGTTCCTCGACGAGCCCACGGTGGGCCTCGACGTCGAGGCGCGGCGCGCCCTCTGGGCCGTGATCCAGGGCAAGGCCCGCGAGGGCCGGTCGGTCCTGCTCACCACCCACTACCTGGAGGAGGCGGACGCCCTGGCGGATCGCATCGTCCTCATCCGCCGCGGGCGGATCGTGGCCGAGGGGACGCCTTCCGAGATCAAGGCCCGGGCTGCCGGACGCAAGATCCGCTGCCACACGAGCATCCCCCTGGCCGACGTGGCCGCCCTGCCCGGCGTGCGCAACGCGCGGTGCGACGGCGAGATCACCGAGCTGTTCGCGGCCGAGGCCGAGCGCGTCCTGCGCGAGCTGATGAGCCGCGACCGGTCCCTCTCCGGCCTCGAAGTGCGCGGCGCGGACCTCGAGGAGGCCTTCCTCGCCCTGACCAATTCCGACGATCCCAAGGAGGTGGCGGCATGACGACCCTCAATACCAGTCTGGCCAGAGAAAGAAATATGTGGCGCATCTACGCCCTGGAGGCGAAGTACGAGCTCTTCAAGATGATGCGGCTGCCGATGTACGCCATCCCCACCCTGGCGTTCCCGATCATGTTCTACCTGCTCTTCGGAGTGGCCATGGGCGGGCGCTCGGCCGGGCCGGTCTCCATGGCCGCCTACCTCCTCGCCACCTACGGCGCCTTCGGAGTGATGGGCGTCGCGCTCTTCGGCTTCGGAGTGGGGGTGGCGGTGGAGCGCGGGCAGGGATGGCTGCTGTTCAAGCGGGCCACCCCCATGCCGACCCCGGCCTACTTCGCCGGCAAGCTCGCCATGGTGCTGCTGTTCGCGATGGTCCTGACGGCTGCCCTGTTCACCCTCGGTGCCACGGTCGGCAAGGTGCACATGCCGGCGGGCCAGTGGGCAGCCCTCGCCGGGCTCCTGATCGCCGGGGCCGTGCCGTTCGGTGCGTTCGGCCTCGCCATCGCCTCCTGGGCCGGTCCCAACTCGGCCCCGGCCGTCGTCAACGTGCTCTATCTCCCCCTGGCGTTCGCCTCGGGGATGTGGGTTCCCATCCAGGCGTTGCCCAGGTTCTTCCAGGCGCTGGCGCCCTGGCTGCCGTCCTACCACTTCTCCCAGCTCGCCCTGGCCGTGATGGGGGCGGACCAGGGACGGTTCTCCTGGGTGGAGAGCGCCGGGGCGCTCGCGGTGTTCGCCGCGGTTTCGCTCCTGATCGCCTGGGTCGGTTACCGCCGGGACGAAGGCAAGACGTTCGGGTAAGGTATGGGCATGAGGCTCCTCCCCAGGACTACCGAGGGCAGCTGGCTCCCCTACGTCTGGCTGGTCTACCTCGGATTCTTCCTGCTCGCTCCGGTCCTGGGGAGGCCGACTCCCCGGGACTGGGCGCTGACGGCCGCCGGCGCGCTCGCCTTCCTGGTCCTCTATTTCACCGGGTACTGGCTCAAGGGTCCGCGGGTCCTCTGGACCGTCGGCGGCATCCTGCTCCTCGGGATCGTGTACATTCCGTTCAATTTCGGGGCGAGCTGCTTCTTCATCTATGCCGCCGCGTTTCTCGGGTATGCCGGGAAGCCGCGGTTCGCCATGATCTGCCTCGGGGTCCTCCTGGTGATCCTCGGCCTGGAGGTCTGGATGCTCGGCCTCCGGCCCTGGGCCTGGGCACCGGCGGCCGTCTTCTCGCTGATCATCGGCGGGGTCAACATCCATCAGGCCGAGGTCTCCCGCGCCAATGCCCGGCTGCGGCTCTCCCAGAACGAAGTCGAGCGGCTGGCGAAGACGGCCGAGCGGGAGCGGATCGCCCGCGACCTGCACGACGTCCTCGGGCATACGCTCTCCCTCATCACGCTCAAGTCCGAGCTGGCGGGCAAGCTCGTGGAGCGCGACCCGGAGCGCGCTGGCCGCGAGATCCGGGAGGTGGAGCGGATCTCCCGCGAGGCGCTGCGGGAGGTGCGGACCGCCATCGCCGGCTACCGCTCCGAGGGGCTGCCGGCGGAGCTCGCCCGGGCAGGGCTGGCCCTGGAATCGTCGGGGGTGAAGCTGGAGTACTTCGCCCAGCCGGTCGAGCCGGGACCGGCCCGGGAGACGGTGCTCGCCCTGGCGCTCAAGGAGGCGGTGACCAACGTCCTCCGCCACTCCGGGGCGCAGACGTGCCGGATCACTCTCAAAGAAGAGAACGGCGAGGTCATCCTGGAAGTCCGGGACGACGGCCGGGGCGGCGCGGCCCCCTTCGGGATCGGCCTCTCTTCCATGCGGGAGCGCGTCGAGGGGCTCGGCGGCAGGATGGAGCGCCGGGGAGATGACGGGACCGTCCTGATTGTGGCCCTGCCGTTGCGCGAAGCTCCTGTTCTCCCCTTTCTCCGAGAGGGGCAGGCATGATCCGGGTGCTCATCGCCGAGGACCAGGGCATGGTGCTCGGCGCGCTCGCGGCTCTCCTGGAGCTGGAGCCGGACATCGACGTCGTGGGCCAGGCCAGGGACGGCCGGGAGGCCCTGGACCTCGCCGGCCGGGTCCGGCCGGACGTGGTGCTCACCGACATCGAGATGCCCCGCATGACCGGCCTGGAGCTGGCCGCGGAACTCAAGCGGCGGGGGAGCCCGGCGCGGGTGGTGATCCTGACCACCTTCGCCCGGAGCGGCTATCTCCGCCGGGCGCTGGACTCCGGGGCCGCCGGTTATCTCCTGAAGGATTCCCCGGCCGCTCATCTCGCCGAGGCGGTCCGCCGGGTCCACGCCGGGCTCCGGTCGATCGATCCCGAGCTGGCGGCGGCAGCCTGGGACGAAGCCGACCCCCTGACCGACCGCGAGCGCCAGGTGCTCCGCCTGGCCGCCGAAGGCCACACCGGAGCCCGCATCGCCGCCGAGCTCCATCTCTCCGAGGGCACGGTCCGCAACTACCTCTCCGAGGCCATGAGCAAGCTCGGAGCCGAAAACCGCGTCGAGGCGGCGCGGATCGCCCGGCAGAAGGGGTGGTTGTGAAGGTCGCCGAGGCCGCCTGGGGTTGAAACCCCAGGCTAGAAAAGTACAGCCC
>DATLNC010000274.1:0-8584 GCA_035536935.1 Thermoanaerobaculia bacterium
GAACAGGGTGACGGAGATGACCGCCACCGGGATCGAGGCGCTGACGGTCAGGCCGACCTTGAGGGTCAGGTAGAGCGACGAAGCGCCGAAGATCGCGCCGAGGACGCTCCCCACGAGCAGGGGGACGAAGGTCAGCTCGCGCAGCTTGACCTGGTCGGGGATGAACGGGCGCGGAACGGCAACGGTTCCCGGGGGGGTGGGATCTTCCGGGGCGGGGCCGACGATGTCCGGTAGCTCTTGAGCCGGCTTGGGGGGAGTCTTAATCATGGCCGGCAGAGCATACCGCTCCGCCGGCCAGAGGGGCTACATCATCGCGACCGGAGGCGCCGGCTCATCCGGGCTGCCGGCGTTGGCCAGGGGGATGCGGATCAGGATGTAGGCGATGATCGCCATCACCACAAGCCCGAAGATGTAGGAGGGAGTCGCGAAGATCTCGGGGATCGGCCATTCGAAGAAGTTGAAGGTGGCGGTCAACAGTCCCATGAGCGCCTCGCCGGCGATCAGGCCCGAGGCCACCAGCACGCCGACGTTTTCCACGCGCGCCTTCTGGGCCTCGTTGAAGCCCCTGCGCTCGCGCATCATGTCGGTCAGCCCGCGGATCATGCCGCCGACGAAGATCGCGAAGGTCGTGGCGAGCGGCAGGTACATGCCGACGGCCACGAGCATGGGGCTGCGCACCTTGAACAGGATCATCGCGATCCCCATGAAGATGCCGACCACCACGAGAGCCCAGGGCATGTTCCCGCCCACGATCCCCTGGGCGAGCGACGCCATCAACCCGGCTTGCGGCGCGGGGAGCTGGGGGTCGCCAAAGCCGATTCCTCCGGCCTTGATGTTGCCGACGTGGAGGACCATCACCGGGAAGTACATGACGAGGCTCGCGCACACCACCGCGACCAGCTCGACGATCTGAATGGTGCGCGGCGTGCCGCCGAGGATGTAGCCGACCTTGAAATCCTGGAGCAGCTCGCCGGCCACCGCCGAAGAGACGCAGACGACGGCCGCCACTCCGAGGACCGCCACCACTCCGCTCGCCCCGGACACGCCGAGCGAGACCATCAGCAGGGCGGCGATGATGAGAGTCGAGAGTGTGAGGCCGGAGATCGGGTTGTTCGAGGAGCCGATCAGGCCGACGAGGTAGCCGGAGACGGTGGCGAAGAAGAAGCCCGCGATGAGCATCACGACGCCGGCCACGATGGCTCCCATCACGAGGCCCGACATGTACATGTAGAGGAGGACCATCAGGATGAAGACGACGGCGATGAGCGCGAAGACCGTGCGCGAGCTCATGTAGCGCTCGGTCCGTCCGATCGTCTCGTCGTGCTGCGCCTTGCCCTTGAGCTCGGCGAAGGCCTTTGCGAGCCCCCCGAACAGGTTCTTCCGCATCTTGTAGAGCGTGAACGCCGCGCCGACGAGCATGCCGCCGACGGCGATGGGCCGCACGATGAAGCGCCAGACGAGGCCGACCTGGGCGGCCCAGCTCTCGGGGTTCTGGACGTCCGTGCCCGGGGGGAGGAAGGCCTGGATCTGAGGGCCGAGGAGGAACATGAGGAGCGGGACCATGAAGCCCCAGGCGAGGACGCCGCCCGAAAAATTGAGCGCCGCGAGCTCGGGACCGATGATGTAGCCGACTCCGAGGTAGGCCGGGCTCACGGTGGGCGCCGCGAAGGTGGTGACGCCGCCCGTGGCCAGCGCGGGAGCGTCGGCGGCGGCTCCCAGGCGGATCCGGCTCAGCCCGGCGAGGGAGCCCACCCTGATCAGGAGGTCCTTGTCCGGCGCGAACAGCTTGAGGACACCGAGGATGTAGATCAGGCCGCCGAAACCCATGCTGTAGAAGAGGAACTTGGCCGCGCTGGCGCCGCGCTGCCCGGCCTTGTGGATCTCCGAGGCGGCCACCGATTCGGGGAACGGCAGCTCGCGGTCCTCGACCATGACGCGGCGAACGAGCGAGACGAAGAGGACGCCGAGAACGCTCCCGACCAGCATCAGGGCCGTGGATTTCCAGTACGCGTCTTCCGGGGCGAAGGACGGCCACACGCCGGCGATGACGAAGGCCGGCAGCGTGAAGATCGCGCCGGCCGCCACGGACTCGCCGATGGAGCCTGCCGTCCGCGCGATGTTCTCTTCGAGGATGGATCCCTTGAACGCGCGGATGACCGCCATGCTGATCACCGCGGCCGGATAGGTCGCGGCGATCGTCACCCCGGCGCGCAGGCCCAGGTAGGCGTTGGCGGCTCCGAGCACGAGCGTCATGATGAGGCCGGGGATCACGGCGCGCATCGTGAACTCCGTCATCGAGACGTTTTCGGGTACGAAAGGCTGATGGCGAGGCGGTGGGTTCGCGTTCATCGGAGCCCTCTCAAATGAGATGTTTATGGCCGGGCGCACTTTACTCCGCGCGCCGGGGGCTGTCAACGCGGCCCCTCTGGTAAGCTCCCGGCACTCTCCCGAGGAGGTGCTCATGCAGCCGTCCGCTTTCTCTCATCCCACCCAGGAGTGCGACGTCATCATGAAGGGCGGGATCACCAGCGGGGTGGTCTATCCCCTGGCGGTCGTAGAGCTGGCGAAGACCTACCGGCTGCGGAACATCGGCGGCACTTCGGCGGGAGCGATCGCCGCGGCCCTGGCCGCGGCGGCGGAGTACGGGAGGGACAATCCCCAGGGCGGATTCCCGAAGCTGGCGGAGCTTCCGGGCTTCCTCGCGCAGAAGCTCACGGCGCTCTTCCAGCCGTCGCCGAAGGCCCGGCCGGCCTTCAACACCCTCCTGGTCTGGATCTCCCCGGGCGGGAAGTTCAGGAAGACGCTGCTGACCCTGTGGAACCTGATCCGCTTCCACCCGCTCGCATTCCTGCTCGGCGCGCTGCTCGGGCTGGGCCTCTTCTGGCTGGTGGCGGACTTTCCGTCGCATGGCCAGCTCATCAAGTCCCGCGCCATGCCCCTGCGAGTGATCGCCGTGCTCTTCTGGGGGTTCCTCGTGGCCGGGGTCGCGTTCGTGTGGCGGGCGGTCAGAGCCATCCGGGCAAACGCCTTCGGCATGTGCAACGGCATGCCGTCGCATCTGCGCTCCCGGGAGCCGGCTTTGACGCCCTGGATGGCTGGTCTCCTGAACGAGATGTCTGGAAAGACCGGCGGCCCGCTCACCTTCGGTGACCTCCAGGGCCGGCAGATCAACCTGGAGGTGATGACCACCAACCTCACCCACGGCTCGCCCGTCAGCCTCCCGTTCTCCAGCCGCGAGTTCTTCTTCCATCCCGGAGAGCTGGAGAGCTTCTTCCCCGGGGAGATCGTGGAATGGATGGTGAGGCATCCCTTCGAGCCGGAGGAGGACGACGAGGACCAGAAGGAATTCATCCAGCGGATCGTGACCCAGACGCCGTACCGTCCGCTTCCCGCCCCGGCCGATCTGCCGGTGGTGGTGGCTGCCCGGATGAGCCTGAGCTTCCCGGTGCTCATCAGCGCCATCCCGCTCTATGCCATCGATTGGACGCTGACGAGGAACCAGGAGCTCAAGAAGGCGGGGAAGGCCCCGGAGCTGGGCCGCTGCTGGTTTTCGGATGGCGGCATCGGCAGCAACTTTCCGGTGCACTTCTTCGACGGGCTGCTGCCTTCACGGCCGACGTTCGGGATCAACCTGCGGCCGTTCCACCCGGATCATCCCAAGGACCCGCACGACGAGAGCAAGAACGTCCGCTTCCCGACGGCGGCCGTCCAGGGGATCCGCCCGACCTGGACGAACATCGACGGTCTCTTCTCCTTCCTCGGGACCATCGTCAATACGATGCAGAACTGGGTGGACAACACCCAGATGCGCCTCCCCGGCTACCGTGACCGGGTAGTGCACGTCCATCTGACCGAGGACGAAGGCGGGATGAACCTGGCGATGCCGCCCGAGCGGGTCGAGGTGCTGACGAAGCGCGGCCTTGCGGCCGGTCAGGCCCTGCAAACCATCGACTGGGACGGCCACCGCTGGACGCGCTATCTGACCGCCGTCTCCCAGCTCCAGGGCAGGCTGGACAGGGTGGAGGAGATCTACTCCCAGGGCTTCGGCCAGTTCCTGGCGGACCGCGACGTGAAGCAGAGGCCCTACCGCAGGACCCAGGCCTGGAAGGCGCAGGCCCTGAAAGCCACGGCGGACCTGATGGCCCTGGTCCGGACCTGGCGGACGCCCGACGAGGAGCTGCGGATGGATTTCGACCCGCCGAAGCCGGAGCCCGAGCTGCGGATCAACCCGCGGCGGTAGGGCTTGCCCGAGCGGTAGCCCGCCGCCTGGGGTTGAAACCCCAGGCTAGAAAAGTATCGCCCCCTCCGGGGGCGGCCGAAGGTCAGCCCCGGGACGGGGCTGTACCCTTCTAGCCTGGGGTTTTAACCCCAGGCTTCCGGACCTGCGCGAACGTACACGCCTCGGGCTTCTTGTCCGGCCGCCAGCGGAGGAACTTGGTGCCGTGGCGGAAGCGTCCGCCGGAGAAGTGGTCGTAGCGCACTTCGCAGACCAGGACCGGATCGAGAGGCTCCCATTCCGTCGAACGCCCCTGGGACCAGCGGCTCGGCCCTCCCGGCGCCTTGCCGGTGAAGCCGCTGCCTCCGCGGTGGGGCTCCAGGACCGGCTCCAGCTCCTTTTTCTCCTCGGCGGAGAAGCTCGACGAGAAGCCCACGAGGTCGAGCTGACCGGCGTCGTTGTAGAGGCCGAGGAGCAGCGAGCCCACCTGTCCACCCTTCTGGGCCCAGCGGAAGCCTCCGACCACGCAGTCGGCCGTGCGCTGTCGCTTGATCTTGACCATGCCGCCGCGCTCGCCCGAGAGGTAGGGGGAGTCCAGTGGCTTGGCCACGACCCCGTCCAGACCCTCGCCGCCGATCCACTTCTCGGCCTCTTTGAGCTTCGGAGTGGCGGGGGAGAGCACCATCTGGCCGCCCTCAGGAACCTTGCCGAAGAACGCTTCCAACTGCTCGCGCCGTTCTTTCATGGGCAGCTCAACCAACGACTTCCCGCGAACGTCCACCAGGAGGTCGAAGACGTAGAGGCTCGCCGGGGTTTCCTTGGCGAGCTTGCGGATACGGCTCTCCGCAGGGTGAATGCGCTGCAGCAGGGCGTCGAACGAGTCAGGGATGATGATCTCGCCGTCCACCACGAAGGTCTTGAGCGGCAGCTTGCCGAGCGCCTCCACCAGCTCCGGGAAGTAGCGGCCGAGGGGCTGGCCCGCCTTGGATTGGAGGAGCACCTGGTCCCCCTTGCGGAACGCCAGGCAGCGGAAGCCGTCCCACTTGGGCTCGTAGAGCCAGCCGGGCTCCGGAGGGATCTTCCCCTCCGATTCGGCTTCCCAGGGCGGGTAGGGTGGCTTTATGGGCAGGTCGATTTCAGGGAAGTCGCCTTCCAGGGCCTCGGCGGGGAGGGCGGCAGCGGTTGTTTTTGGGGGCGCTTTCTTGGGCTTCGCGGCAGGCATGACCGGGGAGGGTGCAAAAACGGAGCCCTCAGTTCACGGCATGCGGAACCGCGAGCGCGAACGGCCCGATCACCGCATCGAAAGCCTCGCCGTCCTCCAGGACCATGCGGTAGGTTCCGTGCATGGAGCCGACCGGGGTCGAGAGGGGGCAGAAGCTCGTGTACTCGAAGGACTCGCCCGGGCCGAGCACCGGCTGCTCGCCTACGACGCCCGGACCCTCCACCCTCTGCTCGTAGCCGGTGGCGTCGGTGATGATCCACTCCCGGCTGAGGAGCTGCGCCGTCCGGGCGCCGACGTTCGAGATCCTCACCTGGTAGGCGAAGAAGTAGTAGCTCTCCTGGGGCGCGCTGCGATCCTCGTCGTAGAAGCTCGCGACCTGCACGCGGATGTCGCGGGTCGTGGTGTCGCTCATGGCCGGCAGATTCTATAGAATCCGCCCCTCTCCCGGATCACCCGGGGGATCTCGATTTTGGCCGATTACTGGAGAGGTGGCGTGATGGAGTGGATGAGCAGCCCCGAGAGCTGGATCGCGCTGTTGACCCTGACGGTGCTCGAGATCGTCCTGGGCATCGACAACGTCATCTTCATCTCCATCCTCGCGGGCAAGCTCCCCCAGGAGCAGCAGGCGAAAGCGCGCAAGCTCGGGCTCGGGCTGGCCATGTTCATGCGCCTCGCCCTGCTCGCCTCGCTCGCCTGGATCGCCCGGCTGACGGACCCGCTCTTCACGGTCTTCGGCCAGGAGATCTCCGGCCGCGACCTGATCCTCCTGGTGGGCGGTATCTTCCTTCTCGCCAAGGCCACGCACGAGATCCACAACCGGTTGGAAGGGGAGGAAGGGGAAGCCAGCGCCCGGGCCGGTTCCTCGTTCACGGGCGTGATCGTCCAGATCCTCGCCCTGGACATCGTCTTTTCCCTGGATTCGGTCATCACCGCCGTGGGCATGGCCAACGAGCTGGCCATCATGATGGCGGCGGTGGTCATCGCGGTGGGAGTGATGCTCTTCGCCGCCGGGCCGATCAGCAGCTTCGTCGAGCGCCATCCCACGATCAAGATGCTCGCCCTGAGCTTCCTGCTGCTGATCGGCATGTCCCTGGTGGCCGACGGCTTCGGCCAGCACATCTCCAAGGGCTACATCTACTTCGCCATGGGCTTCTCGGTGCTCGTCGAGGTGCTCAACATCCAGATGTTCAAGAAGGCGAAGCAGAAGCCGGTCCACCTCCACCAGCCCTACGTGGCGGAGGTGGTCCCGAAGTCTGGCCCTACCTCCGGAACTCCCGCACCTCCCCGTCCGAAAAAGCGACGGTAAGGCTCTCCGGGCTGATCAGCCGCACCTCTCCCGTCCCGAACATGGGGAGGGTGAGGGTGTCCCCCTCGCGCAGGGTGGACGGGTCTTGGGCTCCCAGGATCGCGGACAGGGGGAGGATCTCGGGCTTGGAGCGCGGGGGAAGGATGGCCAGCCGGTCGTGCTCGACCACGGGCTCGGCGATGGGCCGGCCGCAGTTGTCGCAAACGCTGCATTTGTCGCCGCGATTGTTCCAATCGACCGCCTGGCTCTCGCCGAAGTATTCGAGGATCGACTTCCAGCGGCAGAGGGCGGTCTGGGCATAGAGGATGACGCGGCGCAGGCGGTCGCGGTCCGCCTCGGCCCGCTTTTCATACTGCTGGCCGAGCTCTTCCAGCTCCTCCGCCTCGAGGCCTGAGCGGAGCAGGAGGAAGCTCCCCGCCTCGGGCTCCTCCAGCAGTCCCAGGTCCTTCATCGCCGGCAGCACCACCCGGATCTTGTTCTGGGCCACGGCCCGGGCGCGCTCGTGAATGTCGTTCACCGTGACGGGCTGGCGGTCGGCCTTCAGGCGCTCCATGGCGCGGTAGATCACCTCGAAGTGCTCCCGCTTGGGGTACTTGCCGTTGAGGAAGAAGATGTGGGTGTTCTTGTCCTCGGGTTGATAGAGCATCACGCAGCGGGCGGGATCGCCGTCGCGTCCGGCGCGCCCGGCCTCCTGGTAGTAGGCCTCCAGCGTGCCGGGCATGCTGTAGTGGATGACGAAGCGGATGTCCGGCTTGTCGATCCCCATGCCGAGGGCGTTCGTGGCCACGACCGTCTTGAGCTCGCCGGCCATGAAGCGGTCCTGGTTGCGGTGCCGCTCCTTGCCCCCGAGGCGGCCGTGGTAGCGGGCCACTTCGAAGCCGAGCCCCTGGAGATATTCGGTGACCGTCTCGCAATCCTTGACGGTCGAGGTGTAGACGATGCCCGTGCCCTCGATCTCGCCGAGCAGCCGGGCCACGTGGTGGAGCTTGGCCTCCTCTCCGGCGGCGCGGATCACCTCCAGGCGGAGGTTCTCCCGGAACACGCCGGTGGAGATGACCTGCATGTCCTCGCGCCCGAGCTGGCGCAGGATGTCGTCCACGACCTCGGGGGTCGCGGTGGCGGTGAGGGCGAGCACCGGCGGGTTGCCCAGGACCGCGATCGCCTCCCGCAGCCGCAGGTAGGAGGGGCGGAAGTCGTGCCCCCACTGCGAGATGCAGTGCGCCTCGTCGACCACGAACACGTCGATCTTGTTGGTCTTCAGGGTATCCAGGAACCCGGGCTGCGCCAGGCGCTCCGGGGTGACGAAGACGAATTCGTGCTGCTCCTTCTCGATCCCTTCCAGGATCTCGGCCTCCTCCCGGGTGGTGAGGGAGCTGTTGACCTGGGCGGCGCCGATGCCCAGCTCCTGGAGCTTGTCCACCTGGTCCTTCATCAGCGAGAGCAGGGGGGAGACGACGACGGTGGTACCCGGGAGCTGGGCGCCGGGGAGCTGATAGCAGAGGGACTTGCCCGCGCCGGTGGGCATGATGACGAGGGTGTCCTTGCCCTCGACTATTGAACGAATGACCTCCTCCTGACCCTCGCGCAGAGAGCGGAAGCCGAAGGTGCGTCGAAGCGTACGGTGAAGAGTGGAAATCTCAATGGTCTCGGCCATGGTTCTCCTAACGAAGGGTCGGTGAACGGCGCCTATTTGGATAGCAAGGCACGTGCCGCGTGGCGGGGTTGATCCCCGTTCCCGACTGGCGGGTAAACCGGACGGGCTGCGTAGTCGTAGAAGGAAGGAGGTTGACGGGCAGCCGGAGCGAGCTTAGAATTCCGGATCAGGTTATCGTCAAAGGGA
>DATLNC010000275.1:0-3028 GCA_035536935.1 Thermoanaerobaculia bacterium
ACGCCCAGGTTGACGCCTCCGGCGTAGCCGAGGTTCGCTCCCGGATCGATCCGCTCGACGGGGAGGCTCTCGAGCAGGGCGCGGCCGGCCGCGTCGCTGCCGTTGTCGACCAGCAGCCACTCGACATCGAGGCCCGTGCCGGCGACGTCGGCCCGGAGAGCCTCCACGGCCGCCGCGGCCAGCTCCGGCGTGTGGTAGTGGACGAGGATCACCGCCAGGCGCAAGATGTCCGCCGGGTCTAGGCAGGGCGGGTGAGGGCGAACGTGCAGCCGTGGCAGATGAAGTCCTTGGGCGACTCCTCGAGCCCGTAGACCCAGCGCCGCATCAGGGCCATGGCCGGCCCCGTCAGCACTTCCTGCACGCTCTCCCGGGTCAGGTCGCCCACGACGTACTTGGCGTCGTAGTCCTCGCAGCAGAGCACGCACTTGCCCTGGGGCGTGATGTGGATGTGCTGCAGGGGGCGCGAGCCGACGTTGTCGCAGCCGCAGAGGCGCTGGCTCTGGGCCGCGGCCGCCGGCCGGTGGCCGATCTGCAGGTACCCCGCGCGGTCCATCACCTCGTAGTACTTCACCTGGAAGCGGCTGCCGGCGAAGCGCCGGGAAATCTCCTCGAAGTCTCGCTTGTGGTCGTCGTTGCCCGTGCCGAGGACGGCCATGTCCATCTGCGGCGCCAGGGGCTTGTCCTTGGCGTAGTCCAGGTTCCGCAGGACTCCCGCGAGATGGTCTCCGCCCCGTTCTTTCTGGTACCGTTCGCGATCGAGCGTCGAGATATTGATCGACAGGAAGCGGAGCCCGCCCATTTCGACGAGGGCGTCGATCCGCTTCGGCGTCAAGCCCGTGCCGTTGGTGAGGACCGCCGGCGGCAGCCCCGCGGCCTTGATCGCCCGCACCTGGTCGACGAACCTCTTGTCCGCGGTCGGCTCGTTGTAGTTGATCATGAAGACCCCCTCGATCGTGTCCCGCCAGGCGGCGAGCTCGCCCAGGATCCGCTCGTAGAGCTCGGTGGGCATGAAGTAGTCCTCACGGGGGGCGATCGCGACCGGGCAGAAATAGCAGGACTGATTGCAGACCGTGTGGGCCTCGAGCGAGACGTGCTTGAGCAGGAACTCCCGGGCCGGCTCCGTCGCGGCCGGCAGGAGCCAGCCCTGTCCCGCGAGCCCCGCGCGGTCGCCGGGCGGCAGGAGATCGATCGGGAAGCCGGCGGTCAGGACGCTCAGCAGGCCGTCGTAACCCGGCTCTCCCCGCAGGAGCAGGCGGTCGGTCAGCGGGTTGTAGACCCGGTCTTCGCCGAGATGGAGAAACGGGTTCAACTGCAGCCCGGCGGTCCCGAGGACACGAGGAGGATCGGAAAGGACCGGTAGGCCGGAGGTCTTGATCATATGGACTTGCTCATGGTTAATCGCCTGGAGGAGTCTACGGTCGAGCCGCTCTGGACGTCGAGGCTCCAGGAGTGATCGACCTGGACCAGACCGAAGGAGTACGCGGGGCTCTGGACGGTAAAGGCTCGCTGGACGATGCGCTGGTCGTAGATGTGGAGGCCTTCTTCATCCAGAAGGAAAATATACAGGGTGAACTCCCCCTTCACCAAAGGCAGGCTGGGGATCGCCAGGCGTGCCGTGTAGAACCCCTGCCCGGTGACGGGCGGAATGCCGTCGCCGTGGGAGGAGAAAGAGCACACCTCGATGCCGTCGGAGCGGTTGATCCCGACCCCCAGGTGAAAGGCCAGCCGGGGGTCCGTCGTCTCCCACTCCACCTCGAGCTTCCAGGGATCGCCCTGCGCGTAGAGGAGGTCCCGCCCGGTCTCGCCGTTCGCCGGAATCAGACGGGCCGCGACGATGCGGGCCGGCAGCCGTGACGGAGCGGCCGGGGCGGGCTCGGACTCGGCGGCCTTCGCCGTCTTGGCCACCAGAAAGTTCTCGTACTCCCGCACCACCTCGGCGACCGGGCCGAGAGCCTCCGCCCGTCCCTGCCGAAGCCAGAGCGCGCGCTGGCAGAAAGCCGAGACGTAGTACATGGCGTGGGAGCAGAACAGCAGAGTGCCACCGGATTCGACGTACAGGCGGAGCCGGTCCATGCACTTCTTCTGGAAATAGCCGTCCCCCACCGACAGGGCCTCGTCGATGATCAGCACCTCGGGGTCCACCTGCGTAGCGATCGAGAAGCCCAGACGCATGGACATGCCCGTCGAATAGGTCTTGACGGGCTGGTCGATGAACTCGCCCAGCTCACTGAACTCGATGATCCTGGGGCCTTTGAGCCGCAGCTCCTCCGGGGAGAGGCCCAGCATGGCGGCGTTGAGCACGATGTTCTGGCGGCCCGTGAACTCGGGATGGAACCCGGAGCCCAGCTCCAGGATGGAGGCCACCTTGCCCCGAACCTCGAGCGCGCCCGAGGTCGGCGCGGTGATGCCGGCCAGGATCTTCAGCAGCGTGCTCTTGCCGGCGCCGTTCTCGCCGATGAGCGCCAGCCCCTCCCCGTGAGGCAGCCGGAAGGTCACGTCCTCGAGGGCCCGGAACTCTCGGTGGCGCCGCCTGCGGGTCACCAGCTCGCCGAGCCGGTCCCAAGGCGTCGCATACACTTTGTAGATCTTGGTCAGGCTCTCAACGGCAACGGCGGGATCTCGCATTCAGCGCGATTCTAGCAGGGTAGGAGATTCTGGCAGGAAAGGCGAGCCGGCAGGCAAGAAGACGGGAGCCGGCAAAGCCGGGCGGACCCTGGGGCCCGCCCGGCTGGAACAAACGGCTTACGGGATGAAGACGACGTTGGTCGCAGCGCAGGCGCTGTCGAGCTGGATCGCGTCGTAACCAACGCTGAACCGGCCGTCGGCGTCCATCACCGTCGTCACCCAAGCCTGGGCGACCGTCGGGTTGGCAGCCGGATAGCTGACGCCCGCAACGGTCGTGTTCAGGTTCAGGTAGATCCAGCCGAAGTCCGCGTCCGGCGCCGGGTCGGAGCCGATCACGTTGTTGCCGTCCAGGCTCACCCGCTGAGCTTCCAGGGGGAAGCAGGTCTGCGTGCCGCCGATCGGC
>DATLNC010000276.1:0-9774 GCA_035536935.1 Thermoanaerobaculia bacterium
TAGGTCAGGCGC
This sequence comes from Thermoanaerobaculia bacterium, assembly GCA_035536935.1. Lineage (GTDB taxonomy): Bacteria > Acidobacteriota > Thermoanaerobaculia > Multivoradales > UBA5704 > DATMER01. Next base: position 13 of record DATLNC010000276.1, read on the forward strand.
AACGTGTTGGTCGGGGTGAAGGAGTAGACCAGCGAGCCCTTGGGCGAGAACTGGGTGTCGTGCAGCGTGCTCTCGTCCACCCGGCCGGCCAGGACGACCTTGAGCTTGTCGGTGAAGCTGTAGTCGACCTGGGCGAAGGCCCCCTGCTGGTCTTCGCTGCGGGCATCGGTCTTGAGCAGCGTCTGGAAGCCGGCGCGGTTGGCCGTGTCGACCTCCTGCTCGTGGTAGGACAGGCCGCCCACCAGGAAGCCCTTGCCGTTGCCGAAGCCGACGTTGCCCTGGATCTCGCCGTGCAGGTTCGAGGAGTCCTCGAAAAGCCGGCCGCCGGAGGCGAGCGCGCGCTGGTCTTCGGCCTTGCGCTGGTCGTAGTAGGCCAGGACGTTGAAGTGGTCGGTGTTGAAGTTGACGCGCGTCCAGGGGCGCGACACGTCCGTGACCTGCACGCGGCCGATGCCGGTCAGGAAGGTGGGGCCTTCGAGCTGGGCGGTGCCGCCCTCGACCGTCAGCACCGAGCTGCCGAAGTACTTGTCCAGGCGCAGGCCGCCGAAGCCGATCTTGGCTTCTTCGAGGTCCAGGGGGACGGCTTCACGGCGCAGGCAGTTCGTCTGGCCGGCCGTGGTGCAGAAGGTCGAGTACTCGAGCCGGGTGTTGCGCGAGCGGGTGAAGTCGTCGCTCTGCTGATAGCCACCCACGAGCTTGACGTAGAAGTCGTTGCCGAAGCCGCCGGCCCAGCGGAGGTCGGCGCGGCGGGAGTTCGGCTCTCCGGCGGTGAGGCGGACCTGGCCGCCCTCGCTCCCCCGCGGCGACTTGGTGGTCATGTTGAGGACGCCGTTGAACGCGTTGGCACCGTAAAGGGCAGATCCCGGGCCGCGCACCAGCTCGACGCTGGCGAGCTCGTCCATGGGGAAGGAGACCGCCGCCCACTCCTGCGAGCCCAGGAAGGGCACCGCCGGGTCGCGGCCGTCGATCAGCGTCAGGATGCGCCGGTTGAGCGAGCTGTTGAAGCCGCGGGTGTTGAAGTTGATGTCGTAGAGCCCGCTCTGCGCGAAGTCGACGCCCGGGGTGAACTCGAGGAGCTTCGGCACCTGGCCGGTGCTGGCCTCCTGCTCGATCTCGCGCTCGGGGATCACGGTCACGGCGGCCGGCGCCTGGGTGATCCGCTCTTCGCGCCGCGAGACCGAGGTCACGGTGATCGACTCGGCGAAGCTCACGTCCCAGTCGAGCGCCCGGTCGACCGACGCCGTCTGGCCCGCAGCCACCTCGACCGCTTCCTGGGTGTCGGTGTAGTCGAGCAGGCTGTAGGTCAGGGTGTAGGTGCCGGGCGGCACGTCGGCGAACGCGAAGTTGCCCATCGCGTCCGAGAGCACCACCTGGTCGAGCTGGTCGAGCCGGACGGAGACGCCGGTGATGCCGGAGCCGTCCTCCCGCGTGACCCGTCCTTCGATCCGTCCTTGTTCCTGCGCGACCGCGAGACCGGATCCGGCCAGCAGCAGGAGCAGGCACAAGGCGACGACGAAGCGCTTGCTTTTCATTGCAAAACCTCCGCAGACTTCTAAAGAATAGTTCCCAGGTCTTATAACAGGGCACTCAAGAGGAAGTCAATCGTGGCGGAAGTCTGGTAATCTCCCGGGCTCGACCGGAAGGGAGATTCCTGTGCAACTCGGCATTCTAGGTCTGCCCAAATCGGGAAAGACCACGCTCTTCAATACCTTGACGGCCTCGCAGCAGGCCACGGACAAGTTCGCCGCCTCGGCCCAGACCAACATGGGCACGGCCACGGTGCGCGACGTCCGCCTGGAGCAGCTCCGCGACCTCTTCAACCCCAAGCGCTACGTGCCCGCGACCGTGCAGTACGTGGACATCCCCGGCATGAAGCGGGGAGAGAGCGCGGAGAGCCTGGACCTCGCCAAGCTCAAGACCGTCGACGCCCTGGTGCACGTGGTGCGCGCCTTCGAGGATCCCGAGATCCTCCATCCGGAGGGGAGCCTCGACCCCGCGCGCGACGTGGCCATGCTCGACCTGGAGCTGATCCTGGCCGACCACGACCTCGTGGAGCGGCGGCTGGACCGGCTGGAGAAGTCGTCCAAGCGCGGCCTCAACCCCGAGGAGCAGAGGGAGAAGGCGCTGCTCGGGGACGTGATCCTGCCGGCCCTGGAAGCCGAGACCCCGCTCCGGGAGGTCACGCTGGAGCCCGACGACGAGCGGCGCCTGCGCGGCTTCCAGCTCCTGTCGGCCAAGCCGATGCTGATCGTGGTGAACGTGGGCGAGGACCGGGCGGGGGCGGGAGTGGCCGATCTCGGCCTGGTGCTCCGGCCGGCGGTTTCAGCGGTCGTGGTGAGCGCGCCGATCGAGCAGGACATCAGCGCGCTGCCGCCCGAGGAGCAGAAGGAGTTCCTGGCCGACCTCGGGCTCTCCGAGCCCAGCCTGGACCGCGTGAACCGGGCGAGCTACGAGCTGCTGGGGCTGATCGCGTTCTTCACCGTGGGCGAGGACGAGGTCCGGGCGTGGACCATCCGCCGCGGCACGAAGGCGCGCGAGGCGGCAGGCACCATCCACTCCGACATCGAGCGCGGCTTCATCCGCGCCGAGATCGTCCACTGGGACGACCTCGTGCGTCTGAAGACCATGGCCGCCTGCAGCAAGGCCGGCCTAACCAGGTTGGAAGGGAAGGAGTACGAGGTCAAAGACGGCGACGTCGCTCACTTCCGGTTCAATGTGTGATCCCATCCCCCCTCTCCCCGGCCCTCTCCCCCGTGCCGGGGGAGAGGGAGACCGGACTTTCTTCCTGACCCCTACCCCCGCGCCTCGCCGTCCCGCTCCGGCATGACCCGGATGTTCAGCCTCCCCGAGCTGGGGGAGCCCGGGCGGTAGTAGACCCCTCCGGGCGGCGGTGTGATGACCTGACCCGGCTCTGCGTCCGGCTGCTCGATCATCTCTCCCGGCACTTGATCCTGAAGGGTCGGCTCGGGACGCTCCCACTGCCGCAGGCCGCCGCGCTGCGTGGGCTGCTGGCGCATGGTCGTGCGGCCGCCGCGGCCCTGCGGCACCGCCTGACCCGTGGCGCGGTTCCGCAGGTCGCCCTCGCGGAGCACGTTCTGACCCTCTCGCGCCGCGCCCGGCCGGGCCTGGCCCTGGCGGTCAGTGCCCTCCGTCTGCTCGGCCGCCTGCTTCTCCTGCTGCGCCTCGGGCAGCGGAAGCGGCACCAGCAGGTTCACGATGCGGTCCCGATCCTCGAAGTACCTGGGCGCCTGCGAGGGGCCCGGGCTCTGGTCGTAGGCGCGCAGCATCGCCTGGGTCACCAGCGTGTTCTCGACGATGTGCGGGTTGACCTCCTTGAAGGCGAGCTGGGGATCGAGGGCGAAGGCGCGGGCGTAGTGCTCGACGGCCCTGGATTCCTGGCCCCACCCTTCGTGGAGCGTGCCGATCTGGTAGTGCGCCCAGGCATGGTTGGGCTGCAGCTCCACGACGCGGTCGTAGAGGCGCAGGGCCTCGCGCTTCTCTTTGCGCTGCTGCAGGAGCTGCGCGAGGTTGAACAGCGCCGAGACCTTGTCCGGATCGAGCTCGATGGCCCTGCGATACGCGGCCTCGGCCTCCTCGGTCCGCTCGGCGAGCAGGAGCAGGCTGCCGAGGTCGTTGTGCACCGCGGCGTCCTGCGGCTTCTCCGTGACCAGGCGCCGTTGCGCCTCGAGCGCCTTGGAGAGGTTCGGCGGTACCGCGGCGAACGCCGTGATCGCCGTGATCCCGACGATGGCCACGAGGACCGCCGCGATCGACAGGCCGGCTGGTGACTGAATCCGTCTACGCACCATGATCTCCTTCTAAAGTCTTGCACGCCCGCTCAGCGGGACGGGATGGGTCTTGCCTTGAGCTTGAGCTTGCCGTCTTCCTCCGCCACCCGGAACTGTACTTCGTCGCAGCCGGTCTTCTGCCGGATCGCCTCGGTCTGGCGGCGCAGGTAGGTCTGGAAGCTGTCCAGGTCGAACTTGGGTCCGTCTCCCGGGCCGGAGGCCAGCCCATGATAAAGGGCTTCGGCCGCCTCGGAGTCGATGTCGGACCCGAACACGATACCGCCGCGGGGGTCGAAGCGCTGCTTCTCCACGAAGGCGATCACCTTGTGGGGGGTACGCCCCTCCTCCTGGTCGCGCAGGCGGCGGTTGAACATCTCGTTGTAGCTGTTGTACCTGGCTTCCAGGTCGTTGAGGCGGAAGTTGTCCACCGCGGCGGTGATGTTGGTGTTGCGCAGGTTGCGGAGCTGGACCTGGATGCGATTGCGCAGCTCCTCGGGGGGGAGGGGCAGGCCGCCGTTGAAGAAGCGCTCGAAGTCGACCTGGAACTGGCGGATGTCGCGCTGGAGCTGGTCGAGAGACTCGGCGAGGGCAGGGCCTCTGCGCGCCGGACCCTGGGCAGGCACGGGTGCCGCGGCTCCCGGACGATTGCCGGGAGCTTGCGGGTTCTGCTGGCCGGGCGCTTGGCCGGGCCGGGAAGGTCGCCTGGGGTCCACGAATCTCCTAGAATGCTCTCAGACAGTATGGATACTCCCGAATCCTCCGATGCCCGCCGAGGCATCCCCTCCCTCGACCGGCTGCTGAGCGATCCGGCGGTCTCGAGCCTCATCCCATTATACGGACGTGGTCCGGTGAGGGTCCAAGCCCGCCGCGAAGTGGACGATCTCCGCGACCGCCTGGCCGCGGGGGCGGAGGACATCGAAGGTGCCGTGGCCGCCCTTCCCGGACGCATCGCCGCCCGGATCCAGGCGTCTCTCGGCGACTCGCTCACCCGGTTTTTGAACGCGACCGGCATCCTCCTCCACACGAACCTGGGCCGTGCTCCGCTCCCCCGCTCGGTCGCCGCGGGCCTGCCGCCTCTCCTGGACGCCTACTGCGACCTGGAGCTCGACGCCGGGACCGGCAAGCGCGGCGAGCGCAACCGGCGGGCCGAGCGCCTGCTCGCCACCCTCACTGGCGCCGAAGCCGCTCTGGCCGTCAACAACAACGCCGCGGCACTGGTCCTGGCGCTGGCCGCTCATGCCAAGGGCCGGGAGGTGATCGTCTCCCGCGGCGAGCTGGTGGAGATCGGCGGCTCGTTCCGCATCCCGGAGATCCTGGCGACGGCGGGTGCCCGGCTGGTCGAGGTCGGAGCCACGAACCGCACCCGCCTCTCGGACTACGAGAAGGCGATCGGACCGGAAACGGCCCTCCTTTTGAAAGTCTTCCCCAGCAATTTCCGGATCACCGGGTTCACCGCCTCGGTCCCCCCGGAGGAGCTGGCCGGGCTGGGACGGGAGAGAAACATCCCGGTGCTGGTGGACGAGGGGAGCGGGTTGCTCCGGAGGCGTCCGGAGCCGCAGCTCGCCGGGCATCCCAGCATGGAGGAGCTGATCGCGGCCGGTTGCGACCTGATCTGCGGCAGCGGGGACAAGCTCCTGGGCGGGCCCCAGGCCGGGTTGATGGTCGGTCGCACGAAGCTGGTCCAGGCCTGCCGCAGGCATCCGCTCTATCGGGCGTTCCGGCCGGACCGCATGGCCTTTGCGGCGCTCGAGGGCGTCCTCCGCCTCCATCTCGCCGGCACGCCGCTTCCCCTGGATGGGATGTGGCCCGACCCGGCCGAGCACCGGGCGCGGTTGGAGCGGGTTGCCCGGGATATCGGGGCCGAGATCGTCCCCGCCGAAGCCTTCCTCGGCGGCGGCTCGGCACCCGAAGTGCCGATCCCGGGCGAGGCGCTCTCCCTGCCTGGCGAGGACGCCCTGCTCGCCCGGCTGCGGAGGGGTCAACCCGCCGTGATGGGCTATCTCCGCCAGGGCCGGTTGATGCTCGATCTCCGCACCGTGGACCCCGAGGACGATCCAGCGCTGATCGCCGCCGTCCTCCGGGCGATCTGACCCTCATGCCTACCGGACGCATCCTGATCGTCGAGGACCGCGACTCCCTGCGCCGCATGCTGGAGCGCGCCCTGTCACAGGAGGGGTACGAGGTCACGGCGGCGGCGGACGCGCAGGCGGGCATCCGCTGGGTGGACGAGCGGCCGTTCGACCTGGTGCTGACCGACCTCAAGCTGCCGGACGAGTCGGGCCTCGAGGTACTGGCCGCGAGCCGGCGCGCCCAGCCGCGGGTGCCGGTGGTGGTCCTCACCGGCTTCGGCACGGTGGGCGCGGCGGTCGAGGCCATGAAGCTCGGCGCTTACGACTTCCTGGAAAAACCGCTGGAGATCGACGACCTCGCGCGGCTGATCGAGCGGGCGATCGGAGAGCGCGACGAGTCCGTGGTCTTCCACGTGCCGGGAGCGCCCGCGATCGTGGGCCGGCATCCGAGGCTGCGCGCCGCGATCCGTCTCCTCCAGAGGGTGGCCGCCACGGAGAGCACCGTGCTGCTGACGGGCGAGAGCGGCACCGGCAAGGAAATGTTCAGCCGCGCCCTGCACGCCCTCTCGCCGAGGAAGGAAGGCGCCTTCGTAGCCCTGAACTGCGCCGCCATTCCCGAGTCGCTGCTGGAAAACGAGCTGTTCGGCCACGAGAAGGGGGCGTTCACCGGAGCCGACCGGCGCCAGCCCGGCCGCTTCGAGATGGCGGACCGCGGCACCCTGATGCTCGACGAGATCGGCGAGCTGCCGCTCTCGGTCCAGGGCAAAGTGCTGAGGGTGCTGGAGGAGCGGACCTACGAGCGGGTGGGAGGAGGCCGCACTCTGCGGGCCGACGTGCGCCTGGTGGCGGCCACGAACCGCGACCTGGAATCCATGGTCTCCGAGGGAGCCTTCCGCTCCGACCTCTTCTTCCGCCTGAATGTCTTCCCGATCGAGCTGCCCTGTCTGAGGGAGCGCTCCAGCGACGTCCCTCTCCTGGCGCGGCATCTTCTAGGAGAGATCGCCCGCCGTCACAAGATGGAGCCGCCGCGGCTGGAAGAGGACGCCGAGCAGATCCTCATGGACCAGCCCTGGCCCGGAAACGTCCGCGAGCTGGCGAACATCCTCGAGAGGGCGGTGATCCTCTCGGACGGTCCCGCCCTCCGCGCCTCCGACCTCCGCCCCCTCCTCCATCTCCTTTCCCCCTCCGGAGAGCGCGACCGGGTCCGCCAGGCCCTGATCGACACGGGAGGGGACAAGAAGAAGGCCGCTGACCTGCTGGGGATGAGCTATCGGACGTTTCAGAGGAAGGTCAAGGAGCACGATCTGGAGGGGGTTCCGCGGTACCGGGACTGACGTATTCCGGCCGGGTTTTCGAGTTTACGGCCGCCGCAACGGCTCGATCTGGTCGAGTAGATCGTGCGCGGCGACGGCTCGCACCTTTTCGGCCAGCGGAAACGTCGCCCGGCCGGCGTGGACCACGTCGAGCCTCTCGAGCTCGAGGTCTTTGAGAACCGTGGCCATGGAACGCGTGAGCTTGGGGGCCGCCGTCCTCTTGACCTCGAAGCCGAAGCGCCGCTCCAAATGGCGGTGGCGGTCGATCACAGGGGCAGTTTACCTTGAAATTCCCCCATCTCCTGGCGGATTTTCAGGGTCCCAACGGAATCCGGCTCTCGGCTTCGGCCGCGAAGGGATCGCCGGCCTGCCCTCGCCGGTGGCGGAGCAGGGCGGCGTGGGCGATCATGGCGGCGTTGTCGCCCGACCAGGCCAGGGGGACCAGGCGCAGCTCGATTCCCCGCTCTGCAGCCCAGGCGGGCAGCTCGCGGCGAAGGAGACGGTTGGCGGCCACGCCTCCCGAGACCGCGAGGAGCCCGATCGGGGTCCTGCGGTGCAGGCGCTCCAGCCGGTCCAGGATCTGGCCCACGGCCGCGGTGCGGAAGCCGGCGAGGAGGTCCAGCACCTCCCTGCTTCCAAGATCGAGCGGCCCAAGCTTCCTTTCCAGCTTCTCGATCTCCAGGAGTGCCTGGCTCTTGAGCCCCGAGTAGGAGAAGAAGAGGTCGTCGCCGGCAGGCTTCACCGGCAGCCGATGGGCCGCGGGATCTCCCAGCTCGGCGAGCTCGTCCACTTTCGGTCCCTGGGGATAAGGGAGGCCCAGCCTCTTGCCCACCTTGTCGAAGACCTCGCCCATGGCGTCGTCGCGGGTTTCCGCCAGCGTGGAAATCTCGCCGTCCTCGACCCCGAAGAGCGAGGTGTGGCCGCCCGAGACCACCAGGCCGACGAAGCGCGCGGGCGGCGGCGCGGCGGGTCCCGGTTCGGAAGGCGGAGGGAGGAACGGGGAGAACAGGTGCCCTTCCAGGTGGTGCACCGCGTGGAAGGGCCGGTCCAGGGCGAAGGCCACGGCCTTGCCGATCGAGAGCCCCACCAGGAGCGCCCCGACCAGACCGGGCCCGCGGGTCGCGGCGACCAGATCCACGTCCGGCATGGCCACCCCGGCCCGCGCCAGCGCCTCTGCGCTGACCGCGGGCCAGTTGGACAGGTGCTCGCGGGAGGCGATCTCCGGGACCACGCCGCCGTACGGACGATGAGCGGCGAGCTGGCTCGAGACCACCGACGCGAGGACCCGCCCCTCGCCGTCGAGGACGGCGCAGGCGGTGTCATCGCAGGAGGTCTCGATGCCTAGGACGAGAGGGGACCGACGGGTCACCTACCCATTGCCGACGTCGGTCCCGCCCGGGGCGTCGGAGCCAGCCGCCACGGGAATGTTGATGGGCTCGTAGACCGGGATCTCGAAGCCCAGCGGGCCGTGGCAGAACTCCTTCCACTCGTCCGTCACGTTGTCGAAGATGATGTTCTCGTCCTTGAAGATCCCGTCGGTGACGATGTAGTTCTCCTGGAGATAGAGGATGGAGTCGTCGTCGAGCTCGCGCTTGACCTCGGTCTCCTTGCCGTCCACCTCTTTCTTCTCCTTGCGGGCGTTCTCCGTCTTCATGCTCCAGTTCGGATACTCCTGGAACTGCTTCGCGAGGTACGCCTTGCAGTACTTGCCCATCTCGGCCATCGGTCTTCCTCCTGCTGAAATTTCACTGTGAGCGCTGTAGGACAGCGGTGCATTCGGTCCGTCGGGGCATATTATCGCCCATCCTCTCTAAGTGCGGCGAGCTACCCAGGCGTGACACTGCGATAAGCTCCGCTCCCGCCATGCCCCTGCGCTTCGGCATCAACGGTTTTGGCCGCATCGGCCGCGCCCTGCTCCGCATCGTCCTGACGCGGGAGGATCTCCCGCCGGGGCTCGAGCCTGCCGCGATCAACGATATCGTACCCGCCCCGGTCCTCGCTCGGCTCCTGGCCCGCGACTCGGTGCACGGCCCCTTTTCGCTGCCCGTCCGGGCCGAGGCCGGCATCTTGATTGTAGGTGACCGGCGAATCCCGGTCTTCCACGAGCCCGATCCCGCCCGCATTCCGTGGGGAGAGGCGGGAATCGAGTGCGTGGTCGAGGCGACCGGCCGGTTCCTGAAGCGCGGGCAAGCCGCGGCCCATCTGCGCGGCGGCGTCCGGACCGTGCTCCTCTCCGCCAACTCCGATCCGGCGGAGCCCGCCGACGCCACCCTCTGCCTGGGAGTCGCCGAAGACTGGGACCCCGGGCGCCAGCCGGTCGCCAGCAATGCCTCGTGCACCACCAACGCCCTGACCCTCGTGGCAAAGGTGTTGCACGACACCTTCGGCGTCCGAAGGGCCCTGATGAGCACGGTCCACAGCTACACCGAGAACCAGCGGCTGCTCGACCTCCCGCACCCGGACCCGAGACGGTCGCGGGCGGCGGCGCTCAACATCATCCCGACCTCGACCACCGCGGCCCACGGGGCCGGCGTGCTGCTCCCGGAGCTGGCGGGGAGGATCGAAGGCTTCTCCGTCCGCGTGCCCACCCCG
>DATLNC010000277.1:0-14441 GCA_035536935.1 Thermoanaerobaculia bacterium
GTCGAGGGCGGTCGTGGGCTCGTCGGCCAGGAGCAGGTCGGGTCCGGCGGCCAGGGCCATGGCGATCAGGACGCGCTGCCGTTGGCCCCCAGAAAGCTGGTGCGGGTAATCGTCCATGCGCCGGCGGGCGTCAGGCAAGGCTACGAGGTCGAGCAGGCGGACGACCTCCTCCCGCGCCTCGCGCCGCGACATGCGCCGGTGGGCCCGGACGGCTTCGGCGATCTGGAAGCCGACCGGCCAGACCGGGTCGAGCGCGGTCGAGGGCTCCTGGAAGACGATGCCGATCCGCCGGCCGCGCACCCGCCGGATTTCGCGCTCGGCCGCGGCGAGCAGATCGCCGGGCCCATCATCCAATCGAACGCTACCGGCCACCCGGGCCCGCGGCGGAAGCAGTTGCAGGACCGAGAGCGCGGTCAGGCTCTTGCCCGAGCCGGACTCGCCCACCAATCCCACGATCTCGCCCCGGCCGATCGACAGCGACACGCCGCGCACGGCCGGCACCCAGCCGCCCGCCGCGGGGAAGGCCACCTCCAAGCCGTCGATCTCCAGCAACGCCATCCCTAGTACCTCGTCACAGTCCGAGTAGGGGCGGCTCTTGTGGCCGCCCTCCGGAAGGGCACCCACAAGAGGTGCCCCTACAGACGGATGATCCATCTTTTTCGACGTGACAGGGCACTAGCCTGCCCGCCTCCGCAGCCAGGACACGGTCGAGGCGATGCCGAAGCCGGTGGCACCGGCTTTCTTGCCGCTGACATCCGCCGCCAGATAGGCGACGCCGGCGATGTCGAGGTGGGCCCAGCTCTTCATGTCGCCGACGAACTGGGAGAGGAACGCCGCGGCCGTGCTGGACGAGCCCGCGCGCCCCGCGGAGTTCTTGAGGTCGGCGTGGACGCCCTTCATCTCCTCCAGGAACTCGGGGTAGAGCGGCATGCGCCAGAGCCGCTCGCCGGTGTGGGACGAGGCGTCCAGAAGCTCGGAGGCGAGGCCGTCGTCGGGCGTGAACAGGCCGCCGGCCTGATGACCGAGGGCGACGACGATGGCGCCGGTGAGCGTCGAAAACTCCAGGAGGGCGTCGGGCTTCTCCTCCGCGGCCCAGGACATCGCGTCGGCCAGGATGAGCCGCCCCTCCGCGTCCGTGTTGGTGATTTCCACCATCTTGCGGTTGTAGAAGCGGATGATGTCGCCCGGCCTGTAGGCGGTGCCGCTCGGCATGTTCTCGGTGAAGGGGCAGTAGGCACGAATGCGGACCTTGAGCCCGAGGTCGGCCACGGCGCGGACGATGCCCAGCACCGTGCAGGCCCCGCACTTGTCGTACTTCATGTCCTCCATGCTCTGCGCCGGCTTGATCGAGATGCCGCCGGTGTCGAACGTGACCCCTTTGCCGACCAGGGCGATGAGCGGGCCCTCGGTGCCCCAGTCCATGCGCACCAGGCGCGGCGGGTGGGCCGAGCCGGAGCCCACGGCCAGGATGCCGTTCATGCCGCGGCTCGCCATCTCCCTCTCATCCAGGATCGTGATGTCGATCCCCCACTCCTGCGCCATCTCGCGGGCGCGCTCGGCCATCCACAGCGTCGTGGCCTCGTTGGGCGGCGTGTTGGCCAGGGTGCGGCTGAAAGCCGCGGCCTCGGCGATCGGCCGGATGAAGGAGACCGCGTCGCGGTAGGCATTCTCCTCCCCCATGGGCGGCGCCACCAGGATGCGCTCCAGCCGCGAGCCGTTCTTCTCCTCGGACCGGCGCTCGAAGCGGTAGCCGGAGAGCGCCAGGCAGCGCACCGCCCGCTCGGCCGCGGCGGCGCCCCTCGTCTCCCGATGGCCGGGCAGGACGTACTGGATGCGCTGATAGCCGTTGCCGCGCGCGTAGTCGGCGGTGCGTCCGATCCAGTTCGCGAGCTTCGCCGGCGAGAGCTCCCCCGGCTTGCCCAGGCCGGTCAGCAGGACCACGGGGCCGTCCTCCAGCGCGGTCTGGGCCGACTGCTCCTCCTTCGCCTTCCATCCGCCGCGGGCGGCGAGCCGCTCGACCGTCCTGCGGACCTCCTCGTCCAGACCTTCGAGGTCCGGGGCCTCCCCTTCGAACGCGCCCAGGATCAGCAGATCTGCATCCCGGTTCCCGCGAGCGACGACATCCACCGACAAAACTTCCGCCATAAGAACCCTCCAATGCCATTTTCCAGGCGGCAGAGTTTAGCAGGTGAAGGAGCCCGCGGGTGGTCCCGTGGTTCTGTGGTATATCTAGCGCTCACAACCCACTGAGAGCGCTTTGCAATGACCCAAACGCCTCTCCTGCAGCTTCTGCAGGGCCCGTTCAACTTCCTGCGCCCGGACATGGAAGAGGTGCGCCGCCTCGTGCCCGAGCTCGAGCGCGCCCTGCCCATGCCGCGTCCCATCTACCTGGAAGACGAGGGGGCCACCCCGATCCGCGGCTTCCCCATCCTGCAGTCCGTGGGCATGGACACCCTGCGCAAGGCGCTCGGCCAGTTCATCCTCGCCGAGGAGACCGCGCAGCTCGCGGCGGCCCGGCGCGACACGTTCGACCGCAAGGCCTACTCCATCGCCTGGGACCGCTACTGCGCCCTGCTCGCCAAGGCGGTGGAGAACGCCACCATCTCCAGCTACGGCCGCCAGTACCCGGCCGTGTTCTGGCTCCAGCACTCCCTGGAGGTCGCCCGCCTCCTCAAGGACACCCCCCGCCGCATCACGCGCATCGACACCGAGGTCGGCCGCCGCCAGGGGGATGCCATCAAGTACCGCATCCTCGACCGCTATCTCGATCGCGTGCTCTCCACGACCTACGAGATCGTGCAGAAAGTGGCCGGCGCCACCGAGGAGGTCGAAGAGGAGCTCTTCCCGCGCCTCCTGACGCGGATGCGCGACAACGTCCTGGTCTTCACCGAGGACTACATCGGCCGCGACCTCGCCGAGCTCGGCAGCTATTTCAACGGCTCGCTGCGCATCGACAGCCGCGACTTCCGCCAGCGCCTGGAAGACCTGACGCGCTGGCACGCGGGCCAGATCGAGTCCGACCGCGACCTGCGCAGCGCGGTGACGAACCTCCTCCGCTTCGATACCAAGTGCGACCCGCGCGACCTGCTGGTGCGGCCGGGCTACGTGGCCTACCTGTCCACCCTGAAGAGCTACAACCCCAACAAGCTGCTGCCGCCGCCGCTGGTCCAGGTCTGGGAGAGCCTGCTCATCAAGCTCAAGGAGTTCGAGCTCTTCCACAGCTTCCGCAAGAGCATGGTGCCGGTCGAGTCGCAGTTCGGCAGCCTGGTGGCGCTCGAGATTCCGGGCAGCCGCCCATCGGCGATCACCGTAGGGGGCGCGGCGCGGCTCTCCTTCGCCACCCGTCCGCTCGACTTCCTGGAGCCCTGGGTGGTCGATCCGCGGGTCGAGCGCTTCGGGATGATCTACGACATCAGCGACTTCTCCCAGACCCTGTCCGTGCTGCACCGGGCCGGCAACGAGAGCCAGGACGACGCCTTCCGCAAGATGTTCCGCTTCCAGCGGCGGATCAACCGGCTCGCCCTCACCCACCGCGTGAATCTGGAGAAGTACCTGGGGGACGGCGCCTTCTACTCCTCCCGCGAGGCCACCCGGCTGCTGGTCTGCTCGGTGCAGATCCAGCGCCTCTACGAAGAGGCTCTCCGGGAGGGCTTCCCCTTCGACCGCGGCATGCGGATCGCGCTCAACTACGGCGCCTACCGCCTGATCCCCATGGGGAGCGGCCGGCCGGGCGACGGGGAGCGCTACGAGTTCTTCGGACCCGGCCTCGTCGAGCTCTCCCGCCTGACCACGGGCAAGGGGACGCAGGAGATCGAAGAGGTCAAGACGATGCTGATCAACCAGGGCTTCTCCTCCACCGAAGTGCACGACTTCTTCGCGCCGCTCTCGGAGAAGAACGTGGACGTGGTGGACAAGAAGGAAGAGTCCCGGCGCTTCTACGCCTACCTGAACCGCAACGGCACGCTGCACAACAACGGCATGGTGGCGACCTCGGCCTACATGCAGCTCCTGGAGAAGGAGCTGGGCAGCCGGACGCTGCTGCGCGCCTCGGACGGCGACCGGGTGTACGTCCTGGTGGAGGTGGAGGACGGCGGCGCCAAGCTCATGTTCGGAGCGCGCCGGCTCGGCCTCGCCCACCTCAAGGGCCTGGAGAAGCTCGCCGTCTTCGAGCTGGTCGACGGCCGCTCCCTCGACCTCGCCTCCTACCAGGAGATGCGGGGGGAGAGCCTGAGCACCGCGATCGAGAAGGTTTCGGCGAGCGGGGCGATGGCGAGAAGGTAGGCTCCCTCTCCCCGGCACGGGGGAGAGGGCTGGGGAGAGGGGGGATGGGATCAACCTTTGATATCTTGCCTGCCATGGACCCCGTCCTCTGGCAAAGCGATCTCCCCGGTTTCGGCCCGCCCCGGCGCGGCAAGGTGCGCGACGTCTACGATCTCGGCGACACGCTGCTCATCGTGGCGACCGACCGGCTGTCGGCCTATGACTTCGTGCTCCAGCCGGGAATCCCGGACAAGGGCAGGATCCTCAACCAGCTCTCGAACTTCTGGTTCACCCGGCTCGCGGACCTGGTGCCGAACCACCTGCTCGCCACGGACCCCGCCGACTTTCCGTCGGGTCTGGCGCCGTTCCGGGACCTCCTGCGCGGCCGGGCGGTGCTGGTGCGCCGCGCCAAGGTGGTCCCCTTCGAGTGCGTGGCCCGCGGCTATCTCGCCGGCAGCGGCTACCGCGAGTACCGGGCGACCCGCGAGGTCTGCGGCATCCCGCTGCCGCCGAACCTGGACCAGGCGAGCCCTCTCCCCCATCCGATCTTCACCCCGGCCACCAAGGCCAGCGAAGGGCACGACGAGAACGTCAACTTCGAGACCGTGTCGCAGGCCGTCGGCCCCGACCTCGCCGCCCACCTGCGCGACCTGACCCTGGCCCTGTACCTGGCGGGGGCCTCCCACGCCGCGGAAAAGGACCTGATCCTGGCCGACACCAAGTTCGAGTTCGGGTTTGGGGATGACGGCACCCTCCTGCTGATCGACGAGGTGATGACGCCCGACTCCTCGCGCTACTGGGACGTCCAACGCTGGTCGCCCGGCCAGGAGCCCGCTTCCTTCGACAAGCAGTACGTGCGGAACTGGCTCGACGCCTCCGGCTGGGACCACCAGTCGCCGCCGCCCGTCCTCCCCGAGGAAGTCGTGCGCGGCACCCGGGAGCGCTACATCGAAGCCTTCCGGAGGATCACCGGGAGAGAGCCGGAGCTGTAGCGGCTTGACGATCCAGGGCAGGCTCCTGCGTCTCCTGCGCCCGCGCGCCACGCACGGACCGCCGAAGCACCGGCGCTATCTCAGCGGCACCCCTGCCCGGCAGGAGGCATGGCTGCAGGCAGCCCGCGAATATGTCTCCCGCAAGACCGACGCCGGGCGCGCCTGGCTCTATCGCAAGCCCTACGACGACAATCCCGGCCATCCCGAGCTCTTCCACGAGACCTACTCCCTCCTGAACCTCCTCGGCGCCATGGCGATCCCCTTCCGGGGGCGCGTCCTGGAAGTGGGGAGCGGGCCGGGCTGGATCTCCGAGATCCTCATGAGCCTCGACTACGAAGTCGAAGGCATCGAGCCCTCGGAAGAGATGATCGCGATCGCCCGGGAGCGGGTCGAGGCGGCGGCCCGGCACCGCCGGATCGCCTCGCCCCCGCGGGTGACCTACCATGCCACGACCATCGAGGACTGCGGCCTCCCGGACGACGAGTCGTTCGACGCCGTGCTCTTCCACGCCGCCCTCCACCACGTGATCGACGAGGAGCGCACCCTCGCCCAGTGCTTCCGCCTGCTGCGGCCGGGAGGCGTGCTCGGCGTCAGCGAAGGGGCCTGGATCCCCGGGAACCGGATCATGGAGGAGAAGCTCGAGGAGGAGATGCGGCAGTACGGCACGCTGGAGAACCCCTTTACGACCGAGTACCTCGACTGGCTGCTGAGCAGGCACGGCTTCGTGGACGTGAAGAGGTACCACGCGGTCAACGGCTACTTCCCGGCGGACATGGGCCGGCTGCCCTTGGAGGCGCTGCCCGGAGAGAGCGCCCACATGCACAACAACCTGACCGCGCGCCGGCCCTCCCCCTACCCGCTCACCACCGTGGACCGCGATGCCCGCACGCTCGCGGAGATCACCATCCTGGACAGCCGCTTCGACCCGGAAGGGCTCCGCCTGCGCGTCCGGCTGGAGAACCGCGGAGAGACGGCCTGGCTCCACCGCGCCCCGAAGCCCGGCAGGGTCACGATCGCCCTGAGATCGGGAGAGCTGGAAGCGGACCGTCACGCTCTGCCGAGGACCGTGCCCGCCGGAGACTCGATCGAGCTCGATCTCCTCTTCCCCATCCCGCAGGAAGCGACGGACGCGACCTGGGAGCTGGATCTCGTCAACGAAGACGTGTTCTGGTTCTCCGAGCGCGGCACGCGGCCGGCGCAGGTGAAGACGCGCCCTTAGCCACAGCCCTCTGGAGCCTCTAAACCCGCGGCCGGTGCCGATAAACCGGCGGGTGGAAGCAGAAAACCGCCGGGTTGGAGGCCTCAACCCAGAGGTTGACACGTCCAACCGGCGGGTTGGGAAGCAAAACCCGTGGGTTGATACGTAAAACCGGCGGGTTGTAACGAAAAACCCGCCGGTTGCAGCACAGAACCCGTTGGTTGTAATACAAAAATCGTGGGTTGAATCGTTCCACCCGCCGGTTGGGAGGCTCCCGCCGCGGGTTTACCGGCCCAGCCCGCTTCCCGTGGAGTTGCGGTTACAATGCCCTTCATGACGACCTGTCATGGAACAGTCCACGGGACCACGATCACCCTCGATACCTCGGTTCCACCCTTGGAAGGGAAGCGCGTATTGGTGCTCATCGAGCCTCTCGAGGAGAGCGAGAGGGAGTTGTCCCGCGAGACACAGGCCCAACTTTGGCAGGCTTGGATCAAGACTGGTCCCCAGGGTCCGATCGAAGACGAGGCTGAGGCTGAGTTTCCTTGATCCGGCGGGGTGACATCCGCTGGTTCCGCTTCTCGGCTCCGGACAAGCGCCGTCCCGTGCTGGTCTTGGGTCGAGAGGATGTCCTGCCTTCCCTCACCCAGATTCCCGTCATCCCGCTTTCGAGCCAGATCCGGACTCTGTCCTGGGAGGTGATCTTGACCCCGGAGGAGGGCGTGCCGTCTCCCTGCGTTCTGAAACCCGAATGGATCCGCTCAGTCGAAAGGCCCCTCCTGGGTCCTTGGATCGCTGCGTTCCCTGAGCGCCGGTGGGCCGAGGTGACGACCGCTCTCCTGGAAGTCCTGGGCCTGAAAGTCTCCTAAACGGACGGACCCCTCCCCTACTTCGGAATCACGCCCAGCAGGTACTTGATGTTCTCGTCGTTCCAGCGGATGCCGCCGCCGAGGAAGACCGAGTTGTTGTCCTCCAGGATGTCGTCGTAGCCGCCGACCACGTAGAGGTTGGGGTGGAAGCGCCAGCGGCCGCTCAGGCGCAGGTGGGGGGAGAGGTCCTCGGGACGGTTGAAGTCGAAGGCTTCGAAGGAGACCAGGAAGCGGTCCTTGAGCATCGGGTACTCGACCTGCGCGCCGCCGGTGCTCTCGATCAGGCCTGCGAAGAGGCGCACGTCCTTGGGGGCCCGGAAGCCGAAGAGGCCGGTCACGGCGTAGGTCTTCTCGGTGGTGATCTTGTTGACGGTCGTGACGTCGGTGGTGCCGTCCGGGTTGGTGACGGTGATCGTCTCGGTCTTCTCGCGGCGCTTGCCCCCGGGTGGAACGCTGATGCCGGCACGGTAGAGGCGCTTTTCGTCCTGCGGGTCGATGTCGAGGAGGAGGGCGGTCTGGGAGCTGCTGTCCTCCAGGCCGGGCAGGACGTAGCCCTGCATGTCGAGGTCGATGCGGAAGCGGTTGATGGCCCCGAGCGTGCCGCTCAGGCTCTCCACTCCTCCCTGAATGCTGTCCAGCGTCGAGACGACCTTGTCGTAGGCCTCCTCGTCGTTGACCAGCTTGCCGACCGTGCCCTCGCCGCGGGCGATCTTGCCGGAGATCTGGTTGAAGTTGTCCACCGAGGTCTGGAGACGGTCCGTGACCTCGCGGATGTTGCCCAGGCTGTCAGTGACCTCGCCGCGGTTGTCGGCCACCAGGGACTCGATCTGGACGAGGGTGCGGTTCATCTGGTCGGCCAGCCGCGGCAGCTCCCGCGACAGGGCCGCGCTCGCCTCGCGGAAGTTGCCGATCGTCGCGTTCAGGTTGGCGCGGTTCTCGGCCAGCAGCAGGCGGATCTCGCGGCTGGTCAGCTCGAGCTCGTCCACGAGACGGTTGATGCCGCCGCCGATGTCGGCGCCCGAGAGCGAGCCGGTCATCTCCTGGATCGAGTCGCCGATCTCGTTGAACTTGGCGATGGCCTCGTCGATGGAAGGCGGAGTCTCGCCCGGGAGCACGGTGCCCGGAGGCAGCGGCGCCCCTCCCGCCGGACCGGGGACGATCTCGATGTACTTCTCCCCGAGCAGGCCCAGGTTCGCCACGCGGGCGATGGTCCCCTGGGGCATGTCCACCGGCTTCTCGAGCAGCAGCGTCACGCGGGCCTTGCGGCCTTCGAGATCCACGCCGTCGACCCGGCCGACGCGGACGCCCGCGACCCGCACCGAGGCCTTCTCGTCGAGCCCGGCCACGGAGTCGAAGAGCGCGTCGATCCGCCGGCCCTTTTCCGCGAACGGGTTGATATCTTCAATCTGCCAGATCAGGATCGCCAGGATCACCAGGCAGACGGTCGCGAACATCCCCACTTTAACCGCTTGGCTCATCTAAGCCCTCCGTGCGGGAGTCTATCAGGGGAGCGGATATATACTCCCGGCTTCTGTCATGAAGGCTCTTTCCAAGGTCCCCCTGGCGCTGCCGGTCCTCGCGGTCCCTCTGCTCCTGGCCACGACCTCGGGGGAGACGGCCATCCGGCCTGTCGGGCTGGTCGTGCTGGCCACGGCGATCGTCTTCGCCCTGATGACCGGAACGGAGAGGCGGACGCTCCGTCCCTGGATCGATCTGCCTTTCGCCGCGATGCTGGGGCTCGCGGCCAGCCATCTCCTCTTCGCCCCGGGCCTCCCGCGGGGACACGACACGCTCCATCACCTCTGGGGCATCTGGTCCGTGGCGGTCGAGGCCCACGGCGGCAGCCTGGCCGCGCTCTGGCTCCACGGCATCAACCTCGGGACGCCGCTGCTCCAGTTCTATGGCCCCCTCTCCTTCTACACCGCCCTGCCCTTCTCCCTGGCCGGGCTGAGCCCGTCGGCGGCGCTCAAGGGGGCGCTCCTCGTCTTCGGGATGGTGTCCGCCGTCACCCAATGCTACGCGGTCAGCCGATGGACGGGCGACCGGCGGGCCGGCCTGGTAGCCGCGGCGGCCTACGCGTTCGCGCCCTATCGCCTGCTCGACGTCCACTACCGGGCGGCGCTGGGCGAGAGCGCCGCGCTGGCCATCCTTCCGCTCGTGCTCTTCTATGGGATTGCCGCGGCGCGGGAGGGGGGCCGGCGGCGGATGGCCGCGGCGGCTGTCGCCCTGGCCCTGCTCACCCTCGCCCATCCGATCAGCGTCCTCATGGCCGGGATCTGCCTGGGGATCTGGACGGTTGCCGAGGCCCCACTGCCTTTGGCGGACCTCGGGCGCAGGCTGGCGAGGCTCCTCGGAATAGCCGTGCTGGGCGCGGCGCTGGCCGGGTTCTTCGTGGTGCCGTTCGTCTCCGGCACGCGGCATCTGGTCGTGGGCTGGTTTGCGCTGGGCAAGATCTCGAGCTTCTTCGCCAGTCATGCTCTCGATGCCGGGGAGCTGGTCCATCGGCGGCTCTGGTCGGGGCTCCTGTTCAGCCTCGGACCCGGGGAAGCAGGGCACGGGACGGAGCAGGAGATGCCCTACTACGTCGGCCTGGTCCTGCTGTCGCTGCTGCCGCTCGGGGCGAAGAGGGCGCCGCGGGGGCTGGTGTGGATGACGGCCGCCACCCTGGCCCTGACGCTCCACCCCATGGCGCGGGCGCTGGTGGCGGTCTTCCCCCAGATCGGGTCGCTGCAGTGGGTCTGGCGGTTCCTGGGTCCGGCGGCGTGCGGTGCCGCGGCCATCGCGGGCTTCGCGGCGGCCCGGCTCCTCGAATCCGGACAGGGCCGCCGCTGGGCCGTAGCGGTACCCGGAGCCCTGGCCGCGCTCCTCCTCCTCGACGCCTTTCCCTACACCGGCGCCGCCGACTGGTATCCGGCTTACACGCAGTTCGGACAGATCGAGGAGCGCCCGGGCTGCGGCCGGAGATGGGGATGCTGGGAGCATCAGCCGGCGGTTCCGCCCGGCCCCTACCGGATTGCCGGCATGTTCGTCCCGCCTCCTGAGCCGGCGCCGCTGTCGCTCTTCTGCTGCGCCTACACGCCCGAGTACATGACGCCCGCGGCCGAGGAGGCCTTCTACCCGGCCATGGAGCCTTCGGTGCTCGCCCGGGCCGGCGTGCAGTGGGTCGCCTTCCCGGGCACGGGCCGGATCGAGCAGCGGCCCGCGAGGCCCTACGCCGCCTGGTGGAGCGGCCAGGGGCGGCCGGAGGCCCGCAGGTTCATCCGCGGCGGAGGAGAGATCGCGGTGGAGCTCGACGGCCGTCCCGGCACCGTCCTGGTCCTGGAGATGTACTTCCCCGGCTGGCAGGCGCTGACGAAGGAGGGATGGCGCGAGGTCCAGCCCAACTGGGAGGGGCTTCTCATGGCCCCGGTCGAGGCGGGCCAGACTGTGCTCCAACTCCGGTTCCACGTCTGGACTCCTGCCCGCCTCGCCGGGTTCGCGCTCAGCCTCTCGACCGCGCTGGCTCTCCTGGTCCTGACGAGGAGGAAATGATCCCTCCTCAGGGGATGGTGCTCCTGGCCGCAGCCTTGCTGTTCGCCGTCCTGTCCGGGATCGGAGGCGAAAAACCGCGCCCGTGGCTCGACCTCCCTTTGGCTGCCGTCATGGGGCTGGCCGCCGGCCATCTGCTCTTCGCCCCGGGCATCCCGCGCGGGCACGACACCATGCACCACCTGTGGGGCGTCTGGGCCGTGGCCCGGGAGGCGGGCGGCCCATGGCTCCACGGGCTCGGCCTGGGCATGCCGATGCTCCAGTTCTACGGACCCGGGGCGTTCTACGCCACCCTCCCCTTCTCCCTGGCAGGCATGAGTCCCATGGCCGTGGTCAAGGCGGGGTTCCTGGCCTTCGGCGCCCTCGCCGCGGCGACCATGTACATCGCGGTGACCCGCTGGACCGGCGACCGCCGCGCCGGGCTGGTGGCCGCGGCCGCCTATGCCTTCGCCCCCTACCGCCTGCTCGACACCCAGTACCGCGCGGCCTTCGGGGAGTGCGCCGCCCTGGCCCTCCTGCCGCTCGTCTTCCTCTTCGGCCTGGCGGCCATCCGCGACGGGGGCCGGCGACAGATGGCGTTCGCGGCCCTGGCCGCGGCCCTGCTGATCGTCACCCATCCGATCAGCGCGCTCATGTCGGCGATCGGACTGGGGCTGTGGTCGCTCTTCGACTTCCGGCGGCTTCCCACGATTGCCGCCCGGAACGTGGGCATCTGGCTGCTGGGCGCGGCGCTGGCCGGCTTCTTCGTCGTGCCGTTCGCGGCGGGGATACGCAACCTGGAGGTGGGACGGATCGCGCAGGGAAGCCAGCGCGACTACCTGTACCAGCATGGGCTCGGGCTCCGGGACCTGCTCTGGCGGCGCCCGTGGACCGATCTCCAGGTGGCCAGCCCGGCCGGCGATCCGAAGGAGGGCACGGATCAGGAGATGCCTTTCTACTTCGGACTCGGGTTGCTGGCGCTGCTGCCGCTGGCCGGCGGAAAAAGGACACCAGGGACCTCAAGGACAATAAGGACAACAAGGACCCGGCCGGAGCTTTTCTCGTCCTTGGTGTCTTTGAGGTCCTTGGTGTCCTTGAAGTCCTCGAGTGCTCCCCCCGGCCTGCCATGGATGGTCCTGGCCGCCCTGGCCCTGTCCATGGGCAAGCTGGCTGCCTGGATCTCCCTTTGGGTGCCGGGCCTGGCGGCCATCCAGTTCCCTTGGAGGTTCCTGGGGCTCGCCACGTTCGGAGCAGCGGCCGGAGCTGGCTTCGCGGCGGCCCGGTTGCTTTCGTTCCGGCGGTGGACCATCCTCATTCCAGGCGTAATCGCCGGGTTCCTTATCCTCGACGCCGCCCCCTTCACGGGAGCGGCGGACTGGCTACCTCCCTACGAGCGCTTCGGATGGATCCACGAGCCCGATCCCGGCTGCGGCCGGCCCTGGGGGTGCTGGGAGCACGAGCCGATCGATCCTCCCTATCCCCTCCGGGCCGCCGGCTATTTTCTTCCGCCACCTGGCCACCCGGAGATGAACACCGGCCTCTTCTGCTGCGCCTATCCCGAGTACGGGACCCCGGCTGTCCGCGCAGCCTTCACGCCCATCGGGAACCACGGCGTGCTCGCCCGGGCGGGAGTGGGGCTCTTCGTCGGACCCTACAGCCAGAAGCTCGTGAGGCTGCCCGCGGCGCCCTACGCGGTCCGGCTCGGGAAAGGCCAGCAGGTCGAGCCCCTGAAGTTCGATCGCGGCGGCGGCGAGATCCGGGTCCAGTCGAACGGCCTGCCCGGGACCGTCCTCGTCCTGGAGCAGTACTTCCCGGGCTGGCAGGTGCTCGGCAAGGAGGGGTGGGAGGAGGTGCGGCCGACCCGCGCCGGGCTGATGAAGGCGCGGGTGACCGCGGGTCAGAAAGAAGTCCGCTTCCGGTTCCAGCGCTGGACCGGCCCGCGGATCGCCGGCTGGCTGATCACCGGTCTGGCGTCTTTGGCTGTCCTGGCCCTGTGCGCACGCCCGGCTCGTCCGAAAGGGGGCCTTCCGCCTGACCATGGATGAACTGCTGCACCCGCGGGTCCTGGAGCGTCCGGAACTCCTCGGGCGGCGCCGAGGCGACGAGCTTCCCCTTGTGGATCATGGCGATGCGGTCGCCGATGCGGAAAGCGCTCTCCATGTCGTGGGTGATGGTGACGGTCG
The DNA here is from genome assembly GCA_035536935.1 of Thermoanaerobaculia bacterium. GTDB lineage: Bacteria > Acidobacteriota > Thermoanaerobaculia > Multivoradales > UBA5704 > DATMER01. The sequence continues at coordinate 13,010 of DATLNC010000277.1, forward strand.
TGGTCTCGAGCCGGTCGTTCAGGTCGACAATGACCTCGCCGATGAGCGCCGTGGTCACCGGGTCGAGGCCGGTCGTGGGCTCGTCGAACAGCAGGATCTCCGGCCGGTGGGAGATGGCGCGGGCGAAGCCGACCCGGCGCCGCATGCCGCCTGAGAGCTGCGACGGCAGCTTTTCCTCCACTCCTTCGAGACGGACGATGTCGAGGCACTCCTTGACCCGGTCGTCGATCTCCTTGTGGCTCATCTTCGTCAGGCGCTGAAGAGGGAACGCCACGTTCTGCCAGATGGTCATGGAGTCGAACAGCGCCCCCTCCTGGAACGACATCCCGAACTTGCGCCGGAAGTCGGTGATCTCCCGGTTGCCGAGCTTCTCGACCGCCACGCCGTCCACCTCGACCGTGCCGGAATCGGGGCGCAGCAGGCCGATGATGTGCTTGAGGAGCACGCTCTTGCCCGTGCCCGAGCCGCCGATGACGACCAGCGACTCGCCGGCGCCGACGTCGAGGCTCATTCCGTCCAGGACCACCTTGGGGCCGAAGGCCTTGTGGAGGTCGCGGATGCTGATCTTGGCCTGGTCGGTCATCAGAATAGGAGACGGGTGAGGAAGAAGTCCGCGACGAGGATGGCGATGCTCGCCACCACCACGGCGGAGGTGGTGGACCGTCCCACCCCCTCGGCGCCGCCGCTCGTGTAGAACCCCTGCTGGCAACCGATGGCCGCGAGCAGGAAGCCGAACACCGCCGCCTTGATGAGGCCCGAAAGCACGTCGTTCGTGTCCATGAACTGGAAGCTGCGTTCGGTGTAGGTCACCGGGTTGGCCCCCATGAGGACCACGGCCACGATGTAGCCGCCGAGGATGCCCACGCCGTTCGCCATCACGACCAGGAGAGGGAGCATGATCGTGCCGGCCCAGACCCGGGGCACGACCAGGTAGTGGACCGGGTCGGTCGCCATGACTTCGAGCGCGTCGATCTGCTCGGTGACGCGCATGGTGCCCAGCTCCGCGCCCATGGCCGAGCCGGCGCGGCCGGCCACGATCAGGCCGGAGAGCACCGGCGCCAGCTCGCGCACCATGGAGAGCGACACGCCCGAGCCGACGAAGCTCTCGGCGTTGATGCGCCGCAGCACCGTGAACATCTGGAGCGCCATGACCATGCCGGTGAACATGGCGGTCAGGAGGACCACAGGGATGGAGTTGAACCCCACCTTGACCATCTGGCGGAACAGCTCCCGCACGTCGAAGGGCCGCCGCGGGGTCCAGGCGAAGATCCGGCCCACGAGCTGGACGAAGCGGCCCATCTCCGTGAAGTAGCGCTCGAAGGCGTTGGGCATGAACACGACCCTGCCTGGGGTTGAAACCCCAGGCTAGAAGAGTATCGCCCCCCCGGGGGCGAGGTTCGGGGGAAAGGGGGTGGAAGCCGAAAACCAGCCT
>DATLNC010000278.1:0-29725 GCA_035536935.1 Thermoanaerobaculia bacterium
GGTTCCGGCGGCCCGCAGCCTGGCGACCAGGACGCGACACCGCCGGCGCCGCCGCCAGCGCACTAGAAAGGGAGGGGGTAAACCCCTCCCCTGCATTTCCTCATGCTCGACATCCGCGATCTTCCCGCGCTCAATGCGGTCCTCAACTCCCTTTCCACGGTGCTGCTGCTGGTGGGCTACGCCCTGATCCGTCAGGGCAGGAAAGACGCCCACCGCAACGTGATGATCGCCGCCCTGGTCTCCTCGGGGCTGTTCCTGACCTCTTATCTGTACTACCACTACCAGGTGGGATCGGTCCGCTTTCAGGGGACCGGCCAAGCGCGCACGCTCTACTTTTCGGTGCTGATCACCCACACGATCCTGGCAGCGGCGGTGCCCATCCTAGCCGCGGTCACTGTGATCCACGCCTGGCGCAAGCGGTGGGCGAAGCACATGGGCATCGCCCGCTGGACGCTCCCGATCTGGCTCTACGTCTCGGTCACGGGCGTGCTCGTCTATCTGATGCTTTATCAGATGAGCTGGTAGGCATCATCCCTGCATTCTCCTCGACCCCAGCAGGTGTACCGGTGCATGAGAGAGAGGAGGATGTTCGTGGCGACGCTTCATTCTGAGGAGTACGAGTCTCTGGTGGATCGCCTCCGCAAGGCACGGGAGGAGGCCGGCATGACGCAGGAAGCGGTGGCGGAGGTCTTTGGGCGTCCCCAGTCGTTCCTGTCGAAGGTCGAGAGCGGCGAGCGGCGGATCGATCCGGTCGAGCTGTGCCACTTCGCCGATCTCTACAAGAAGCCGGTCGAGTGGTTTCTCCCCCTAGACTGCAGCAACTGATAGGCTGGTGATAGGCTGGCGGGGCCATCATGGCCAGCCCGTTCTCGCGCACGCTGCGCTCCCTCGAAGCTGACGGGCACCGCCGGTCACTGCTCGCGCTGGTGCCGGCACTCCTGTTCCTCGGCGCCTGGTCCGCCTGGTTCCTCTCCGCGAAGATCGTTCTCTACGAGACCACGGAAACCGCCTGGCTGGCCGCCGAGCGGGAAGCGCACCCGATCGCCGCCCCCGTCGGGGGGCGCGTGTCGGCCGTCCGCGCCGCGATCAGCCAGCGGGTCAAGGCCGGGGACATCCTCGTCGAGCTGGAAGGGGAGGAGCAGAGCACTCGTCTGGACGAGGAGCTCGCGCGGCAGGCCGCGCTCACCGGCCAGATCGGCGCCCTTCGCCAGCAGATCGCCACCGGAGGGCAAGGGTTGGGCGAGCAGCGGCGCGCCTCCGGGGCCGCCGCGGCCGAAGCGCGGGCGCGGTCGGCGGAAGCGGATGCCGCGTCCCGGCTGGCCGACCAGGAGGCTGCCCGCCAGGAGCGGTTGCTTGCCGAAGGGCTCGTCCCGCCCGCCGAGGCCGAGCGGGCCCGCTCCGAAGCGGAGCAGAGCCGCGCCGCGGCGGAGTCCTGGCGCCGGCAGCTCGACCGCCTGACCTGGAGCGAGCGCACCGGCGAGAGCGACCGGCAGGGAGAGATCGACGAGCTCCGCCGCGACCTCGCGCTCCTCGAAGGCCAGGCTGCTGCTGCGGCCGCGACCGTTCGCCGGCTCCGGCGGGATCTCTCCCTGCGCACGATCCGCTCCCCGGTGACAGGCCGCATCGGCCAGCTCGCTCCGGTCCGGGTCGGATCGGTGGTCGCCCCCGGAGCCCAGCTCGGGATGGTGGTGCCCGAGGGCGAGCTCAAGGTGATCGCCGACTTCCAGCCCGCTTCGGCGCTCGGCCGAATCCGGCCCGGCCAGTCCGCCCGGGTCCTCCTCAAGGGCTTTCCTTCCATTCAGTACGGCCACCTGCCGGCCACGGTCGTCCGGGTAGCGAGCGAGCCCAGGAACGGGCGCATCCGGGTCGAGCTCCATACGCGGCCTGCCGCCGGCTCCCGGCTGCCGCTCCAGCACGGGCTCCCGGGCACGGTGGAGGTCGAGGTGGAGCGGGTCACTCCCGCCGTCCTCGTCCTGCGGGCGGTCGGCAAGGTCTTCTCGTGAAGCGCCTGGTCCCCGAAGTCGTACAGACCTCCGAGATGGACTGCGGCCCCGCGGCGCTCAAGTCGCTGCTGGAGGGCTTCGGCGTCTCCGTGAGCTACGGCCGGCTGCGCGAAGCCTGCCAGATCGACCTGGACGGCACCTCGATCGACGCGCTGGAGGAGGTCGCCGTCCAGCTCGGGTTGGAGGCCGAGCAGGTGATGGTCCCGCTCGACCACCTGCTCCTGCCGGAGGCCCGCTGCCTGCCCGCGCTCGTCGTCGTGCGCCAGCCCAACGGGGTCACCCATTTCGTGGTCGTCTGGAGCCGCCACGGCGGGCTCCTGCAGGTGATGGACCCGGCGACCGGCCGTCGGTGGCCCACGGTGCAGAGGTTTCTGGACGACGTCTACGTCCATCGCATGGCGGTGCCCGCGGCGGGCTGGAGGGAGTGGGCCGGCTCCGAGGAGTTCCTGAATGCCCTGCAGGCCCATCTCGGCCATCTCGGCCTTTCCGCCGCCGAAGCTTCGAATGCCGTCGTCGGCGCCCTGGCCGATCCGGGATGGCGGTCGATCGCCGCGCTCGATGCCTCGGCCCGAATGGTCCGCGGCGTTATCGATGCTGGGGGGCTGGCCCGAGGGGGGGAAGCGGCCCGGCTGCTGCGCTCGCTCGTGTCCCGTTCCGACTCGGTGCCCGAGGCCTACTGGTCCGTGCAGCCGGGAGCTGAAGAGGAGCAACTGCTGTTCCGCGGGGCCGTCCTGGTGCGCGTTCGGGGGAGGAAGGGCTCGGACGCGGAGCTCTCGCCGGAGCTGGCCGCGGCGCTCTCCGAGCTGCCCGCTCGTCCGGGAAGGGAGCTGCTCCGCCTCCTCGCCGCGGGTGGCCGTCTCGCGCCGGGCGTGCTCCTCCTGGCCCTGACAGTGGCGGGTCTTGGAGTGGTTCTGGAGACGCTGCTCTTCCGTGCCTTCTTCGATCTCGGGCCGGAGCTCGAGCTCAGCCGCCAGCGCACGGTCGCGATCGGGCTCCTCACCGCCGTGATCGCGCTCTTCCTGCTCCTCGACCTGCCGATCACCCAGGGGGCTCTGCGCCTCGGCCGGCATCTGGAGATGCGGCTGCGGATGGCGTTCCTGCACAAGATCCCGCGCCTCGGCGACCGCTACTTCCAGAGCCGGCTCACGTCGGACATGGCCGACCGCAGCCACAGCGTCCACCGGCTGCGCCTCACGCCCGACCTGGGCGAATCGTTCGTGCGCGCCTCCTCCGAGCTGCTCTTCACCCTCGGCGGGATCGTCTGGCTCGATCCGGGCAGCGCGCCGCTCGCCCTCCTTGCCGCGGTGCTCACCCTCGGCGTGCCCCTGGTGCTGCTCCCGCGCCTTCAGGAGTGGGACCTGCGGGTGCGCAATCACGCCGGCGCCATCTCCCGCTTCTATCTCGACGGCCTCCTCGGCCTGTTCCCGATCCGCACGCATGGCGCGCAAAAGGCAGTCCGGCGGCAGCACGAGGGGCTGCTCGCCGAGTGGGCGCGGGCCTATCTCCACCTGCGCGGCGCCGAGGTCGTGGCGGATACGGCGGTCCAGATCGCCATGGTGTCCATGACCGTGGCCCTGCTCTACAGCCATCTCGCGCGCAAGGGGCTCGACGGCGGCGCGCTGCTGCTCGTCTACTGGTCGCTCAAGGTCCTCACCCTCGGGCACATGCTGATCCTGGCCATCGCCACGCAGTACCCCTCCCACCGCAACGTGGCCCTGCGCCTCCTGGAGCCGCTCGGCGCTCCCGAAGAGGGCGACGCCCTCGTTTCCACCGAGGCGCCGCAGGGGAGCGGGGGCCTTGGTATTGGCCTCGGGATTCGCTACGAAGGGGTGAGCGTGCGGGCCGCCGGGCACACGATCCTGGATGGGGTAGACCTGGAGATCGAGCCCGGAGCCCATGTGGCGATCGTTGGTCCCTCGGGCGCCGGAAAGTCGACGCTGGTCGGCACCCTGCTCGGATGGCATCGCCCGGCCGGCGGCCGTGTCCTCGTGGACGGCGAGGCGCTCGACCTTGCGAGGATCCGGCGCGAGATCGCCTGGGTCGATCCGGCGGTGCAGATCTGGAACCGTTCGCTGCTCGAGAACCTGCGGTACGGGAACGGATCGGAGGGATCGATCGATCAGGCCATCGCGGAGGCCGACCTCGCCGGCGTCCTGCGCAAGCTGCCGGACGGGCTTCAGACGCAGCTCGGAGAGGGGGGCGGCCTGGTCTCGGGAGGCGAGGGGCAGCGGGTCCGCCTCGGCAGAGCGCTGCTCCGTCCCGGCTCGCGGCTGGCCCTCCTGGACGAGCCGTTTCGCGGCCTCGACCGCGAGCGGCGGAGAGAGCTGCTGGCTCGGGCGCGCCGGCTCTGGCAAGGCTCGACCCTGCTCTGCGTCACTCACGACGTGGGGGAGACCCTGGATTTTGCCCGTGTGCTGGTGGTGGAAGGCGGCCGGATCGTCGAGGACGGTCCCCCCGGCGAGCTGGCGGATCGGCCGGGCTCGCGCTACCGCGCCCTGCTCGACGCCGAGCGGGAAGTCCGGGAGGGGCTCTGGGAGAGCCCGGTATGGCGCCGGCTGCGCATGGAGGGGGGGCGGCTTTCGGAGGGTGAGGGATCATGAACTCCCTCGCCTGGCCCGCCGACCGTCTCGGAGAGGCCATCCAGGCCCTGGCGCGCCGGAGCGGCCTCGGTCCCGGGGAGCTCAATCTGGACGAGCCGTCCGCAGCCGCAGACCTGGGATCCTGGATCGGGACCGCGGCGGCGGCGATGGGGTTGGAGGCCGAGCCGGTCGACGTCTCCTACCGGGAGGTCGATGCGCTCGTGCGACAGGCGTCGCCCGCGCTCCTGCGCCTGCCCGGTGAGGGGCCCCCAACCTTCCTGGTCCTGCTACGCGGTGGCCGGCGGACCGCAGTAGTCCTCGATCCGGAGCGCCGATCGCAAAAGGTGCCGGTCGCGGCCATCTCTCAGGCGCTGAGGCGCGAGCACGACGAGCGGCTTGGTCCCGAGGTCGACCGTCTGCTCGAAGAAGCCGAGGTACCGGCCCGCCGCAAGGACAAGGCGCGAGCCGCCCTCCTCGCCGAGCGCTTGGGCCGCACGCGCATCGGCGGAGCCTGGATCCTCGACCTGCCGGCCGGAGGCAGCTTCGGAGGAGCCCTCCGTCACGCCCGATTGCCGGGGCGCGCCACGATTCTGGTCGGTGCCCACATGGTGCAGCACGCCGCTCTCCTGGTCTCCTGGTGGGTGCTCGGCCGTGGCGTCCTCCAGGGGAGGCTCGACACCGGCTGGCTGCTCGCCTGGGCGCTGCTGCAATTCACGGTCATTCCGTTCCGCACGCTGGAGATCTGGTCCGCGGGGCTGCTCATGGCGCGCGCCGGGCGGCTGCTGAAGCGCCGGCTGATGATGGGCGCGCTGCGGGTCGAGCCCGAGGAGACGCGGCATCAGGGGGCCGGCCAGCTCCTCGGCCGCATCCTGAACTCCGAGGCGCTGGAGTTCCTGGCCCTGACCGGCGGCCACATCGGCCTCATCACCCTCTCCGAGATCGTGCTCGCGCTGCCGGTGCTCGCCGCCGGAGCCGCCGGATGGCCTCATGCCCTGCTGCTCCTCGCCTGGGTGGCTCTCGCGGTCTGGCTGAGCTGGCGCTACTTCCGGCAGCGGCGCGCGTGGACCCTGGCGCGGCTGGAGATGACCCACGACCTCGTCGAGCAGATGGTCGGCCATCGCACCCGCCTGGCGCAGCAGAGCGCTGACCGGTGGCACGATCGCGAGGACCGGCAGCTCGAGCGTTACCACGACCTCTCCTCGGGGCTCGACGGCCGCGCGGTCTGGCTGCGGGTCCTGATCCCCCGCGGCTGGCTGCTGCTCAGCCTGCTCGCGATCGCCCGGCCGTTCATCACGGGCGAGGCCTCGGCCGGGAGCCTCGCGGTCTCCCTGGGAGGCGCCCTGTTCGCCTACTGGTCCCTGTGGAAGATGGTGCGCGGTCTCGCGGACCTGGCGGAAGCGGCCGTCGCCTGGAAGCAGGTGGCGCCGATCTTCCACGCCGCGGGTAGAACGGAGGCCGTGGCTCTGGAGACGGCTTCGGCCTCATCTCCGTCCGCCGTCGTGGTCGAGGGCCACGACCTGGTCTTCCGCTACGGGGAGCGCGCCGATCCGGCCGTGGCTGGAGCCAGCCTGCGCATCCATTCGGGCGAGCGGCTGCTGCTGGAGGGTCCCTCCGGAGGCGGCAAATCCACACTCGGCTCGCTGCTCTCCGGGCTCCGCGTCCCGGAGTCCGGGCTGTTGCTCCTCCAGGGTCTGGACCGCCAGTCGCTGGGCATCGAAGGCTGGAGGCGGAGGGTGGTCGCGGCGCCGCAGTTCCAGGAGAACCACGTCCTCACCGACACCCTGCTGTTCAACCTCCTGATGGGCCGAGAGTGGCCGCCGCGGCCGGGCGATGTCGAGGAGGCCGAGGAGGTCTGCCGCGAGCTGGGGTTGGGAGACCTGCTCGACCGCATGCCCGCGGGCCTCCTGCAGATGGTAGGCGAGTCGGGCTGGCAGCTCTCGCACGGCGAGAAGAGCCGCCTCTACATCGCCCGAGCGCTGCTCCAGAACGCCGAGCTGGTCGTCCTGGACGAGAGCTTCGCGGCGCTCGATCCCGAGAGCCTGCGCCAGGCGCTGGCCTGCGTGCTGCGGCGGGCGCGCACGCTGCTCGTCATCGCACACCCCTAGATTTCCAGGAATCGGGAGACTCCTCGCGCTGTTCTAGAAAACGACTTCCACAACCATTCGTAGGAGATGACCCAATGAAGATCAAGACCAACGTCAAAGCTGGCGGAATTTCCTGGGCAGAGTAGCGAGGCGGCGCCCAAAATCTTGAACCTGGGTCCACGAGCAGGCGGTGTCATTACCGGCGATTGAAGTCCTAGCCAAAGGGAGGCGCCGTCCGGCGCCTCCCTTGCTCCTCAATCCATGACGCTCCGTCTGTTCCACACGGTACGGGAGCCCTGTCTCATTCCAGGAGGAAGGAGGTGAGCGGCATGAATATCAAGAGCAACGTCAAGGCTGGCGGCGTCCTGATCAGCGACTAGAGCCTCATCTTTTCTGTAGGAGATGATCCGATGAAAATCAGGACCAATGTCAAGGCCGGCGGCATCACCGTCACCGGCTCCGACTAGCGCATCTGCTGGCAGCGTCAAGGTCTCTCTTCTCTGAGATTGGGAGCTCACTTCCCTGCCCTCGGAAGTGAGCTCCCAACGTCCGGAAGTCATTTCCCAAGGCTCGGAAGTGAGTTCCAACCGTCCGGAAGTCACTTCCCAGGGCTCGGAAGTGAGCTCCCGACGTCCGGAAGTCATTTCCCAGGGCTCGGAAGTGAGTTCCAACCCTCCGGAAGTCACTTCCCAGAGCTCGAAAGTGAAGTTCAAATCGCCCGGAAGTCAGTTCCCTGCACCCCGGAAGTGAGTTCCGGCGGCCCGGCGTCTCCCTTTCCTCTGCTCAGTCCAGATACCGATAAGCCAGCGTCGTCAGGAACGGCTGCATCTCCCGGCCGAGCACCAGCTCGTCCAGGAGGTTCGCGGCGTCGCGGAGCCGGCCTTTCTCGATTCCTCCCAACTTCGCCAGCTCCTCTTCACGGATCTGGCGGTAGAGGTCGGCGCTCATCGGGCGTCCGCCAGCGAGTGGAGCTTCGTTCCAGACCCATTGCCAGAGCTGGGTGCGGGAGATCTCGGCGGTGGCGGCGTCTTCCATCAGGTTGTGGATGGCCGCGGCGCCGACTCCCTGGAGCCAGGCGTCCAGGTATTGGAGGGCGATGTTGATGTTGGCGCGGACTCCGTCCTCGGTGACCTGGCCTCCTTCGACCCGGAAGTCGAGGAGGTCCGCGGCCGAGACGTCGGCGTCTTCCCGCAGCCGCTCCTTCTGATGATGGCGGGTGCCCAGGTGGCGGTCGAAGATCTCCCTGGCGACCGGTACCAGATCGGGATGGGCCACCCAGGTGCCGTCAAAGCCGTCGCGGACTTCGCGCTCCTTGTCTTCCCGGACTTTGGCGAGGGCCCGCTCGTTGACCTCGGCATCCTTGCGGCTCGGGATGAAGGCGGCCATGCCGCCGATGGCGTGCGCGTAGCGGCGGTGGCAGGTGTTGACCAGCAGCCCGGTGTAGGCGCGCATGAAGGGAACGGTCATGGTCACCTGGCTGCGATCGGGCAGGATGCCGAGCCCCCGGGGGAACTTGCGGATGATGCTGAAGATGTAGTCCCAGCGGCCGGCGTTCAAGCCCGCCGCGTGGTCGCGCAGCTCGTAGAGGATCTCGTCCATCTCGAAGGCGGCCAGGATGGTCTCGATGAGCACCGTCGCCCGGATGGTGCCGCGGGGGATGCCGAGGGCGTCCTGCGCGGCGTGGAAGACCTGGTTCCAGAGCTGTGCTTCGAGGTGGCTCTCCAGCTTGGGCAGGTAGAAGTAGGGGCCGCTGCCCCGCGCGATCAACTCTTGCGCGTTGTGAAAGAAGTAGAGGCCGAAGTCGAAGAGGCTGGCCGAGACGGGCTGGCCGTCCACGAGCACGTGGCGCTCTTCCAGATGCCAGCCGCGCGGCCGGACGAGCAGGGTCGCGGTCTTCTCGTCGAGCCGGTAGTCCTTGCCTTCGGGGCTGGTGAAGGAGAGCTTGCGCCGTACCGCGTCGAACAGGTTGACCTGGCCGTCGAGGACGTTGGTCCAGGTCGGGGAGAGGGAGTCCTCGAAGTCGGCCATGAAGGCGCTGGCGCCGGAGTTGAGCGCGTTGATCATCATCTTGCGCTCGACCGGGCCGGTGATCTCCACCCGGCGGTCGAGGAGGTCGGGCGCGGTCGGCGCGACCTGCCAGGAGGCTTCGCGGATGGCGCGGGTGGAATCGAGGAACCCGGGCCGGGCGCCGCCCGCGAAATCGGCCAGCCGCTGGGTGCGCCTGTCCAGCAGCCCTTCGCGCGCGGGTCCGAAGCGGCGTTGGAGGTCCGCCACGAACCCGAGCGCCTTCTGGGTGAGGATCTGCTCCTGAGGGCCCTGGACGGGCCCGGTGACTTGAATGTCGGAAGCCATGCTGTCTCTCTCCCTCTCCCCACCTCTAACTGGCTTTTACAGCTTCGAACTGCTCCTCCTCGGTGGACCCCTCCAGCGCGGTTGTCGAGGCGTGCCCCGAAGAGATGACCTTGGCTACCTCGTCGAAGTACGCGGTGCCCACGAAGCGCTGGTGCTTGACGGCTTTGTAGCCCGCCAGGCGCTCGTTCTCGAACTCCCGCTCCTGGAGCCGGGAGTAGGCGGTCATGCCCGTCTCCTGGTAGGCGCGGGCGAGCTCGAACATGCTCAGGTTGAGGGCGTGGAAGCCAGCCAGGGTCACGAACTGGAACTTGTAGCCCATGGCCGCGAGCTCTTTCTGGAAGCGGCCGATGGTGTCGGCGTCGAGGCTCTGCTTCCAGTTGAAGGACGGCGAGCAGTTGTAGGCCAGCAGCTTGCCCGGATATTTCGCGTGGATGGCCTCGGCGAAGCGCTTGGCTTCCTCGATCTCCGGGTGCGAGGTCTCGCACCAGATCATGTCGGCGTAGGGCGCGTAGGACAGCCCGCGCGCGATGGCGCAGTCGATCCCGCCGCGCAGGCGATGGAAGCCTTCCACGGTGCGCTCGCCGCTGATGAGAAACTCGCGGTCGCGCTCGTCCACGTCGGTGGTGATGAGCTTGGCGCTGTTGGCGTCGGTGCGCGCGATCAGGATCGTCGGCACGCCGCTCACGTCGGCGGCCAGCCGGGCCGCGATCAGCTTCTGCTCGAACTCCAGCGTGGGCACCAGAACCTTGCCGCCCATGTGCCCGCACTTCTTGGCCGAGGAGAGCTGGTCTTCGAAGTGGACGCCCGCGGCGCCCGCATCGATCATTCCCTTCATCAGCTCGAAAGCATTGAGGTTGCCGCCGAAACCGGCCTCGGCGTCCGCGACGATCGGGGCAAACCAGTAGGGGCCCTGTCCGCCGTCGGCGTGCTGGATCTGGTCCGCCCGGCGCAGCGCGTTGTTGAGGCGGCGGACCAGCGTGGGCACGCTGTCCGCGGGATAGAGGCTCTGGTCCGGGTAGGTCTCGCCGGCGTTGTTGTTGTCGCCCGCCACCTGCCAGCCGCTCATGTAGATCGCCTGCAGCCCGGCCTGCACCATCTGGACGGCCTGGTTGCCGGTCAGGGCTCCGAGGGCAGGGACGTAGTCTTCAGTATGGAGGAGCTCCCAGAGCCGCTCGGCCCCCATCCGCGCCAGCGTGTGCTCGACCTGGATGCTGCCCCGCAGGCGCAGGACGTCGCGCGCCTTGTAGGGACGCTGAATCCCTTTCCAGCGGCGGTCTTTCTTCCAATTTCCGTCGAGCTCGTCAGCTTGAGCTGCAAAGACGTCCTCTGACATCGTGTGGTTTCTCCCTCTTGTCGGCGTCAAGCGAGCAACTTCCGGACTGGTCGTGTGTTTGAGCAAAAATCGAGCCACATGCGGGTTGCGGTACACTGAAGCATGCTCCGACGGACTCCTCTGCTGCTGCTCCCTCTTCTCGTTTTCGGTATGCCACTGGCGGCCCAGACCGAGATTGCCGAGGAGACGTTCACCGATCAGATCGAGGTGAGCCTGGTCAACCTGGAGGTGGTCGTCACCGACAAGAAGGGCAAATCGGTCCCGGGGCTGCAACGGGAGGATTTCCAGGTCCTCGAGGACGGCAAGCCGGTCGAGATCACGAATTTCTACGCCGAGACCGCATCTGCGCCGGGGAGTGCGGAGCCACGGTCGCTCGACCAGCGCCTGAGCCTGGTCGTGTTCGTGGACGACTACAACACGGAGCAGGCGAGCCGCAATGCGATCCTGGATGGATTGAAGAGTTTCCTGACCGGCGGCTCCCTGTCGCCGGGCGACCAGGTGATGGTGGTGCGCTTCGGACGCTCGCTGGAGGTCCGCAAGCCGTTCACCACCGACATCGGCCAGGTGCTCTCCGAGGTGGAGGTGATCCGGAAGCTCGCGTCCAACCTGGCGAGCCGGGAGAGCTCCCGCGATCACCAGATCCAGGTCGTGGTGGATGCTCTCGAGATCGGCGGCTGGGGAGCGACTGCCGAGGCGCGCATCCGGGAGTACGCGGAGGTCGAGAGCTCCTACGTGGCGGCCTCGCTGGACGCGATGGAGACGGTGGTCGGCTGGCTGGGCGGCCTCCCAGGCCGCAAGGCGGTCCTGTACGTCAGCGACGGCCTGCCGGCGGTCCCGGGGGAGGACCTGTTCATCTGGGCCGAGGCGTACTCGGGGTACCGGGCCGGAAACCGGATCTCGGGCATGAACGCCGGTTCCTACGATGCGTCGGAGCTCTTCCGCCGGGTGACGTCCAAGGCGAGCCGCAACCGGGTGGCGATCTACCCGATCGAGGCCATGGGGGCGCGCTGGGTGCGCGGCACCCGTCTGCAGGAGGCGCGCATCCAGAACCGGCAGAACGGCCTCAGCTTCCTGGCCGAGGAGACCGGCGGGCGCACGATGTTCAACGTCTCGCAGGCGGGCGCGGCCCTCCAGACCATGGCTGCCGACCTGTCGAGCTATTACTCGATCGGTTATCGGCCGCAGCGTCACGCCGACGACCGGGAGCACAAGATCGAGGTCAAGGTAAAGGGCAAGGGGCTGGCGGCCCGCTACCGCCGCTGGTATCAGGACAAGTCGCTGGGCGAGGCGATCGCCGAGCGCACGGCCGCAACCATGGTGTTCGGAGCCGAGGAGAACCCGCTGGGCGCTGCGCTGGAGATCGGCCAGCAAACGGCCGCGGGAGAGTCGTTCGTGGTGCCGTTGCGGGTCAAGATCCCGCTTGGCAAGCTCTATCTGGAGCCCAAAGGCGAGAAGCGCGAGGGGCGCCTGCGCCTCTTCGTGGTGGCGAGCGGCGCTGACAAGGTGACTCCGGTGCGCGAGACCCGGGTGGTGACGGTGAAGGTGTCCGAAAAGGATCTGGCGGCGGGTGAGCTCCCGGAGTACGTGCACGAGGTGCGGATCAAGCTGGAGAGGGGGAGCTGGACGGTCGGGGTCGGCGTCCGCGACGAGATCGCCACGACCACGTCGTACCTCCAGGGCGATATCGAGGCGGGAGCCCCCCTGGCTCCGCCGGAAGATTCGAAGCCATGAAGGCTCTCGCTCTCGTCCTTCTCCTGTTCGCCCTCCTGTTCGCCCTCCTGTTCGCCGCGCCGGTCCCGGTCCTCGCTCAGGAAGAGCCCGGCGAGACCTTCGAAGAGAAGATCCAGGTCAGCGTCGTCAATCTCGAGGTCTTCGTCACCGACAAGAAGGGCGCGCCCATCCCCGGCCTCTGGCGCGAGGACTTCGAGGTCCTCGAGGACGGCAAGCCCGTGGAGATCACGAACTTCTATGCCGAGGAGGGAGCGTCGCCGTCGGCCGCGGACGGCGGAGCGCCGGCGGTCCGCTCCGTGGACCAGCGGCTGAGCCTCGTGGTCTTCGTGGACGACGTCAACCTGGAGCCTCAGAACCGCAACCGCATCCTGAGCCGGGTGCGCGAGCTCCTGCCTGGTCAGCTCTCGCCGGGCGATCAGGTGATGGTGGTGCGGTTCAACGGCGGTCTGGAGGTGCTCCGGCCGTTCACGGGAGACGTCCAGCAGGTGGCGGCCGACCTCGCGGCGATGGAGAAGCTCTCCGGCGACCTGGTGCGGAGGGAGGAGACCCGCGACATGGCGGCGTTCCAGGCGATCGAAGCGGCTGGCGCCATGGGCGGCTGGGGGGCCGTCGAGTCGATCATCAAGCAGTACGCGGCCACGGAGAGCGCGCTCGTCCGGGGGGCGCTGGAGGGCCTGGACCAGGTGGTCGGCTGGATCGCGAGCCTGCCAGGCCGCAAGGCGATCCTGTACGTGAGCGACGGGATCCCGGCGGTCCCGGGCGAGGACCTGTACCTGTGGGCGTCGACCCGCTCCGGCTACCGCACGGGCCAACGGATCTCGATGCTGGAGAGCCAGAGCTTCGACGCGACGAAGCGGTTCCGCGAGGTGACCTCGCGGGCGAGCCGGAACCGCGTGGCGTTCTATCCGATCGAGACCATGGGCGCGCACATGGAGCGCGGCGCCACGCTTCAGGAAAACCGCATCTCGAACCGGCAGAACGGGCTCCGCATCCTGGCCGAGGAGACCGGCGGGCTCGCCATGCTGAACGCCGCGGATCCGGGCAGGGCGCTCCAGCGGATGGCGGCCGATCTCTCGACCTACTACTCGATCGGCTACCGTCCCCTGCGTATCGCTGACGACCGGGAGCACAAGATCGAGGTCAACGTCCGGCGCAAGGGCGCATCCGTCCGCCACCGCCGCTGGTACAAGGACAAGCCCGTTGACGAGGCGGTGGCCGACCGCACGAGCGCCACGATGGTCTTCGGCGTCGAGGAGAACCCCCTGGGCGCGACCGTGGAGATCGGCGAGCAGACTCCCGCGGGGGACGAGTTCGTCGTGCCGGTGCGCGTCAGGATCCCGATCGGGAAGCTCTTCCTGGAGCCGAAGGGCGCCAGCCGGGAGGGGCGCCTGCGCCTCTTCATGGTGGCGAGCGGCGAGGGCAGGCTGACCCCGGTGCGCGAGACCCGGCTGATCACCGTCACGGTGTACGAAGCCGAGATGACCGCCGGCCAGCCCCGGGACTACGTGCACGAGGTCCGGATCAAGCTGGGGAAGGGGAGCTGGATGGTCGGGGTCGGCGTTCGCGACGAGATGGCCGCGACCACGTCGTACCTGCAGAGGAAGTTCGAGGCCGGGCGGTAGGCCGATCGCGGTCCATCGGGCGGTCCATCGGGGTCAATCGCGCGAAAAAAGCGGCGTCTGGATGACGGTCACTTCGGTGACAGCCTCCATCTCCTCCGTCAACTCGTCCGTTATCTCCTCCGGCTTGCAGGGCTCTTCCGGCTCGGGCAGCGGCGGCAGGTAGACGTAGCGCCCCATGCCGCGGTGATAGACCATGCCGGGGTTGGCCTCGCGCGAGGCGCGGAGCTGGTTCAACTTGGAGTCCAGGTCGTCGATGAAGTGCAGGACGACGGCCTCGGCGGTCATCGGCTCGACCGGCGAGGCGAACTCCTTCTTCCCCTGGTGCGAGAGGACCATGTGCTCCAGGAGGAGCTGCAGGTCGGCGGGGAAGCCTTCGATCGCGGCGCAGCGGTCCCGCAGGAGGTCGCGGCCGATGACCACGTGCCCGACCAGCCGCCCCACCACGGTGTAGTCGTTGGCGGGCATGGCCCCGAGCTCATGCAGCTTGCCGAGGTCGTGGAACAGCACCCCGACCAGGATGAGGTCGCGGTCGAGGTCGCGATAGTGCCCGCAGACCTGCAGGGCCAGCTCCGCCATCGAGACCACGTGCTCCAGGAGCCCGCCGCGGTAGGCGTGGTGCATGGCCTTGGCCGCGGGGTGCTCGCGCAGGGCCCTGCCGTGGAGGGCCAGCGTCTCGGCAGCCAGCCGTCTCAGGACGGGACGCTCGACCGTTTCTTCGCAGATCCGGGTGAGTCGCATCCAGAGATCATCGATGTCCTCGCGAGTGGACGGGATGAGCTGCGATTCGTCGAATCCGAAGCGCCGGTCGTCGTCCGTGGTCTCGCGGCAGTCGTCGATGCTGAGCTGGAGCTGGTCGCGGTAGTTCTTGACCGAGCCGCGGAAGGCGATGAACTTGTGCGGCTCGAACTGGGCGCTGAGCGCCGGGCTGTCCGACCAGACCTTGGCTGTCATGGAGCCGCTGGCATCGGCGATCTCCATGTCCAGAAAGCTTTTACCGTTGCGGTCCTGGCGCTGCTCCTTCTTCGTCAGGAGCGCGAAACCCTGGACGATGTCGCCGCTCTCCCAGGACCGGATCGGTGCGTTGCGGACGTGCTTCGCCATAGGACAGCGCCCATAGTAGTCTCTCCTGTCGCCGCTGCCAAGGTTGATCTCATCCTGTGGCACCGGCTTTGCGAACGAGGCAGTCTGTGAGACCCATCAGAAGCTTTCTTGCCCTTTGTGTCCTTTTTTCAGGAATCGCCGCTGCCCAGTCCACCCCAGCCGATGATCCCTTGACGTGGCCCGAGCCGCAGCGCGCCTTTTTTCAGGACGGTCCTGGCCTGCTCCTGACTCTGGAGCAACGCACCGAGCTCTTGGCCCTCGACGAGGCGGGGCGGGAGCGATGGATCCGCGAGTTCCTGGAGCGCGATCCGCAGCTCAAAGCCGGGATCGACCGCCGGCAGCGGCTCGGCCTGGCCGAATACGCCTCGCCGCTCGACGTGCGGGCGCAGATCCTGTTCCTGAACGGCCCTCCGGCGGAGAAGAAGACGCTCGACTGCGGCTTCGTCTTCGAGCCGCTGGAGATCTGGACGTACCACGAAGGCAAGGGTAAGGACGGCAAGCCGGAAGAGAAGAAGCTCGTCGTCTACAAGCCCTCGCCTTCGGTGCCCTGGAGGCTTTGGCTCCCCTCCGACTCCAAAAAGGCGCTCTACACCGACATGATGGAGTACTGGATGATGCAGTGGGAGGAGCTGCGCGCGCACTACTACATCAAGCGCATCGACCTCCAGAACTGCAAAGAGGTGATGGAGGTGGACGAGGCGACCGGCGTCCGCGGGCTCACCGGGGCCACGGAAAACCCGAGCCTCTCGTGGATCAAGCCGAAGGATGCCAGCGGCTTCCTCGCTCCGCCCAAGGACCTCGCGGCCTGGGCGCGCGCGGCCGCGGCCACCAAGGTGCCTGAGCCGCCTGCCGCGATGGAGGTCACCTCTCTCGACTTCCGCTTCCCGGACATGGCGAAGCAGCGTATGACGGTGCGCACCTATCTCGCCGTGCCGCCAGGCGTGCTCAAGCCCCAGGTCACCGAAGAGGGCAAGAAGCCCGAGGTCGTCCTCACCATGGACGGCATGCTGGAGAGCGAAGGTCGGCCGTTCGAGGAATTCCGCATCCGCTACCGGCTGCCGGTTCCCGAGCAGGGGGTGCCGGTTTCGCTGGTGGCGGAGCAGCAGCTCCGCCCCGGGGAGTCGTTCGTGATGCGGCTTCGCGTCAAGGACGAGGGGAGCGGCACCGAGGCGCGGATCACCCGGGCCTTCCGCGTCCCCCTGAGCCCCACGGGCGACAACCTGGAAGCTGCGGTTGCGAACGTGGGCTCCCTGGTGCCCGAGCAGGTCGGCCAGGGCCGCGATAGCCTGCTGCTCCTCCCTCCTCCGGGCGACGTGGTGCTGGGGGTCTGGCGCGCCGATGCCCTTGTCACAGGCAAGCGCATTCAGAAGGTCGTCTTCCTGATCGACGGCGTGCAGCAGCTCATCAAGACGAGCCCGCCGTTCTCGGCCGAGCTGCGCCTGAGCCGCTTCCCCACCGAGCAGATCGTGCGGGCGGAGGGGTACGACGCCGAGGGCAAGCTGGTCGTGGCCGACCAGGTGATCCTCAATCAGCCGCGGGGTGCGCTCGCGGTCTTCATCATCGATCCGGCCAAGGGGGCCCGGGTGGCGCCCGGCAAGCTGCCCGTCAGGGTCGAGGTCAGCGTGCCGGACGGCCGCCGCATCGAGTCGGTCGAGTTCAAGATCAACGACAAGGTGGCAAACATCCTGAACAAGGCTCCCTGGCAGGCCGACGTCAACGTGCCGGGCGAGGAGGTGGCCTACGTCACCGTGGTGGCGACCCTGGACGACGGCAGCCGTGCCGAGGCCGTGCGCTTCGTGCGGGCGCCGCAGTATTTCGAGGAGGTGGAGGTCAACCTCGTCGAGCTCTTCGTCGCGGTGACCGACCGCGCCGGTGACCTGGTCCGCGGGCTGACGCAGGACGACTTCGAGGTGCTGGAGTCGGGCAAGAAGCAGGAGATCACCAAGTTCGAGCTGGTGGAGAACCTGCCCCTCACCGTCGGCATCCTGCTCGACACCTCGGGCTCCATGCGGTCGTCGCTGGTCCAGGCGCAGGACGCGGCGGCCGCCTTCCTCAAAGGAGTGATGACGCCGCGCGACCGGAGCTTCGCGGTGAGCTTCTCCTCGCAGCCTCGGCTCAACATGCCGCCCACCGACGACGTCGAGGCGGTGGTGCGCTCGTTCGAGGATCTGCAGGCCGTGGGCGACACCGCGCTCCACGACGCCCTGGTGCACAGCCTCTATTACTTCCGCGGCATGAAAGGGCAGCTCGCCCTGGTGCTGCTGTCGGACGGCGACGACAACGCGAGCTACATCGCCTACAACGACGCGCTGGAGTACGCGCGGCGCAGCGGCGTAGCGGTCTATGCCATCGGCTTCAACCTGGGGGTGGGGGGCGGCCTGCGGAACAAGCTGTCCGAGCTGTCCGAGACGAGCGGAGGCAAGGCCTTCTTCACCAGCAAGGCCGAGGAGCTTCCCGCCATCTACGCGCAGATCGAGCGCGAGCTGCGCAGCCGGTACCTCGTGGCCTACAACTCCAACCAGGCCGGCGGCAAGCCGGGCGTTTTTCGGGAGGTGGAGGTGAAGGTGAAGCGCGGGCTCAAGGCACGGACGTCGCGGGGGTATTACCAGTGAGGCTCCGGGCAGTCTTCGGGGTGGCCCTCCTCGCGGCTGCGCCAACGCTCGCTGCCGAGGACCCCATCCTCTGGCCCGAGCCGCAGCGGGCTTTCCTCCAGGATGGTCCCGGCCTGCTGCTCACGCCCGAGCAGCAGGCGGAGCTGCTCGCGCTCGACGAGGCCGGGCGCGACGCCTTCATCAAGCGCTTCCTGGCCGATCCCATCCCCGAGACGCCGGCCAACGAGCTGCGCCAAGGGATCGAGCTCCGGCAGCGCCTCGCCTTCGAGGAGCACTCGCCTTCAGACGCCCGCGGGCATCTGCTCTTCCTCCAGGGGCCGCCTGCCGAGAAGCTCGTGATCGACTGCGGCAATGCGTTCAAGCCGCTGGAGATCTGGACCTACGGCGCCGTTCCGAACCAGCGCCGATTGGTCCTCTTCCGGCCGTCCCCCGACGAGCCGTTCCGGCTCTGGCTGCCGATCGATTCGAAGCGGGCGCTCTACACCGCCGACATGGGGAACTGGCTCGACCAGTACGAGACCCTGGGGGTCGGCGGCAAGCGCATCGACCGCTTCTTCTGTCCCGACTCGGTCAAGGTCGACGAGGCCACCGGGATCGACGGCCTGCGTGGCAAGGTCGTGGTCAGCGCGGGCGGTATCAACCGGAGGTCGGACGGCAACATCCAGGAGCAGCCCTACGCCGCGTTCCGCTGGACGCGGCCGAGGGACCGGGCGGTTTACCTGGAGCGGCCGACGGACCTCGCCGCCTGGGCCCGGGTTGCCGCGGCGACCCGGGTCACTCCGCCGCCGTCCCGGCTCGCGCTGGAGAGCCTCGACCTCGACTTCCCGGACAAGCAGGGGCAGCGCCTCGTCACCCGCATCCTGGTCGGGCTGGCGCCCCCCGCGACGGAGGGCGGCGTCGCCACGGTGAACGAGGACGGCAAGGACCGGATCAAGCTCACGGTCGAAGGCACGATGGAGCGCGAGGGGCAGTCCTTCGAGGAGTTCCGGATGCGCTTCCGGCTGCCGCCGCCGGCGGAAGGGCTCGTCGCCCTGCTGCTCGAACGCCGGCTCCGTCCGGATCAGCCCTTCCTGCTGCGCATGAAGGTGCGGGACGAGGTGAGCGGGGCCGAGGCGCGGGTGGCGCGGGGCTTTCTGGTGCCTGAAAAGCCGGAGGCGCGGCTGGCGCGCGCCTCGACCCTGTCCGCCGCGCAGGGCGAGATGATCCCTCTCACGCTGGCCGGCAAGGACAGCCTGGTCCTGGTGCCGCCGATCGATGAAGTGGTGCTCGGCACCTGGCGCGCCGATGCCATGGTCAACGGCGAGCGGATCGTCAAGGTGGTCTTCCTGGTGGACGGCGAGCCTCAGTTTTCCCGCACGAAGCCGCCGTATTCGGCCGAGCTGCGCCTGGCGCCGGCGCCCCGCGAGCAGGTGGTGAAGGTGGAGGGGTACGACGAAGCCGGCGGGCTGGTGGCCTCGGACGAGGTCATGATCAACCAGACCCGTGGCGCCTTCCGCGTCATGATCACGGAGCCTGCCGAGGGGGCCCGGATCGGTCGGAAGGTCCGGGTGCGGGCCGAGGTGGCCGTGCCCGACGAGAACCGTGTCGAGCTGGTCGAGCTCAAGGTCAACGACCGCACGGTCACGACCCTGTCAGCTCCGCCCTGGCAGGCGGAGGTGGATGTCCCGGAAGACCCGATCGTCCACCTGACCGTCGTGGCGCAGCTCGACGACGGCCGGCGGACCGAGACCGTGCGCTTCCTGCGGGCGCCCGAGAACCTGGAGCAGGTCGACGTCAACCTGGTCGAGCTGTTCGCGACGGTGACGGACGGCGGGAATCTGGTGCGCGGGCTCGCGGCCGGGGACTTCGAGATCCTGGAGTCCGGAAAGCCGCAGGCGATCTCGCGCTTCGAGATGGTGGAGAACCTGCCCCTCACCCTGGGCTTCGTGATCGACACCTCGACCTCCATGGCCTCCTCCCTGGTCGAAGCGCAGCGCGCGGCCGACGGCTTCCTGCGCAAGCTCAAAGCCAAGGACCGTGCCTTCGGGGTCGGCTTCTCGACCCGGCCCTACCTGACCATGCCCCCCACGGACGACCTCGAGGCCGTCAGCGAGTCGTTGGAGGGCATGCGGGCGGCGGGGAGGACGGCGCTCTATGACGGTCTGATCACCGCCCTCTACTACTTCCGCGGCTACCGTGGACAGCGCGCGCTGATCCTTCTCACGGACGGCGAGGACACGGCCAGCAACACGCCCTGGGAGCGCACCCTGGAGTACGCCCAGAGGAGCGGCGTCGCGATCTACGCCCTTGCCCTCAACGTGCCGGCGCTCAGCTTCGAAGTGCGGGGCCACCTCTCGAACCTGTCCGAGTCGACGGGCGGCAAGGTCTACTTCGTGGAGCGGGCCGAGGAGCTGGGCGAGGTCTACGGCGAGATCGAGCGCGAGCTGCGCAGCCGCTATTACCTGGCGTACGAGTCGGAGAAGTCCGCGGACGAGTACGGGTACCGGCCGGTCGAGGTGCGGGTGAAGCGCGGTGGAAAGGTGCGGACGGCGAGAGGGTACTATCCTTAGAGGATGCCGATGCGCCGTCTCCTCCTCCGTTTTTTCCTCGTTATCCCCGCCGTCCTCCTTCTGGGGGCTGCGGTCCCAGGCCAGTTCCGCTTCGAGCGGTTCAACCGGAGCTATCCCGAGATCATCCCGGAGATCGCTCCGATCGAGCAGGGTCCGTTGACGATCCAGCTCTCGTCACCGAAGAGCAACATGACGCTCCGCAGCCACTTCCTGAGGCTGGAGCCGGGGCCGGGGGGCAGCCACACGGCCGAGCTGCGGGTGGAGTTCCTGGGGAAGGGCCGGCTCGTGGCCGACCTGGACGTAGCGGGCATGGCCGCCACCCGGCTGCAGGACAACGTGCTGGTTCCGCCGCAGGCCGCGACCCTGGAAGGGAGAGTGCGTGTGACCCGCGAGCCCGGGGCCTACGTGATCACGACCGAGCAGCTCCCCAAGCAGATGCGGGTCAGGATCCAGAGCGGGATCGCGAGTCAGGTAGTGGGATTCTGCGACAGGATACCGGTGCTGCTCGCTCCCGACCTCGACTGCGAGAGGCTGAACCAGGCGCTCTCGAACGCCGTGGTGCCGCTTCCGCCGGCCGGGGAGAGTTACCTTCTGGAGGATGCCGAGCTCACCGCGGGAGAGCGGAGCCAGCTCGACGCCTATCTCGCTGGCAGCAAAGGCTGATCAGGTCCGACGCTCCACCTTCTTCGCCCGCCGGGCCTCCAGAGCGCTGACGCGGCTGTGCAGGTTGGAGTGGGACACGTGAAACAGCTTGCCCATTTCGTCGAACTTTTCGTAAACCTCGACCCGGAAGGATGCGAGATTCTCGTTAGCCGCGGCGACTCCCTCGGCAACCTGCTTGATGTCTCCTCGCAAGCCCTCGATCTCGACACCATTCCCCCGAATCTCTCCTTGCAACCCATCCATCCGCTCGTCAACCGCGTCGAACCGCTTGTCAATCGCGTCGAATCGCTCATTCAGATAGGCGATCAGTTCCTGGTCCATGTATCGTCGTCCCCTCGCGCGTCGTGTCGATGGACGATATCCTGCCATGGCTCCCATCGCCCGGTCAACCCGGCAAACCGCGAATGTTCCCGGGGCGGCATTTGTTACAATGGTTTGACGGGGCGAGCCGCCCTTTCCCACGCACAAGCGACACCGGTCTGGAGGAATCAGCCGCATGGCTCGACGAATGATGAACCGCCTGTACTACTTCACGGTCGAGGATGAGAGCATCCTCGCCGAAGCGTTCTCCCAGCTCGAGAAGGACGTCTACGCCATCACCTACAAGGTGACCGGCACCGAGGACGTCTTCGTGACCACGAGCGAGACCAAGGACGCCATGGACCGCAAAGACATCCCCTACAACCTCCTGGCCGAAGAAGACGGCTCGCGCATTGCCGTGTACCACTCGCCGCTGTCGCGCGAGGAGCTGGGGGACTACGAGGACGCCATCAAGGCCCTGACCCTCGCCTGCCGCGCCGTCGCCGTGGCCTGCGTGGGAGTCAACGGCGAGTCGAACCTCGGCTTCGACCTCTCCCAGGGCGCCAAGAACTACACCTACTTCACCGCTCCCGCCGGCCATACCTTCATCTGGCGCCTGTTCCGGGAGCGCGACGAGGCCGTCGACTTCCTCCACAAGCTGACGGGCGGCGAGAAGAAGGCCGTGGAGTGGGCGGAGGGGATCCCTCTGGGCTCGGTCAAGGAGCTCAAGTCCTACCATTGAACCTGCCCCTGTTCGAGCCCACGTACTCGGTCTCCCAGCTCTGCGGAGAGGTCCGCGACTTCCTCGGCGAGGCGTTCTCCGCGGTCTGGGTCGTGGGCGAGGCGCAACGCGTCCGCCCCAGCCAGCGCGGACATCTCTATTTCGAGCTGGTGGAGAAGGGGGAACGCGACGAGATCGTCGGCAAGCTGGAGGGGGTGATCTGGAAGGGCGACCTCCTGCGCGTCCGCCGTATCCTCGGCGCCTCCGGGCAGCAGCTCAGGGACGGCATGCAGGTGCGCGTCCGCGGGAGCCTGGACTTCTACGCTCCGGCCGGCCGCATCCAGATCTGCGTCAGGGACGTGGACCCGGCTTTCACCCTGGGATTGCTCGAGCAGCGCCGGCGCGAGACATTGGCCGCATTGGCCGCGGCCGGGCTTCTGGAGCGCAATCGTTCTCTGCCGATGCCGGACCTGCCGTTGGACATCGCGCTGATCACTTCCCATGGAAGCGCCGCCTACCATGACTTCCTCTCCGGCCTTCAGGAGAGCGGCTACGGCTTCCGGGTGATCTTCGTCCACGCCTCCGTGCAGGGGAAGGAAGCCGAGCGCGAGGTGGTCTCGGCCCTGTCTTCCCTCCGTGGCCTGCCGATCGATTTGGCGGTCCTGATCCGCGGCGGCGGCTCGAGGAGCGACCTCGCGGTCTTCGACAGCCGGGCCATCGCCGAGGCGATCGCCATGGCGCCGTTCCCGGTTCTGACAGGGCTGGGGCACGAGATCGACCGTTCCATCGCCGACGAGGTGGCCCACTCCTCCTACAAGACCCCGACCAAGGTGGCCGAGCTTCTGGTGGAGCAGGTGGCCCGCCGCGAGCTGGCGGTCGACGAGCTGCGGCGGCGTCTCGTTCGCGAGGCTTTGGAGCCGCTGCGCGCCGGCCGCGAAGCGCTGGGCCGCGCAGAGCGGGGGGTGAGCCTCGCCCGGATGCGCCTCGCCGCGGCCGGAGAACGGATCGAGGAGCACGCCCGCGCCCTGGCCCGGCTGGGCCGCAGCGGCCTGCGGCAGGCGGAGAGGCGGCAGCGCGAGGTGCGCCTCCGGCTCGCCGAGCTCGCTCCTCGGCTCGTGGAGGGAGGGGAGAGGGAGCGCATCCGAGTGGGAGAGCGCATCGCGGGCAGCGCCCGGGGCCGCCTCCGCGAGACGCTGGCCACGATCCAGGGGATGGAGCGGCTGTGCACCCAGCTTTCCCCCGAGCGCACGCTGGAGCGCGGCTTCAGCCTCACCCGAGGACCCGGCGGCGCGCTGCTCCGGGACCCGTCCCAGGTCGCTGCCAGCGACCTCGTCAAGACTCAATTGGCCGGAGGGAGCCTCACGAGCCGAGTGGAGGAGCCATGAACGACCTGTTTTCACAGCCACCGGCCGAGGACCAGCCGACTTTGAGCTTCCGCGAGGCCATGGAGGAGCTGGAGGGCATCCTGGAGCGCATCGAGGGCGAGGAGATCGACATCGACCGTCTCGCGGAAGAGCTTCGGCGCGCCGCCCAGCTCCTCGACCTGTGCCGCGGCAAGATCCGCAAGGCCGAGGTCGAGGTCACCCAGATCGTCCAGAGCCTGGAGCAGGGGGAAGAGTAAAATCAGGGCATGAAAGCCCTGGCCCTCGCCCTGCTGCTCCTCCAGGCCCCTTCTTCTACAGATCCCGCCGCCGAGCTTGCGCCGGGGGTCGAGCTGCTCAACACCCGCCGCATGGGCGAGGGCCGGCTGGAGAAGGCCAAGGCATTCTTCGAGTCCTATCTCGCCAGCCATCCCGGCTCCGCTCCGGCCACGTTCTATCTCGGGCGGGTCTATCTCGAGATGGGCCAGGGCGAGACGGCCGCGGACTGGCTGGAAAAAGCGATTGGCCTCGACCGCGACAACTCCGAGCTGCACGTCTGGCTCGCCCGCGCCTATGGAGTGGCCGCGAGCAAGGCCAATCCCGTGGCGCGGAACACCTACGCCCGGGAAGCCAAGGTGGCCCTCGAGAAAGCGGTCCGGCTCGATCCGAAGAACGTGAGCGCCCGCGAAGATCTGATCAAGTTCTATCTGAGCGCGCCCGAGTTCCTGGGCGGCAGCGTCGCAAGCGCCCGCCGGGAGGCGGAGGCTACGCGCAAGGTCGATCCCGTCTCCGGCCGCATGCTGCTCGCCACCATCCACCTGCACGAGAAACACCCCGAAGCGGCGGAGCTCGAATACCAGGCGGCGATCCGGGAAGCGCCGACGGACCTCCGGCCGCGCATGGCGCTCGGCTACCTCTACCAATCCCTCTCCCGCTGGACGGAGGCGTTCGACGCCTTCGAGGGGCTCCTGCGCATCAATCCCGAGGTGTGGGATGCGCTGTATCAGCTCGGCCGCACCGGCGCCTTCTCGGGACAGCGTCTCGACCGGTCGGAAGAGGTGCTGAAGAAGTACATCGCCCACACGCACGAAGGCGACGGTCCGCCGATCGCGGGCGCCTACTTCCGGCTGGGGATGATCTACGAGAAGAAGGGGGATCTGCCCAAGGCCCGCGAGCACTACCGCAAATCCCTGGAGCTCGACCCGGCGAACGAGGAGGTCCAGAAGGCGCTCGAGCGTCTGCCCGGGACGTAGCCCTCATCCAGGAAGCGCTAGGGCGCCTTCGCGGCTTCGCCCGGCTTCCGCATCCCCAGGTTCTCGACCAGGAACGCCAGCTCGTCGGCGTACCTCTCGATCAGCTTCGAGGTGGGCGTGCCCGAGCCGTGGCCGGCACGGCTCTCGATGCGGATCAGGACGGGCGCTTCCCCGGCCTGGACCTCCTGCAGACGGGCTGCGAACTTGAAGCTGTGGCCGGGCACCACGCGGTCGTCCGTGTCGGCCGTGGTGACCAGCGTGGCGGGGTAGCGCATCCCCGGCTTGAGGTTGTGGTAGGGCGAGTAGGCGTACAGAGCCCGGAACTCGTCCTCCTTGTCCACCGAGCCGTAGTCGTCCACCCAGAAGCGCCCCGAGGTGAAGAGGTGGAAGCGGAGCATGTCCATGACTCCGACCGCCGGCAACGCCGCGCCGAAGAGGTCCGGCCGCTGGGTCATCACCGCGCCGACGAGCAGGCCACCGTTGCTCCCGCCCTGCACGGCCAGCCGCTCCGGCCGCGTGTAGCCGTTCGCGATCAGCCACTCGGCGGCGGCGATGAAGTCGTCGTAGACGTTCTGCCGCCGCGTCTTGGTGCCGGCCTCGTGCCACTCCTCGCCATACTCGCCGCCGCCCCGCAGGTTGGGCAGCGCGTAGACGCCTCCCATCTCCATCCAGGCCAGCCGGAAGGGCGAGAAGTTCGGCGTCTCGGAGACGTTGAAGCCGCCGTAGCCGTAGAGGAGCGCCGGGTTCGAGCCGTCGAGGCGGAGCCCCTTGCGATGGGCCAGGAACATGGGGATGCGCGTGCCGTCCTTGGAGTTGTAGAAGACCTGCCGGACCTCGAAGAGCGCCGGATCGAGGGCGAGCTTCGGACGGTGCAGGAGCGTGCTCTCGCCGCTCATCAGGTCGTAGCGGTAGATCGAGGGCGGCATGTCGTAGCTCGTGTAGCGGTAGAAGGTCTCGCTGCTGTCACGCCGCCCTTCGAATCCCCGGACGCTGCCGATGCCCGGCAGCTCGATGTCGCGGATGTGCCTGCCGGCTAGGGTGAAGAGGCGGACGTGGCTCTTGGCGTCCCTCAGGTACTGCGCGAAGAACAGGTTGCCCACCCGGCTCACCTCGGCCAGCGTGTGCTCGGACTGCGGCACGATCTCCTTCCAGCTCTCCTGCTCCGGATGATCGATGTCGACCGCTACCAGCCTGCCGCGCGCGGCCTGGTGATCCGTGAAGAGGTAGATGACCGTGCCCTCGCTGGCCACGGGGATGAAGTACTCGTTCTCGAAGTCCGGGATCAGGGTCCTGATCATGCCGTAAGGCTCGGCCAGGTCCTTGTAGAGCACCCGGAAGAGCTTGCCGGTGTCGTTCGAGAGCGGCAGGAGGAGATAGCGCCCGTCCTCCGTGACTTCCGGAAAGGCGTCCCAGGCGGGATGCTCCGGCTGCTCGAAGACCAGCGCGTCCGCGCTCTGCGGCGTGCCGACCCGGTGGTACCAGACCCGGCTGCCGAGGTTCAGCCGCTGGTACTCCTCCCCCTTCTTCGGCTCGGGAAGGCGGTTATAGAAGAAGCCCTTGCCGTCCGGCGTCCAGGAGGCGCAGCAGCCCTTGATCCATTTCAGCTCCTCGGGCAGGAGCTGCCGCGAGGAGAGGTCCATCACCCGCCAGGTGCGCCAGTCGGAGCCTGCCTCCCGCATGCCATAGACGGCGTAGCGCCCGTCCGGGCTGGGCTCGAGGTCGGACAGGGCGATGGTGCCGTCCTTCGACCACCCGTTGGGATCGATCAGCACCTCGGGCTCCTCGACCAGGGAGCTCTGGACGTAGAGCACGTCCTGGTTCTGGACCCCGTCGTTGCGGTAGGTGAAGTAGCGGCCTCCCATGTGCACCGGTGTCTCGACCTCCTCGTAGCGCCAGAGCTCCGCCAGCCGCTTCCGGATGGCCTCGCGCTGCGGCAGGGAGGAGAGGTACGAAGAGGTGACCCGGTTCTGGGCCTCCACCCATGCGCGGACCTCTTTGGTCTCGCGCACGTCCCCCTCCAGCCAGCGGTAGGGATCGGCGACCGTGACGCCGTGGAAGGTGTCCTTCTGGTCGACCTTGCGGGTCTCGGGGTATTGGATTGCCTTGGGGATCGCCTCGGCGAAGGTCGGCAGGAGGAGGAGGGCGGCCAGGACGCCAAAGGTCCGGGGTGTCTGGAACATGCAACGTATCTTAGCTAAAAAGACGCCGCGGCCGCCGGCTCGAGGGCGGAGCAGTTGGCGGGACCGCCGCTATCTTTGCGTAACTCCTGGGGCGGGGGAAATAACCCCCTATTTACCTTGGAGTGATATGCCATGAGATTGAAGACCATCCCGAGTTTTTTTGCCCTCGGAATCCTGATCCTGACCTGCGCCGGTCCCGTGCTGGCCGTGAGCCCCGAGCTCGACTCGTTCAGCGGGAGAAGCTACGGCGAGCTGACGGCCGCCTGGTGGCAGTGGCAGTTCTCGATCCCAGCGTCCGAAAACCCGCGTTTTGCCCAGGGCGCCATCGATTGCAGCCGGAACCAGTCCGGGCCCATCTGGTTCCTGGCCGGCGCTTCCACGGGCGTAGGGGCCTTCGTCCGCTCCTGCGAAGTCCCGCACCAGAAGGCGCTCTTCTTCCCGGTGCTCAACGCCACGTGGGTGAACGAGCCCGGTGAGAACCTGACCGTGGCCGAGAAGCGCGACATCCTCGACGGCGTCATCAGCGACCTTCGGCCCGGCTTCCTGGCCGATCTGGGGCTTCCGGGCTCCCGCGCCTGCCGGCTCGAGGTCAAAGTAGACGGCCAGATCTCGACTTTCTCCGTTCCGACCGTGCGTGTCCAGTCGCCCCCGTTCGTCGTGAGCTCGGGCCCCGATCCGATCTTCGGCACGCCGAACAACGTCGATCCCCAGGCGATCTCGGACGGCTTCTGGGTCCTCCTGCCTCCGCTCACACGCGGCGAGCATGTGCTGCACATCCGGGGCGACTACTGCGAGTTCGAGACCAACGAAACCCACCCCATCTTCGGTGGCCTGGAGATCACCTACAACCTGACCGTCAACTGATCCCCCCCGGTTGATCCCATCCCCCCTCTCCCCAACCCTCGCCCCCGGGCCGGGGGAGAGGGGGTTCCGCCGCAAGCCCGAACTTTCTTGACACGCTGCGGCATGGCTCCTTAGGATGGCCGCCATGACGACCGCCTCCGGTTCCCTCACTTATCAAGACGGCATCGCCTGGCTCGTCCTCGACGATCCCGCGAAGAAGGTCAACACGCTTTCGACCCGGCTGTTCGAATGGTTCGAGGAGCAGATCTCCCGTACCGAACGGGAGCGGCCCGATGCCCTGGTGATCCTCTCCGGCAAGCCGGACGGCTTCGTCGCCGGCGCAGACATCGAGGAGCTGCAGACCCTGCAGGAGCCCGAGCAGGTGATCGAGATGCTGCAGCGCGGGCACGCCCTGATGAACCGGCTGGCCGAGCTGCCGTTCCCGACCGTGGCCGCCATCCACGGCGCCTGCCTGGGCGGCGGATTGGAGCTCGCCCTCGCCTGCCGTTTCCGGATCGCGACCGAGCACCCAAAGACCAAGCTGGGCGTCCCCGAGGTCCAGCTCGGCCTGATCCCGGGCCTGGGCGGCACCCAGAGGCTGCCGCGCCTGATCGGCGTCCCCGCCGCGCTCGACCTGATCCTCACGGGCCGCCAGGTGGACGCCCGCAAGGCGAAGCGGCTCGGCCTGGTGGACGACACCTGCCACCCCGTCGACCTGCGTACCGCGGCCGAGCGCTGGGCAAGGGGTAAGTCGGAGAGCAAGCCGGTGGGTGGATTCGCCCGCAAAGCGACCGACTTCATTGCCCGTACGCCGCTGACCGACCGCATCGTCTTCGACAAGGCCCGCTCCGGGGTGATGGAGAAGACCGGCGGGCACTACCCGGCCCCGCTCGTGGCGGTCGAGGTGGTGCGCGAGGGGATCAAGCTGCCGCTTGCGCGCGCTCTGGACGTCGAGGCCGGCGCCTTCTCGCAGCTCGTGACCTCGGACACGGCCAAGGCCCTGATGTCCATCTTCTTCCGCAAGAATGAGGTCGAAGCCCGGGCCGCGAAGATCGCGAAGAAGGCCCGCCCGGTCGGCAAGGTGGGCGTCCTCGGCGCCGGGTTCATGGGCGCGGGCATCGCCCAGGTGCTGGCGGAGAAGGGCACCCTGGTCGTGATGAAGGACCGCGACCTCGCCGCCCTGGGCCGCGGCGTGGCCTTCTCCAGCGAGCGCTTCCGCGACCGGGTCAAGCGCCGCCGCATGTCGGACGCCGAGGCCAAGTCCGCCCTCGGCCGCATCCAGCCCACGGTCGACTACGCCCCCTTCCGCCGGGTGGACCTGGTGGTCGAGGCGGTGTTCGAGGACGTGGGGATCAAGCACACCGTGATCCGGGAGACCGAGGCCGCGGCGCCCGAGGGGCTGATCTTCGCCTCGAACACCTCGGCCATCCCGATCGCCCGCCTGGCCGAGGCGAGCCGCCGGCCCGAGAACGTGGTCGGCATGCACTTCTTCAGCCCCGTCCACAAGATGCCGCTGCTCGAGATCATCCGCCACCCCGGAACTTCCGAGGAGGCCCTTGCGACGGTCGTTGAGGTCGGGCGCCGCATGGGCAAGACCATCATCGTGGTGGGCGACGGCCCCGGCTTCTTCACCACGCGGGTGCTCTCGCCGTTCCTCAACGAAGCGGCCTGGCTGCTCGCGGGCGGCGCCGGTATCGATCAGGTGGACAAGTCCATGACCCGCTGGGGCTGGCCGGTCGGCCCGTTCGCCCTGATGGACGAGGTCGGCCTGGACGTCGGCCGCCATGTCGGCGAGGTGATGCGCGAATCCATGGGCGACCGCCTGGCGCCGCCCCCGGTCTTCGAACGCATGATCGAGGACAAGCGCCTGGGCCGGAAGTCGAAGCGCGGCTTCTATCTCTATGAGGACGATGAGAAAAAGAGGAAGGGCTCCCGTGCCGTGGACCCCGCGGTCTACCGCCTCCTCGACTGGACTCCTGCGCCGGTCCCGGACGAGGAGATCGTGGAGCGCTGCTGGCTCCAGATGCTCAACGAGACCGCCCGCTGCATGGAGGAGGGGATCATCAAGGACCCGGCCGACGTGGACATCGGCGTGATCTTCGGCTTCGGGTTCCCCCCCTTCCGCGGCGGCCTGCTCCAGGAGGCCGACCGTCACGGCCTCCCCTGGGTGGTGAGCAAGCTGGAAGGCTATGCCGCGAAGCATGGCAGCCGGCTGGAGCCGGCCGGGCTGCTGCGCGAGATGGCATCCAAGGGGGAGAGGTTTTACAAGAGTTGAGGGATGTCGGAAAGACATCCCTCCAGCCCTGGAAGGGCTGTACCCGTCTAGCCTGGGGTTTCAACCCCAGGCGGGGCACGGCCCGCCGATGGGTGTCCGGGGTAACCGCTCGCCGATCGGTGTCCGGTGTACGTACCCGGCTCCGCTGCCTGGGGTTGAAACC
>DATLNC010000279.1:0-20075 GCA_035536935.1 Thermoanaerobaculia bacterium
TGCGAGCCGCCGGCGGTTCGAGGCTCGGCAGCCTGCTCTGGACGGGGCGCAGACGCGGGTGGTCGAGGACCTGCGGCGCGACGGCTTTGCCATGGCGCAGGTGCGCGAGCTGGTGCCGGACCTCTGGCCGGAAGCGGCCGAGGCGGGCCGCGCCTTCATCGCCGGCGAGCGCGTGCGGCGCGGGATCGAGGCCTATCAGCCGGGGGGGAGCCGCGGCAAGGACTACATCGTCAAGCAGTGGGAGTCGCGGCCGTCCCTGCCTCCGGGCGAGCTCTGGCTGCGGCTCGGCCTGGCCCCGGCGCTGCTGGACACGGTCAACTCCTACCTCGGGCTCTGGTCGAAGCTCAACTATGTGGACCTCTGGTACACCATCCCGTCGCCGGTCGACCGCAAGGCGCAGGCCTCGCAGCGCTGGCACCGCGACCCCGAGGATGAGCGGCTGGTGAAGGTGTTCCTCTACCTCTCGGACGTAGGTGCCGGCGCGGGTCCGCTGGAGTATGTCCGCGGCAGCCACGGGGGCGGGCGCTGGGCCGGGCTCTGGCCCAACCCCGATCCGGGGACCGCGAGCTATCCGCCCGAGGGCGAGCTGGAGTCGCGCATCCCGGCCGCGGACCGCGTTCTCGCCACGGGTGGCTCCGGCACCCTGGTCTTCTGCGACACCTACGGCTTCCATCGCGGCGGGCTCGCCACGGAGCAGGCCCGCGTGCTCGCCACCTGGGCCTATGTGACCCCGGCCTCGATCTTCGCCCGCCGGTTCGACGTGACCGGCTCCATGGACAGCGAGGCCGCCGAGTTCGCCGTGACATGACGCCTACGATCGTGCTGCTCGTGAGCAGCGGCTGGGGTGTGCGGACGTTTCTGCAGACCGAGGTCCTGCCGGAGCTCCAGAAGCATGCCCGCGTCGTGCTCTTCTGCGCGCCGGACCTGATGGCGCCGGTGAGGGAGAGGCTCGGAGAGGAAGTTTCGATCGAGCCGCTCCACCCTTTCGATCCCCTGGCCGGGGCCTACGGCCTGGCCTATCGGCGGCGCAACCACCGTTTCTTCCGGATGAGCTCGACCGAGACGCGGCGGCTGAAGCAGGTGGATTACCGCAAGACGCTCGCCGGGCGGAAGGCCCTGGCGTTCGATCTGCTGGAGCTGGAGTCGCGCCTCTTCCCCCGTCGAGACGGCCTGCCGAGGGAGAGGGAGCTCCTGGTGCGGGACTATCCGCACGCCGCGGAGTACGAGCGCCGCTTGCGCGGGGCCTCGCTGGTGGTGTCGACCCTGCCGCACTCCCACGACGAGGCGCCGCCCGCGGTCCTTGCGCGGCATCTGGGGATCCCGGCTGCCGCCTGGATCAACTCGTGGGACAACCTGACCTCCAAGCCTGCCTACTTCACGGGCTATGACCACTACTACGTCTGGTCCGACCGCATGCGCTCCGAGCTGCTCCGCTACTACCCGGAAGCGGCCGGGGGCACGGTGGACGTCACCGGCGTGCCGCACTTCGACTGGTACCGCTGCAGGTCCATGCGGATGAGCCGCGAGGAGCTCTGCGCCCTCCACGGCTTCGATCCACGCCGGCCGATCGTGCTCTATGGCACGGCCACGCCGCACCTGGCGCCGTCGGAGCACCTGGTGGTGCAGAGGCTGGCGCGCGATCTTGCCGGGGCCGGTGCGCCTGGCTCTCCCCAGCTCCTCGTGCGGCTGCACCCGGGCGAGGCCGGCGGCCGGTTCCAGGATTGGCAGCCGGGGCCTGGCGTCGCCTTCCAGAGGCCGGGGGAGCGCGGCCGGGGGAGCCTCGCCGGGTACTGCCCCACGCGCGAGGAGAACCGGGAGTTCGTCAGCTCCATCCTGCACGCGGACGTGATCGTGAACCTGGCCTCGACCCTCACGCTGGACGCGGCGCTCTGCGACCGGCCGGCGGTGAACGTCGCCTTCGACCTCTCGCCGGAGGAGACGTCGTTCCAGACCGAGATCTCCCAGTACTACACCCATTACGACCACTACCGGACCGTGGTGGAGAGCGATGCCATGCGGCTCGCGCATTCTCCCGAGGAGCTGCTGGCCCACGTCTGCGCCTACCTGCGCGACCCGGGGCTGGAGCGCGAGGGGCGCAAGCGGCTGGTGGATCTCTGGTGCGGCCCTTTCGACGGCGGCTCGGGCCGCCGGCTGGCCGGCGCGTTGCTCGGCCGGATGCGGAACGGCGGATGACGACCGTGATCTGCTCGAACGTTTCCGATCCGCGCCAGGGAGGCGGACTGCCTTATGTGCTGGCCATCGCCGCGGCGCTTTGCGAGGTGGATCGGGTGCGGGTGCTCTTTCCCGCTGCCCTGCGCCTGGATCTCGCGCGGCAGCTCTTCCCGGTGCCGCTGGACGGGCTCAGTCTAGAGTCCGATCTTCGTCCTTCGTCGCTCCTGCGGGAGATCGCGGACCTGGCGGCGTGGCACCGGCGAGTGATCGTCCAGGCCACGGAGGTGCCGCGCCTGCGGGGGCTGCGCAACGCCCACCTGCTCTGCGAGTTCCCCTTCCAGCGCAGGCTGGGGCCGGGATCGCGGCTGCGTCTGGCCCTGTTCCGCTCGGTGGTGGCCAACTCCGCATTCACGGCGCGCTGGATCGAACGGCGTTGGGGCCGTCCGGCGCGGGTGCTCCACCCGCCGGTCTTCCCGATCGCGCCGCGGGAGAAGCGGCCGTGGATCGTGGCCGTGGGCCGGTTCGCCGGAGGAGGCCGTTCGAAGCGGCAGGTGGAGATGATCGAGGTCTTCCGGAGCGCGGATATCCCCGGCTGGGAGCTGCATCTCGTGGGCACGGCGCAGGACCCGAAGTACGTCCGCCGCGCCAGGGAGGCGGCCCTCGGGCTGCCAGTGGTCTTCCACCTGGACGCCTCGCGCGAGGAGTTGGAGGAGGTTTGCGGCGCGGCTTCCCTCTTCTGGCACTTCACGGGCGTAGGGGAGGACGCGGAGGCGGCGCCGGAGCGGATGGAGCACTTCGGTATCGCCACGGCCGAAGCCATGAGCGCCGGCGCCGTGCCGGTGGTGGTGGCGCGCGGCGGGCAGCCGGAGATCGTGGGGGAGTCGGGTGTCCTCTGGGAGACGCTGGAGGAGTGCGCCGAGGCGACGCGGCGGCTCTGCGAGGACGGCGAGCTTCGCGCCCGGCTCGGCGAGGCGGCGCGCCAGCGCGCCGAAAGCTTTGCCTTCCCGCGCTTTGCCGAGCGCGCCCGGGAGCTGTTCGCGGCATGAAGATCCTCTTCGTCTCCTGGCACTGTCTGGACGGCACGGCCGAGGGCCTGGCCTCCTCCCGGGTGGCCTCCGCACTGGCTCGGCGCGGGCACGAGGTGACGCTCCTCACCAGGAAGCTCCTGGAGCCTGAGCCGTTCAACCACCTCGACCTGGACCGCTGGGGGCGGCCTCTGGGCCGAATCACTGCCCTGCCGCATCTGCTGCGCGGCTGCACGGTCGAGGAGAAGGGCTGGGCGCGGGCCGTGGCGCGGAAGGCCGCGGAGCTGGGGCCGTTCGACGTGCTCCACAGCCGGCTCAACCCGGCGGCGAGCCACCTCGCCGCCTTGGAGGTCCTGAAGAGGATCGAGCTTCCCTGGTGCGCCTACTTCAGCGATCCCTGGCCGCACCACCTCTATCCGGAGCCCTATCGGTTCACCGTGGGGCCGCTGTCGCGCCGCCGCCTGGAGCTGTCCCTGGACGGCATGCTGCGCCGGGCGGACAGCCTGGTCTTCCCCTCGGGCCGGCTGCGCGACTGGCTGCTCTCCGGACGGCGCGAACAGTACCGGGGCAAGGCGTTCATCGCTCCTCACCTGGGCGAAGAAGGAGCGGCGCCCGCTCCGGCCTCCAACGGCCACCTCCACATCCGGCACGCCGGCTTCCTGATGAAGGAGCGGCGCATCGAGCCGCTGCTCGCCGCCCTGGAGCGGCTCCGGCCCGAGGTGAGGAACGACCTGCGAGTGGAGTTCGCGGGCCGCTACGCCATCCAGCCGAAGGATTCCGATGCCGTCTCTTTCGAGCCCTCGATGCCGCCGGATGCGGTCCGGGCCTGGATGGCGGGTGCGGACGTGGCTCTCCTCGTCGAAGCCGCTCTCGCCGAGGGGCTCTTCTTCCCCTCCAAGCTTTCCGACTACCTGGCCGGCGGCCGGCCGATCCTGGCACTGAGCCCGTGCCGTGGCGTGACCGCCGACCTTCTGGCCAGCGGCGGCGGATTGCTGGTGGAGCCGGAGGACGAGGCGGGGATCGCCGCCGCCCTGGAGCGGCTGCACGGCCTCTGGCGCGAGGGTCGTCTGGCCGAGCTGGCTCCCGGGCCGGAGCAGGCCGCGGCCGTATCGGAGGGCACGGTGGTACCGGTCTACGAGCGGGCGTTCGAGGAGGCACGGCGTTGAAGGTCGTGATGGTGGTGCCCGACGGCGTGGGCATCCGCAACTTCCTCTACACGCGCTTCCTGGACCTGCTTTCCAAGGAGGCCGAGGTGGTGGCCTGGCACGTCCTGCCGGAGCACGTGCTCGCGACCCAGGAAGGACGGCCGGTCCGCTTCGAGCCGCTGCCCTATGTCCGCGAAGGGCTGGCCGCGCGGATGCTGCGCCAGGCGAAGATCTACTCCCAGCTCTACTGGCGTTACGAGGAGGACGCGGCGGAGGTGATGCTCCGCTTCAGGCGGCCCTCCGGCGGTCCGCTCTCGAAGGCGGTCGGCCGTGCCGCCCGCCTCGTCGGCCGGTCGCTGGCCACGCCGGAGGGCGCGGCCTGGCTCGACCGGTGCCATGCAACGGCGGTCTCGGAGAACGGCGGGCTCTCCCCATTCGAAACCTTTCTGAAGCGGGAGCGGCCGGACGTGGTGTTCTGCACCCACCAGCGGGCGAGCCGGGCGGTGCCGGCCCTGCTCGCGGCGCGTCGGCTGGGCATCCCCACGGCGACGTTCATCTACTCCTGGGACAACCTGCCCAAGGGCCGCATGGCGGTACACGCGGATCATTTCCTGGTGTGGAGCGAGGGCATGAAGGCGGAGCTGCTGGGCTACTACCCCGAGATGGAGCCCGGGCGGGTGCAGGTGGTGGGGACGCCGCAGTTCGAGCCGCACCTGGACCCCTCGCTCATCCGGGAGGATTTCCTTTCCGGGCTCGGGCTCGATCCCTCGCGGCCGGTGGTCTGCTTCTCCGGCGACGACCAGGCGACCTCGCCGCACGATCCCTCCTACCTGGAGGACCTGGCGCGGTTCTTCTCCGGGCAGATCCTTTTCCGCCGGGCGCCCACCGACGTGAGCGGCCGGTACTCCGAGGTGCTGGCCGAGTTCCCCGGGATCGCCGTCTGCGAGCCGGCCTGGAAGGCAGGGCAGGGGGACTGGACCCAGGTGGCGCCGATGCCGGAGGACCTGCCGCTCCTCGCCAACGTGGCGGCGCACTGCGACGCGGTGGTGAACCTGGGCTCGACCATGGCGCTGGACTTCGCCATCCACGGCAAGCCGGCCGTCTTCGTGGCCTACGACCCGGCCGGCACTCCCCCCTGGGTGGACGAGATCTACCGCCTGCCTCACCTGCGCTGCGTCCACGAGCTGCAGCCGGTCCACTGGGCGCGGAGCCCGGGAGAGCTGGGGGAAGCCGTCCGCCACGCCCTTGCCCGGCCGGAGGAGAAAGCCGCCGCCCGCGAGGCCTGGCTGAGGAGGATCGTCGAGATGCCCCTGGACAAGGCGAGCGAGCGCTGTGCCGCGGCGCTCCTGGAGCTTGCGTCATGATCGAGAAGGCCCGGCGCCGGCTCTTCCGCAGCCGCGCCTTCCAACGGCTCGGAATCCCTGCGGCGCCGCTCCGGCAACCCCTCTTCCTCGTGGGGACGGTGCGCAGCGGCACCACCTACTTCGCGCGCTGCGTGGCGGACCATCCCCAGGTGATCAACGCCGGCTTCGAGCTGTCCAAGGAGTGGCACGAGCTGACGGGGGTGGAGATTGCCACGCCCGGCCTGCCCTGCGCGCACTGCCCGCCCGCCGGTCCCGAGGCGGTCGCCGGCCGCGAGGAGCAGGTGCGCGGCGGCTTCGCCCGGCTGCACACGGCAAAGGGCGGGTGGAGCGGCACGCGCCTGTTCAACAAGAGCCCCCACCTCTGGAACAAGCTCCCCCTGGTGCGCGCCCTGTTCCCCGACGCGGTCCTCCTGGTCACCAGCCGCGACCTGCGGAGCACGGTGGCGAGCGCCAAGCGGCTGTGGGAGAAGATGGAGAAGGACTGGGGCGTGAAGCACTACCTGCCCGAGGACCCGGAGGCCTGCTGGAGTATCCAGGGACCCGATCCTTCCCGATTGTTTCCAGGCGGCGATGCGGCCGTGCTCGCCGAGTACTGGCTGCGGGTCTACGAGACCATCGAGCGCGAGGCCGGCGCCTTCCATGCAGCGGTGCCGGTCCGGCATGAGGCTTTCGTAACCGATCCCCTGGGGCTGCTGCGCGAGGTGGAGCAGACCTCCGGCCTGCGTCCGGCTGACTATCCCGGGCTCGCCGAGGTGATGAAGGACCGCAACCAGCGCTGGCGATCCATCCTGGACGAGCGGGAGCAGGAATCGCTCGAGGCTTTCGTGGACACTCACCGGGAGAGGATCGGCCGGCTGCGGCTCGCCGAGACTGCGGTCTGATCATGGCGCGCCGTCCCGATCCCCGTCCGGATCCCAATACTGCGATCACGCGGCTGTTCCGCAACCCGCCCCAACTCCGGGCGATCGCGCGGCAGCTCGCGGACCGGAGCCGGCTGCGGCTCCTCGTGCATGCCATGGCCGACGGCGCCGAGACGGTCAGCCTGCTCATTGCGCTCGATCCCGCCCGCCGCGCGCTCGACCTCCGCATCGAGGGCCGGGACCTCTGCGCCCCCTATGTCGAGGACGCGAAGCGGTTCGCCTACTCGCGGCAGCACGCCCCGCGCAATGTGGACCTGCGGGACTTCGGCGCCTATCTCCGGCGCACCTTGCTGGGGGGGTGGAGCGTCCGCAAACGATGGCGGGAGCTCTTCGACTACGCGCAGGGAGACGTCCTGCAGCGGTCCCCGGATCTCGCGCAGGAGGCGTTCGACCTCGTGGCCTGCCAGAACCTGCTGATCAGCCTGCCGGAGGAGTCGGTGCCCGCAGCCTTTGCCAACCTGGTCTCCCACCTCGCGCCGGGCGGCATCCTGGCAGCCGGCGGGGGACCGCTCGGCACAATCGACCGGCTGGCCCGGGAGCACGGCCTGGAGCCCGTGCTCGACGATGCCGAGGCCATCCACGAGGCCTGGGAGGTCCAGCGCGCTTTCTGGGACAAGCCGAAGCGTCCCTACTGGGCCCTGGAGCCGTTCGACGCCGGGCATCCCGAGCGCTACTGCACGCTGTTCCGGAAGGCCGGGCGGCGATGAACGTCCACGTGCTCCTGCCCGGGCTCACGGCTCCGAGCTGGCGCTTCGGCGGACGGCTCATCGCCGAGACCTTCACCGGCCTCCTGAACCGCCACGTCCCCGCCCGGGTGGTCACCTACCGGGACCGCGAGGAGGGGACCCCGTTCCTGGACGACCTCCTGCCGGCCGCCGGTCCGGCCGACCTGTTCGTGGCCACCTGGGGGCCGCACGTCCAGGGTCTCCTGGAGCGCCTGGCCGGCCGCAGGGTGGTCTACTACGCCCAGAGCACCGGCTGGGACCTCCAACTGCCCGAAGGCGTGCCGGTCCTCTGCTTGAGCCGCCACATCCTCGCCTTCTGGATGCTCCGCGCGCCGCACAACCCGCTCTTCCTGCTCGGGCCGGTGCTCGGAGCCGGGTGCGCGGACCTGGGATTGGAGCGCGACATCGACGTCCTGTTCCTGGAGCGCAAGTCCACGGCCTATCTGAAGGAGGTCCTCGTCCCCGCGCTCCAGCCGCGCTGGAACGTGCACGTGGTGCGGGACTTCCTGCCGCGGGGCGAGCTGATCCGCCTGTACAACCGGTCCAAGGTCTATCTCTACTCGTCGGCGCCCACGGCGTCGGGCTGGGTCGAGGGGTTCGGCTTCCAGCCGCTGGAAGCCCTGGTCTGCGGCTGCACGGTGTTCAGCAACCTGCACGGCGGCCTGGCCGACTACCTGGACCCCGAGGTCAACGCCTTCAAGCTCGAGACCCACTCGCTGGCGTATGACCTGGAGAGGATCGGGGCGGCCCTGCGGGGTGGCTTCCGGCCCGAGGGGGTGGCGGAGCTGCTCCGGACCTACTCGGAGGAGGCGTTCCACGAGCGGGTCCGCCGCTTCCTGCCGGTCCTGGAGGCGTTCTTCGCCGGGGCCGGAGCGGCTCCCCCGGACATCGGCCGGCTCACCCTGGCCGCCGTGCCGGCGGACCGCTCGTGGCTGCGCCGCGCCCTGCGGCTCGGGTCGTTCAACCGGCGAGCGGCACGGCGCAACCCGTGAGCTGAGGCGGAAAACCCGCGGGTCGGGACGGAAAACCCGCGGGTTGGAAGCCTCGACCCGGCGGTTGACACGCTCCACCCGCGGGTTGGGAGGCAAAACCCGCCGGTTTGTAACGTAAAACCCGCGGTTTGATACGTAAACCCGGCGGTTGATACATAAAAACCACGGGTTGAAACAAAACCCCCGGCGGTTGCGCCGTTCTACCCGCGGGTTGAGCGCCTCCCGCCGCGGGTTGGGACGTACTAGGCTTGATCCTGTGAACATCGCCGTCTTCGGCTGGTACCACCACCGCAACGCGGGGGACGACCGCATCCAGCAGTGCCTCACCCGCTGGCTGGACGGCCACACCCTCGCCTTCCTCCCCGCCGGCCGCCGGCCGCCGATCCACCTGCTGCGCACCTGCGACGCCGCGATCGTGGGCGGCGGCGGCCTGATCCGGAACGAGGGCGGGATGTTCCGCGGCATGGCCCGCTGGGTGCGCCAGGCCGGCATCCCGGTCGCGCTGGCGGGCGTGAGCGTCGAGGGGATCACCCCCGGCCTGCGCCGGGAGCTGCGCGAGTTCCTCGACGTCTGCTGCTTCGCCTGGTTCCGCGACCGCGGCTCGCTGGAGGCGATCGGAGACCACCCGCGGGCTTTCGTGGCCCCGGACGCGACCTGGCTCTACCCGTTCGAGCCGGCCGCGGAGGAGGGCAGGGGCCTCGCCGTGAGCGTGGCTCCCGGGACCCTCCAGCCGCGCGAGGCCTGGCGGGACGCGCTCGCTGCCCTGAAGGAGCCGCTCCACCCCTGGCCGCTCTACTTCGAGAATGGCGGGGACGGACAGGCTCTCCGGGAGCTGATCCCGGACGCCGGCCTGCCCGCCGAGTTCGACCTGGACCCGGCGCGCCGGGCTGCCGCCGTCCTCGTCGGCCGCTTCCACGCGCTGCTCTTCGCGCTCCAGCTCGGCCGGCCCGTGCTGGCCGCGTCCGACGCGCCCAAGGTCCGCCGCTTTCTGGACGACAACGGTCTCCAGAGCTGGAGCGTCGCCGGGCCCGGCTCCTTGCAATGGTCCGGGACGCGGGACGAGGCGCTCCGCCTCCGCTCCCGGCTCCACGACGAGGTCTGGGAGAAGACGGCGCCCGCCCGCGAGCGGCTCCTGGAGGCAGCGTCCCGGCTTCCGCCGCCGAACCGCCGGCTGAGAAACCTGCTCGGGTTCTGATGCACGTCGGCTTCCTCACCCTCGAATATCCGCCGCTCCCCACGGGGGGGATCGGCACCAGCCTGCGCACGCTCGGCCGCGCCCTGGTAGCGCAGGGGCACCGGGTCACGGTGGTGGGCTGGGGGCCGAGGCTGGAGACGGAGGACGAGGGGGTGCGGGTCCGTTTCCTGGGCGACTCGGCTCTCCCGAAAATGGGGTGGCTGCTCAACCGCCTGTCCGTGCGGCGGGAGCTGGTCCGGCTCGCCGAGCGGGAGCGGCTGGACCTGGTCGCCACCCACGACTGGTGCGGCCCCTCGGCCGGGCTCTCCCTGCCCTGCCCGGTGGCGGTCCACCTGCACGGCAGCGCCACCTATTTCGCCCACCTGCTGGGGGAGTCGGTGCGGCCTTCGATCCACCTCGCGGAGGGCGTGGCGCTGCGCGGAGCGAGCGGCCTGGCCTCGGTGAGCCGGTTCACGGCCGACACCACGCGCCGCCTGTTCGGCCTGGAGAGACCGATCGAGGTCATCCCCAACGGCGTGGACGTCGAGCGCTTCCGCCCCGGGCGGGCCGACGAGGTCGAGCCTGGCGTGGTCCTCTACTTCGGCACGCTGGTGCGCAAGAAGGGGGTGCTCGACCTGGGGCCGGTCTTCTCCGAGATCGTCCGCCGCCACCCCGCGGCCCGCCTGCGCCTGGTGGGCCGGGACGCGCCAGACCACCAGACCGGCTGCCCTTCCACCTGGGAGATGCTCGCCGCCTCGCTCTCCCCCGCGGCCCGCGCGCGGACCGAGTACCTGGGGGCGCGGCCTTATCTGGAGGTCCACCAGCACGTGCGCCGGGCCGCGGTCTGCGTCTTCCCCTCCTATGCCGAGGCGCTCCCTCTCGCGTGGCTGGAGGCCATGGCCTGCGGCCGTCCGGTGGCGGCCTATGACATCGGCTGGGCCCCCGAGCTCGTGCGCTCCGGGGAGGACGGGCTGCTCGTCCCGGTGGGGAAGACCTCGGCGCTGGCCGGAGCCGTGGCGGCGGTGCTCGCCGACTCCGCGCTCGGCCGCTCGCTCGGGGAGGCCGCCCGGGCCCGCGCCGAGTCCGCGTTCTCGGCCGGCGCGGTCGCGCGGCGGACCGCGGAGTGGTACGGGAGGCTGAGCGGGTGAGGAATCTGGTGAAGCGCGGCCTTGCCGCGGTCGGCCTGCAGGCGAGCCGCGTCTCGGAGACCGTGGTCGTCCCCAGGCCTCGGCCCGGCCCCGGCCTCTTCTCCTGTCCGGGGATCGACTGGAACGAGGCCGAGGCGGACCGCTTCCTCTCGGGCCCCCTGCGCGAGCACGGGCTCGAGCCCATCCCCGGCTACGATCCGGACAATCCGTTCTTCGGGATCGTGGACGCCGCGGTCTGCTACGCCCTCGTGCGCGAGCGGCGTCCCCCTCTGGTGGTGGAGGTGGGGAGCGGCAACAGCTCGCGGGTGATCCGGGCCGCCCTCGACCACAACGGGGAGGGGCGGCTGGTCTGCATCGATCCCGCGCCGCGCCGGGACCTGGCGGGGGTCTGCCACGAGCACCGGCGGGTGGCCGTGCAGGAGGTCCCCCTGGCGGAGCTGCGGTCCCTGCCCTCCGGCGCCGTGCTGTTCATCGACGCCAGCCACCGCGCGGGCGTGGGGAGCGACGTCAACTTCCTCTTCCTGGAGGTGGTGCCCGCCCTCTCCCCCGGGGTTCTGGTGCACGTGCACGACATCTACCTCCCGGAGGACTATCCGGCCGATTGGAACGTGGGCCGGGGGTTCCTCTACACCGAGCAGTACCTCCTGCACGCGCTGCTCTGCCACAGCCGGGCGTTCGAGGTGCTCTGGCCCGGCCGCCGGA
The DNA here is from genome assembly GCA_035536935.1 of Thermoanaerobaculia bacterium. GTDB lineage: Bacteria > Acidobacteriota > Thermoanaerobaculia > Multivoradales > UBA5704 > DATMER01. The sequence goes on from DATLNC010000279.1 coordinate 11,368, forward strand.
TGGTGAGGGAGCGGCCCGCGGAGCTGGCTGCCATCCTGGGGCCGGCTGCGGACTTGGAGAGGCATTGCAGCTTCTGGTTCCGCCGCGTCTGATCGTCGTCGCCTACGCCGTGGCTCCGGGCCCCGGCGGACCCGAGAGCCAGGTGAACCTCGAGCTTCTCCGGGCCCTCGCCGCGCACTGGCCGTCCGGCGTGACCGTGATCTCCGGTGGCGGTCCGCCGGCGATGTCTATCCCGCCCGGCTGGCGGGTGCATGCCCTGGGGGAGCACGGCCCCTCGGCGCTGGCCGGGGCAGCGGTCCGGGGGCTGCGGCGCGGCGCGCTTCCCGTCCGGGCTGTCGAGAAGCTCGTTCACTTGCGGACGGGGCAGGGGATCAAGATGCTCTCCTGGCAGCGCGCCGCTTCCCGGATCCTGGAATTCGAGCTCGACCGCGACCCGGACGCGGTGGTCTGGTCACGAGCCCTCCCTTTCGCGTCGATCGGGGCCGTGGCCGCGGTTCGAAGGCCGTTACGCTGGATCGTGAACGTGAACGATCCCATGCCGCCTGGCGTCTGGCCCAACCTCTATGCGTTCGACCCGCATGCGGACCGCCGGACGCGGGAGCGCTTCGCCGCGGCCATCCCGAGGATCAGCGCGCTGACGTTCCCGTCGTCCCGGCTGCGGGACCTCGAGCTGGCGGCCTTTCCGGAGCTGGCGAAGGCGCCGTCCGAGGTGCTGCCCCACATCGCTCGCGAGAGAAAGAACGGCGGTCCTCCGCCCTCGCGGAAGCTGCGCATCGCCTTCGGCGGCACGCTGCGGAAGGACCGCGCGCGGCCCGAGCTGGCCGAGGTCCTGGCCCTGCTCCCTGCGATCTGCCAGGACCTGGAGATCTCCTTCCACCTGGCGCGGCCCACGCCGTTCGCCGAGGGCTACGCTGCCGGTTTGCCGGCGCGGATCGTCCTGGAGGAGGACGAGGAGGCCCTGGCCCGGTCTCTTGCGGAGGCAGACGTGCTCCTGGACCTGGAGTGCGAGGCGGACCGGCCGCTCCTCCTCACCAAGGTGGTGAACTACCTCGCGGCCGGGCGGCCGATCTGGTCGCTCTGCGCGCCGGAGAGCACGGCCCGGGACCTGGTGGAGGAGGGCTGGGGCTATGCCTCCCCTCTGGGGGATCCAGCGGCCGTGGCGGAGACGCTGGCGCGTATCCACGGCGATTGGTCACGGGGGGATTTGGAAGCCCGGGTACCGTCCGCGGCGCTCCGGGAGCGCTTCTCCGCCAAGCGGCAGGTGGAGCTGCTCCTCGGGCTCCTGGAGAGAATGGTGTGACCGTTCCGGATTTCGGGTACAATCGGCACCGGAGATCGCATCCATGCGCGCATCGATCAGCCCCCGCTACACCCCAGAAGAGTTCGCCCGACGTGGCGACGAGATCTACGAGCGGGATGTCCTTCCCCAACTGGCGGATGGGACTGAGGGAATGATGGTTGCCATCGATATTGAGACGGGAGCTTTCGAGGTGGATGAGGATGAGCTTGCTGCGGCTCACCGTTTGCTCGATCGTCACGATGACGCGCAGATCTGGTTCCGACAGATAGGTACTTCATATACCCATCGAATGGGCCTCCTGCCCATCCGCAAGGTCCAGTGATCTCAGGCTACGTCAACGCTCGCCGGGAGGCTCTCCTCTCGCTCGTCGTCCGCGGCCCCAAGGGCCAGGAGCAGATGGTGGAAGGCCATGACCTTGCCATCCAGGTCGTCCCCGGCGGTAACGTGTCGATTCGCCCCCTGTTCTTGTCCTGACTGAAACCTTTGTCCGCTCCCGCAGTTTCTTTGATCGTCTGCACCTACCGCAGGCCGGAACCGGTCCGCCGGTTGCTGGAGGCTGTAGCGTCCCAGACCCGCCGGCCTGACGAGGTGCTCATCGTGGATGCCTCGTCGGAGACGGACACCGAGGAGGCCGTGCGAGGCTTGAGCGTGATCTACGAGCGGGTTCCGCCCGAGGAGCGCGGGCTCACGCGCCAGCGCAACTGGGGCATCGCCCGTGCCCGCGGCGACCTGATCGCCTTCCTGGATGACGATACCGTGCCCGAGCCCGGCTACTTCGAGGAGATCCTGGCCTGCTTCGACCGCCATCCCGATGCGGTAGGGGTGGGCGGCTACATCTTCAACGAGGTGGACTGGCGCCGCGGAGGAGGGAAGCCGTCCCTCTCGGTCTACCGGAATGGCGAGTGGGAGCGCCGCGAAGATTTCCGCTGGCGCCTGCGCCGGATCGCCCGCCTGGACAGCACCCTGGAGCCCGGCCGAATGCCCGCCTCGGGCCACGGACGCCCAACCGGCTTCGTGCCTCCGGACGGCGCCGACCACCCGGTCGAGTTCTTCATGGGCGGAGCCGCGGCCTGGCGGCGGGATGTCCTGGAAACGGTGCGCTTCTCGCCCTGGTTCCAAGGCTACGGCCTCTACGAGGACATGGACTTCTGCCTGCGCGCCGGACGGCACGGGAGCCTCTGGCTCTGCACCCATGCCCGGCTGGCCCACCTCCACGACGCCGCCGGCCGGCCCCACCCCTTCCGCTACGGCGAGATGGTGGTGCGCAACGGCTGGCGGGTCTGGCGCCTGCGCTGGCCGTCTCCCCCCTGGTCCGACCGCGGCCGGTGGTGGGCTACCACCCTGCTTCTCGCCGTCTGCCGGCTGGGCGACGCGGTGCGGGGTCCGGAGCGGACCGCGGCCCTGAGCGAGGCGCTCGGCCGCTTCTGGGGCTCTATCAGTTTGCTCTGGGACCGGCCCAAGGGAGACGCGTGAACCTCGTCCGTCTCCCCCTCGATGGCCAGCCCTCGGCCCCGCGCGACCTGAACCGGCTGGCCCGGGCGCATCCGGACGCCTGGATCGCCTGGTACGACCGGCGGCTGGAGCCCTGGCTGTCCGATCCGGAGTCCTGGCCCGGGCTCGCGCGGCACGACCTGGAGGTGCTCCATCTGGGCTGCTTCCAGCGCACCGATCTGCTGGCGGGCTCCCTGGGGCTCGTGGACTTCGACTCGCCGTGGCTCCTCCCGGGTCCCCGGGACCGGCGGTTCGCCACCTGGCTGATCTCTCCGGCCGCGGGGATCGCCAAGGCTGCCGCGATCCGGGCCGTGGCTCCGGACCGCACCGGGAGCCTCGCCGGGTTCCTCTTCGAGCTTGGGGTACGCGGCGTCCGTCACGGGCTGAGCCCCGTCTCGGAGCCGGCGCTGCTGCAAGGTCCCGTACCCGAGGAGCTGTGGGACCGCACCCCTCTCTCCGACGACGACCTGGCCCGGCTGATCCGCCGCGGGTACGGCCGCAAGTGGCTCGGCTTCTGGCTGCTCGCCCGGCGGCTCTCCGAGGGGGAGCTCTCGCCGGCCACGGTGGGGGCCGCCCTCCGGGGCTGGACCCTGAAGGAGCCCCGCAAGGTGGACGAGCAGGCGCTTTCCTTTCCGGTGTTCCCGCAAGAGGATCCCGGCGAGGACGTGGATGCCCTCATCCCCACCTTGGGCCGGCCCGAGGCGCTCCAAGATGTCCTCCGGGACCTGGGGAGACAGACGGTGCCGCCGCGGCGGGTGATCGTGGTGGACCAGGGGGGATCCACCCCGAAGCGGGAAGGGGAGCACCCCTTCGAGCTGGTCTTCCTTTCTGTGAATACGCCAGGCGTCTGCACGGCGCGCAACGCCGGCCTGCGGGAGGTGCGATCCGAGTGGGTTCTGCTTCTGGACGACGACGTCCGGTTTCAGCCCGGGTTGATCTCCTACCTCCTCCGGATGGCCCGGACCTGGGGCGTGGAAGCGGTGAACGCCGCGGTGCACCTGCCGGGGGAGCGCGTCGGATCGCAGGGGCCGAGGCCGTGGCCGATGTTTGCCAGCGGCGCGTCGCTCGTCTCCACCCGGGTGCTTGCCGAAGCCGGCGGCTTCGACGAGCGTCTCGACGGCGGCTATGGCGAGGATTACGAGCTGGGCATCCGCCTGCGGCTGGCCGGGGCAGGAGTCCTGTACGCGCCGGGCGAGCCGGTGCTGCACCTGAAGCTGCCCGCGGGCGGCTTTCGCCAGGGCAGCCCGCTGCCCTGGTCAGATGACCCGATCCCCCCGCGGCCATCGCCGCCCGTGCTCTACTCCCGGCGCAAGCACCACCCGCTGGCCATGCAGGACGGCTACCGCTTGTACTACACCCTGAAACGCCTGGGCGGGAAGCCCCTCCATACCTGGCCTGCGGAGCTCAGGACGGTGCGCCGCGAGTGGGAGCGTGCCGAGTGGTGGGCGGAGAGCCTTTGAACCGTCTGTGCATTGTCAGTCACGTGGTCCACTACCGTCACGGCGGCAAAGTCCACGCCTATGCCCCTTATGCCCGGGAGATCGAGGTTTGGGCCGACCTCTTCCCCGAGGTGCGGATCTCGGCACCCTGCGAGGACGCTCCACCACCGGGGGATGCCGCCCCCATTGATCGGAACAATGTGGCAGTGGACCCTCAACCCCGTGCCGGCGGCGACTCCCTCGGCGCCAAGCTCCGGCAGGTGCTGATGCTTCCGGTGATGATGGCCGCGATGGCGGGGGCCCTGCGGAAGGCCGACGCCGTCCACGTCCGCTGCCCGGGGAACCTGGGCCTGCTGGGCGCGGCGATGGCGCCGCTCTTCTCCCGCCGGCTCATCGCCAAGTACGCGGGGCAGTGGCCGGACTGGGACGGCGAGGCTCGGACCGTTCGGCTGCAGAAAGCCCTGCTGCGCTCCCGCTGGTGGCGCGGACCGGTCACGGTCTACGGCGAGTGGCCGCACCAGCCCGCTCACGTGGTGCCGTTCTTCACGTCCGTGCTGGACCGCGGGCAGATCGAGCGCGCCCGCCGGTCGGCCTCTTCCCGCAAACCGGCGGACCCTCCCCGCGTCCTCTTCGTGGGCCGGCTCTCCCGGGCCAAGAACGTGGACGTGCTCCTCGATGCCCTGGACGGCCTCCCCTGCACGGTCGTGGGGGACGGACCCGAGCGGGCGGCCCTGGAGGCGCGGGCTCCGCACGTGGTCTTCGCGGGCGCCGTGGACTTCGACCGGGTGCTGGGCTTCTACGAGACCCACGACATCCTGGTCCTGGCCTCGGAGACGGAGGGGTGGCCCAAGGCGATCGTGGAGGCCATGGCTTTCGGGCTGGTCTGCATCGGCTCCGACCGCGGGCTCATCCCGCAGATCCTGGGAGAGGGACGGGGGCTGGTGGTCGAGCCCCGCGACGTGGAGGCCCTCGCCGCCGCCCTGCGCCGGGCCGCCGGCCCGGCCGAGGCCGAAGCCATTCGGACCAGGGCTGCCCCCTTCGGACAGCGCTACTCGCTGGAGGACCTGCGGGAGGCGCTGCGGGAGGTGATGGCGAAGTGGTGGTGAGGTCTCCGGGCGTCCTCCACCTCGTCGACACCCTCGAGCCGGGCGGGAGCGAGCGGGTGGCGGTGAACCTGGTCAACCATCTCTCCCGGGAGCGCTTCCGGCCCTTCCTCGGCACTACGCGGAGAGAGGGCGCGCTCGCCGCCGAGGTGCTGCCCGACGTGGGCCGGCTCGCCCTGAACCGCTCGCGGACGCTCGACCTCGGGGCGCTGCGCCGGCTGGTCGCCTTCGTGCGGGACAACGGGATCTCCATCGTTCATGCCCACTCGTCGTCCCTGTTCCTCGCCGCGCTGCTGCCGGGGGTGCGGGTCGTCTGGCACGACCACTTCGGCCGGCTGGCCGAGGAGGACCGTCCCGCATGGCTTTGGGGCCCGGCGGCCCGCCGGGCCGCGGCCGTGGTGGCGGTCAGCGAGGACCTGGCGCGCTGGTCCCGCGACCGCCTGAGAGTCGAGGCCGTGTATCTGCCCAACTTCATCCCTGAGGTACTGACCGGTCCCGTCCCCGACCTCCCGGGAGTTCCAGGCTCGCGCGTGGTCTGCGTCGCGAATTTGCGGGCGCAGAAGGACCACCTTACCCTGCTTCGTGCCATGGCCCGCGTTGACGCGCACCTCCTCCTGGCGGGCGCGGATGTGGAGCCTGCCTATGCGGCGCGGGTCCGAAGCGAGGCGTCCGCCCTTGGAGACCGCGTTACCTTCCTGGGCTCGCGATCCGACGTCCCGGACCTCCTCCGGGGGTGCGACGTGGGCGTCCTGTCCTCGGCATCGGAGGGGTTTCCCCTGAGCCTCCTGGAGTACGGCCGGGCGGGGCTCGCGGCCGTGGCCACCCGGGTAGGGCAGTGCCCGGAGGTGCTGGACGGGGCGGGCATCCTGGTGCCGCCGGGAGACCCGGGCGCGCTCGCGGACGCCCTGCTCGCCCTGCTGCGCGATCCGGTCCGGCGAAAGGAGCTGGGGGAGCGGCTCTGCCGGCGTGTCCGGGAGCGCTACTCCGCGTCCGCCGTGATCGAGCGGCTGGAGGCCGTGTACCATAGGGTCCTCGGACCAACCTGATGGATTCCCGCTCGATCCACGCCGTCGCTTCCGCGCCGCCGGCCAGCCTGGCCGGCCTGTCGCTGCGGGACCGCTACCTCCTGCTCTTTCTGGGGCTGCACGCTCCCATGGCCATCGCGCTCCGTGCCATGGCGACCGTTCCGCGGTTTCATGCTCTCGGGGTGCTGGCGCTCGGCGTCTGGTGGGCCACCGTGGGCCGGCGGCCGGGCTGGGCGGTGGCCGCTGCCGCCTATATCGCGGGCGCCGAGATCCTCTGGCGCATGACCGGGACCGGACTGTTCTGGGAGTTCGGCAAGTACAGCGCCACTCTCATCCTGCTCCTCGTCTTCATGCGCCTGCCCGCCCGCCGGACCACCTACTGGGGGGCGCTCCTCTACATGGCCCTGCTCGTCCCGTCGGCATTGATAACCCTCCAGGAGGTCGGCCCGACGCTGGCCCAGGACGCCATCAGCTTCAACCTGTCCGGTCCGTTCTCCCTGGCCGTGGCCGTCCTCCTCTTCTCCAGCATCCAGGCGGCCGAGATCGACCTGGAGCTGGTGGTGTTCAGCCTGTTGGCTCCCACCCTGGGCGTGCTGGCGGTCTGCACCTACGCCACGCTGACCGCGGGCGCCATCCGCTTCTACGCCGAGTCGAACTACGTGACCAGCGGCGGCTTCGGCCCGAACCAGGTCTCGGCGCTGCTCGGCATGGGCGCGCTGCTGTCGCTCCTGCTCGCGCTTCAGAGCCGGCAGGCCTGGAGGCGCGCGGCCTTCGTCGGCCTGACTCTCTGGTTCCTGGTGCAGGGCGTGCTCACCTTCTCCCGCGGCGGCGTGCTCAACGCGGTGATCTGCATCTGCTTCCTGCTGATCCACCTGGTGCGGCAGCCGCGGGTGCGGGTCATGGCTCTCGCGGTGCTGGTGCTCTTCACGTTCCTGGGCACGGCGGTGATCTTCCCGCGCCTCAACGCGTACACCGGCGGAGCGCTGCAGGAACGCTACTCCAGCACCTCGGGCGGGATGCGCCAGACCCTGATGGAGGAGGAGCTGGTGCTCTGGAAGGAAAACCCGGTGCTGGGGGTGGGCCCGGGCATGTCCAAGTACTACCGCGCCAGTCTCCTGGGCATGGAGGTGGCATCCCACACGGAGTTCACGCGGCTCCTGTCGGAGCACGGGACGTTCGGATTGCTGGCTCTCCTGGTGCTCGTGGCGGTCGCCGGAATCGCCTATCTGCGGGCGCCCTCCGCGCTGGAAAAGGCCTGGGTCTCGGCCTTCTCGGGGTGGACCTTCATCGAGATGAGCCACTCGGCCATGCGGATCATGGCCATTTCGTTCCTCTTCGGCCTTGCCATGATCCAGTGGAGGCGTCGAGACTGAACCGGCCCCGCGTCGGTCTCATCGGTCCCATGCTCGGCTCCAACCCCGGCTGGGCCGTGGGGCAGGGAGAGGTGCTGGCCGGGCTCCTAGCGCGTGAGGGCTGGGACGTGCGCACCGCCTCCAGCCGGGTCAATCGCTGGCTCCGCCTGGCCGACGTGGCCACGAGCCCGTGGCGCTGGCGCGGCAGGGTGGATGTCCTGATCCTCATGGTGTTCAGCGGCCCGGCGTTCCGCCTGGTGGAGGCGGCGAGCAGCACGGCCTTCCGGCTGGGGATGCCCATGATCCTCTGGCTCCATGGAGGCAACCTGGCCGATTTCGCCAGCCGGCATCCGGACCGGGTACGGCGGGTGCTCGCCCGCGGCCGGATTGCAGTGGCGCCTTCGAAGTTCCTGGCCGAGCCCTTCGGCGCGCGGGTGATCCCCAACGTGGTGGACCTGGATCAGTATCTCTACCGGCATCGGCCTCAGGTGGCTCCGCGCCTGCTCTGGATGCGCACCTTTCACGAGCTCTACCGGCCGGACCTGGCCCTGCGGGTCCTGGAACGGCTGCCGGGTGCGACCCTCACCATGGCCGGCCAGGACAAGGGGCTCCTCGCCGAGACCCGGAGGCGCGCGGAGGAGATGGGGCTCGACGTCCGTTTTCCCGGCTTCCTCGATGCCGAGGGCAAGCGCCGGGAGTTCGCCGCGCACGACGTGTTCCTGAATACCAACCGGGTGGACAACGCGCCGGTGAGCGTCCTGGAAGCCGCGGCGTTCGGGCTGCCGGTGGTGAGCACGGACGTGGGCGGCATCCCGTGCCTCCTGCGCGACGGCGAGGAGGCGCTGCTCGTTCCCGAAGGGGATTCTGAGGCCCTGACGGAGGCCATGGCCAGGGCCGTGCGGAGGTTGTTGGACGAGCCCGGGCTGGCGGGCCGGCTGTCGGCTGCAGGCCGCGAGGTGGCTGAACGCAGCTCGTGGGATCGGGTCCGGCCCTTGTGG
>DATLNC010000280.1:0-25569 GCA_035536935.1 Thermoanaerobaculia bacterium
ACAGCTTCATCGCGGAGCTGAAGGAAGCGGGAGTCGGCTGCTCGGTTCACTGGCGGCCGTTGCACCTCCATCCCTACTATGCCGAAACGTTCGGCTGGAGGGCGGAGGATCTCCCGGCCGCCTCGGCGGTCTGGGAGCGCATCGTCTCCCTGCCTCTCTTCCCCGCGATGGCCGATGCGGAGCATGAGCATGTTGTCGCTGTCGTCCAGGGGATTTGTGAACGCCGGCGGAAGCGTTGAAGCCGGCCGGGGCTTGCCTCGCGCCGTCGAAGCCACCCTCGCCTGCCTCGGGCTGGCCGTCGCCTCGCCCATCCTCCTCCTGGCTGCCGCGGCCTTCCCGCGACCCGTCCTCTTCCGGCAGCAGCGCGTCGGCCTGAACGGCCGGCCCTTTACCCTGCTCAAGCTCCGCACCATGCGGGTGGCTTGGGGAGATACCCCGGAAGGATCGCAGCTCACCGCGGCGGGCGATGCCCGCATCACCCCGGCGGGCCGCTGGCTGCGCCGCTTCAAGCTCGACGAGATCCCCCAGCTCTGGAACGTGGTGCGCGGCGACATGTCCCTCGTGGGACCCCGCCCCGAGGTGCCGCGCTACGTCGACGACAGCCCCCTCTGGCTCCGGGTGCTCTCGGCGCGCCCCGGCCTCACCGATCCGGTGACGCTGCGGCTGCGCGACGAGGAGGCGCTCCTGGCCGGCGTCGACGATCCGGAGAGCTTCTACCGCGAGCGGCTCCTGCCCTGGAAGCTGCGCGGCTACGCCGATTACCTCGAGCATCGCTCCTGGGCCACGGACCTGGGCGTGCTCGGAGCCACGGCCCTCGCCGTCCTGCGGCTGCGCCGGACCACTCTCCCGGAGATCGAAGGATGACGGGAGAGTCCCAGCCCGATTCTTTGGCGATGCGGCGGCCGCCGCTGTGGACGCGCCTGCTCTACCGGCAGGTCCAGCTCCTCATGGACATCGTGATCCTGCTGGGCTCGTTCGTCGTCGCCTACCTGCTGCGCTTCGACTTCCGCATCCCGGAGCCCGAGCTGGCCCGGATGCTGGTCCAGCTCCCGCTCGTCCTGCTCCTCCAGTTCGCGGCCCTGGCTCTCGCCGGAATCTACTCGTTCGTCTGGCGCTACGTGGGCCTGCGCGAGGTCCCGTCCTTCCTGAAGGCCGCGGCCGGCTCGGCGGCGGTGCTCCTGCTCCTGCGCTTCGGGCTCCCGGACGAGCTCCACCTCTGGCGCGTGCCGCTCTCCGTGATCCTGGTCGACGCGGCTCTCGCTTTCGGCGGCGCGCTCAGCGTGCGCGTGACGCGCCGGGTCCTCTATGAGAGCTACGAGCGCGAGCGGCTCGACCGCACCGCCTCCCGCACCCTCGGAGAGCGCCGGAGCCGCAAGCCGGTGCTCCTGGTGGGCGCCGGCCGCGGCGGCGTGCTGGCCGTGCGCGAGATCCAGGCCCGCGGCGACTTCGACATCGAGGTCCTGGGCTTCGTGGACGACGACCCCCTGAAGCAGGGCACGGTCATCCACGGCGTGCGGGTGCTCGGCACCATCCGCGACCTGCCCCGGCTGGTGCGCGAGCTCAGGATCGACCACGTGGTCATCACCATCGCCGAGACCCGGCGCCAGCTCCTGCGGCGCATCGCCGAGACCTGCCAGAGGAGCGGCGTGCGCATGCGCTCCATCCCGGGCTTCTACGAGATCCTGCAGGGCAAGGTCGAGATCAGCCGCATGCGCGATGTGGCCGTCGAGACCCTGCTCGGCCGCGATCCGGTCCACCTCGACCAGACCGAGCTGGAACGCTTCCTGGGCGGCCGGCGGGTCCTGGTCACCGGCGCGGGCGGCTCCATCGGCTCCGAGCTGGCGCGGCAGGTCGCCCGCTTCCGGCCTTCGCTCCTGCTGCTTCTCGACCGCGCCGAAGGGGCGCTCTTCGAGGTCGACCGCGAGCTGCGGCAGCTCCGCCCCGAGCTGGACATCCGGCCGCTGATCGCCGACGTGGTGGACGCGCCCCGCATCCGCGCGCTGCTCACCCAGTTCCGCCCCGATGTGGTGCTCCATGCCGCGGCGCACAAGCACGTGCCGATGATGGAGGCGAACGCCAGCGAGGCGATCAAGAACAACGTCTTCGGCACCCGCATCCTGGGCGAGCTGGCGGGCGAGCTGGGGGTCGAGGCCTTCGTGCTGATCTCCACCGACAAGGCCGTGCACCCCAGCTCGGTCATGGGCGCTTCGAAGCGCATCGCCGAGCTGGTGATCCAGGACCTGGACCAGCGCTACGGCACGCGCTACGTGGCGGTGCGCTTCGGCAACGTCATGGGCTCGGCCGGCTCGGTGATCCCGATCTTCCGCGAGCAGATCGCCCGCGGCGGCCCGGTGACCGTCACCCATCCGGACATGATGCGCTACTTCATGACCATCCCCGAGGCGGCGCAGCTCGTCCTCGAGACCGGCGCCATGGGCGACCGGGGCGAGATCTACATCCTCGACATGGGCGAGCCCGTGCGCATTCTCGATCTGGCCCGGGACCTGATCACCCTCTCGGGCTTCCGGCCCTACGAGGACATCGAAATCGTGTTCACCGGCCTGCGCCCGGGCGAGAAGCTGTTCGAGGAGTTGGAGGTTTCGGGCGAGAACATCGCCAAGACCCGCCATCCGAAGATCTTCATCGGCCGGCTGCCGGTCTACACGTCGGAACGCCTGTCCGAGGGCCTCAAGCGCCTGGCCGCGCTCGGCCGGCATGGCCACGACGGGGAGATCCGCGAGTTCCTCGCCGAGTTCCTCGACGAGGCCAACCTGATGACGGGCCGGGCCGGCGCCGCGATCCTCCATTTCCCCGGCCGCTCGATCGGCCGCGGGCGGTCTTGAGGTCCCGAGGAGGTCCTGAGGAGGTCCTGAGGAGCGGCTCGCTCAGGAGCGCGGCGCGCACTCTGTACAGGTAGAAAGCCCGATTGGAAACGATATGGAAAGCCTGCGCCAGGACTTCATCTACGCCCTCCGTTTCCTGCGGAAGCACCGCGGGTTCGCCATCCTCATCGTCCTCTGCCTCGCCCTGGGGATCGGCGCCAACAGCGCCATCTTCAGCGTGGTGGACGCGGTGCTGCTGCGGCCGCTGCCCTACCCCGACGCCGACCGGCTGACGATCCTGACGGACGTCCACCAGGGGCCGGGGGGCGAACCGGAGGAGTACAACGTCTCGGCCTTCAGCTTCCTGGAGTGGCGCAAGCAGAAAGGCGCGTTCGAGCGGCTGGAGGCCATGAACCCGAAGAAGCTCAACCTGACCGACAATGGTCTCCGGGGTGGCGAGCCGGAGCAGGTGCCGGGCGCGGAGGTGACGGCGGGCCTCTTCGGCCTGCTCGGCGTCCGGATGGAGCACGGGCGGGCGCTGCTGCCCGAAGAGGACCGGCCGGGCGCGGCGCGCTCGGCGGTCATCTCCCACGGCCTCTGGCAGCGGCGCTTCGGCGGCGATCCGCAGATCCTGGGCAAGGGGCTCGTGATCGACGGCCAGAGCTACACGGTGGTGGGTGTGGCCAGGCAGGGCTTCCACTTCCAGGAGGATGCCGAGCTCTGGGTGCCGCTGGCGCTCGACCCTGCGAACCTGCCGCCGCAGCACCCGCTGATCGTGGCCGGCCTGCTGCGGCCGGGCATGACCCTCGAGGAGGCGCAGTCGCAGATGACGACCGTGGCGGCGCGCCTGGCCCGGGACTACCCGGAGACCAACGCCGGCTACGGCGTGCGCATCACGGACCTGCGCGACAGCCGGGTCAAGGAGCGGCGGGGCGGCCTGCTGCTGCTCCTCGCCGCGGTGGGGATGCTGCTGCTCATCGCCTGCGCCAACGTGGGCAACCTGCTGCTGGTGCGGGCCTCGGAGCAGCGCAACGAGATCGCGATCCGGGCGGCGTTCGGCGCGAGCCGCGGCCGGCTCGTGCGCCAGACGTTGACGGAAAGCGTGGTGCTGGCCCTGGTGGGAGGGATCGTGGGCATCCCGCTGGCGGAGGGGATCCTCTGGGCCCTGCCGCGGCTCGCCACCGAGTACGGCGCGCTGCTGCGCGACGTCCGCCTCGACTACCGGGTGCTCGCCTTCACCTTCGTGATCTCCCTGGTTACCGGTCTCCTGCCCGGCCTGCTGCCGGCGCTCAAGACCTCGACGCCCAACCTCTACCGCCGTTTGACTGCGGGCGGCGGGCGGCGGGCGAGCGAAGGCATCCGCGGCCGCCAGCTCCAGAGCGGGCTGGTGGTCTTCGAAGTCGCGGTCGCGCTGCTCCTGCTGGTCGGCGCGGGCCTGATGATCAAGAGCTTCGCCCTGATCAACCGGGTCGAGGTCGGGTTCGAGCGCGAGAACGTGCTGACTTTGCAGGTGGCGCTCCCCGAGACCGAGTACGAGGGCGCCGAGCTCTCGACCTTCTGGCGCGACCTGATCGCCCGCGTCCGCACGCTGCCGGGGGTGACCGCGGCGGCGGCGACGAGCGTGCTGCCGGTGGACGAGTTCGCCGTCACCACCACGTTCACCCTGGAGAACGTGGCGAACGCCGGCCCGGCCGAAACGCAGATGGCCAACTTCCGGCGGGTCAGCCCGGACTACTTCCGCTCCCTGGGCATCCCCCTCAAGTCCGGCCGGCCTTTCCGCGACGGCGACGATCTCGCGAGCGCGCCGGTGGCGGTGGTCAGCGAGGAGATGGCCCGCCGCTACTGGGGCGCCGGGAGCGCCGCGGTCGGCAAGCGCATCCTGCGCACCGCCGAGGCGGCCAAGGAGCGCTGGCTGACGGTCGTGGGAGTCGTGGGCGATGTGCAGGACTCGGCCCTCGGCGCCGAGACCGGCGCGACCTTCTACGTGCCCATCGCTCAGGGTGCGCGGCCGGCCATGTACCTGGTGGCCAGGACCTCGGTCGAGCCGATGAGCCTGGTGCCGTCCGTGCGCCGCGAGGTGCTGGCGCTGGACAAGGACCAGCCGATCGCCGAGGTCCAGACGCTGGACGACCGGGTCTCGGGCTCGCTCTCCAAGCAGCGCTTCAACACCTTCATGCTGACCCTGTTCGCCTCGCTGGGCATGCTGCTGGCGGTGATGGGGATCTACGCCGTGCTCTCCTACTCGGTCAGCCAGCGCCACCACGAGATCGGCATCCGCATGGCCCTGGGAGCGCAGAACGGGGACGTGATCTGGCTGATCCTGAAGCGGGGCATGGGGCTCGCAGGGCTCGGCATGGTGATCGGCCTCACCGCCGCGTTCGCCTTCACCCGCGTGCTGGAGGGGCTGCTCTACGGCGTGGCGCCGACCGATCCGCTGGTCTTCTGCGCGATCGGCGCGGGGCTGATGCTGGTGGCGCTGATCGCCAGCTACCTGCCGGCGCGCCGGGCCGCCAAGTTCGACCCGCTAGTCACGCTGCGTCTGGATTAACAGCTCCGCGAGGATTTCCTCCATCGCGAGCTGCTCGGGGAGGGGGAGCGCGCTGCGCTCCTCCTCGAGGATCTCCGCCACGTGGGCGACCGTCGGCCCTTCGAAGACCTTGCGCAGGTCGAGCTGGACGGGCAGCACGTCCTGGAGCAGCGTCACGACCTGCGTGGCCATCAGGGAGTTGCCCCCGAGATCGAAGAAGCTGACCTCCCGCGGCACCTCGCCGGTTCCCAGGACCTCGGCGAAGACGCCGGCGACGAGCATCTCCGTGGGCGTGCGCGGGGCTTCTCCGGCAGGCGCCGGCTCGGCCGAGGGGGCCGGCAGCGCGCGGCGGTCGACCTTGCCGCCAGGCGTGCGCGGCAGGGCCTCGACGGGCACGAAGGCGGAGGGCACCATGTATTCCGGAAGCTTCCCGCGCAGCCAGCTCCTCAGTTGGTCCGGCTCTGGCCCGGGCACGTAGTAGGCGACCAGCCGGCGGTCGTTCGGCCGGTCCTCCCGCGAGGCAACGGCAGCCTCGCGCACGCCTGGATGCTGCAGCAGGACCGCTTCGATCTCCTCCAGCTCGATGCGGAAGCCGCGGATCTTGACCTGTTGGTCGGTCCGCCCGAGGAACTGCAGATTGCCGTCCGGCAGCCGGCGGACCAGGTCGCCCGTGCGGTAGAGGCGTGCGCCCGGCTCCGTGGGGTCCGGCACGAAGCGCTCGGCGGTGAGATCCGGCCGGCCGAGGTACCCCCGCGCCAGCAGGCGCCCCCCCAGGCACAGCTCGCCGGGCACGCCCGGAGGCTGGAGCTGCCCATGGCGGTCCATGACGAAGGCGCGGCGGCCGGGGAGCAGCCTGCCCAGGGCCACCGTCCCGGGCCCGGAGGCTGCCGCGGCATCCACTTCCTGGAAGCTCGCGGTGATCACCCCCTCGGTGGGGCCGTAGGCATTGAGCAGGCGCACGCCGGCCAGGGGGCCTTGCAGCCACAGGCGCGCGTCCGCCGCCGGCATGGCCTCGCCGCCCGCGGTGACCAGGCGCAAAGCGGCAGGCACGGCGGCAGAGGCTTCGCGGACCCACTGACGCCAGTACGCCGTGGGCAGCTCGGCCACGGTGAGCCCCAGCCTGCCGGCGATCCGGGAGAACTCCGCCGGCGGCCAGACCTCCGGTCCGCGCAGCACCACGGCGGCGCCGCGGACCAGGGCGGACAGGAGCTGCTCCAGGGAGACGTCGAAGGCGGGCGAGGCGAAGAAGAGGGCGCGATCGCGCTCGCTCAGCTCCAGCAGGTCCGCCACGGCGAGGATGTGCTCCGCGAGCGCCTCGTGGGTCACCCCGACCGGCTTCGGTCTCCCCGTGGAACCCGAGGTATGAAGGATGTAGGCGAGACCGTCGGCCGGATCCGGGAGATCTTCCAGCAGGAGGGCCCTGCGCTCGGCCGGCAACTCGGGGTCCAGGGGAGTGTAGGTGGCTCCGGCCTTGAAGACGGCCAGCAGGGCCGCGACCAGCTCCGGCGAGCGCTCCGCCAGGACGGCCACGCGCATCCCGGGCCACATCCCGAGCGCAAGCCGGTCCGCCCAGGCGTTCAGCTCGGCATAGGTGAGCTGGCCACCATCCCAGAGAAGGGCCAGGGCATCGGGAGTCCGCGCCGCCTGCTGCTCGAAGAGCTGGCGGATCGTGGTTTTCCGCTCTTCGCCTCCATTCCATTCCAGCAGGTTGTGGCGCTCCGCTGGGGAGAGCAGCGGCAGCTCGGAGATGGGCGTATCCGGCGAGGCGGCGATCCCTTCCAGAAGCACCCGCAGATGGCCAAGCCAGCGTTGGATGGTCACGGCGTCGAACAGGTCGGAGGCGTACTCGGCCCGCGCGGTCCCGCCGTCTTCCTGCGGGGCGATCTGAAGCCAGAGGTCGAAC
This sequence comes from Thermoanaerobaculia bacterium, assembly GCA_035536935.1. Taxonomy (GTDB): domain Bacteria; phylum Acidobacteriota; class Thermoanaerobaculia; order Multivoradales; family UBA5704; genus DATMER01. The sequence continues at coordinate 7,253 of DATLNC010000280.1, forward strand.
CTGGAGGTGCCGGTGTCGATGTCCAGGAGCCGGCCGCGCAGGGGAGGCAGGGCTTCGCGGATGGAGAACGACACCTGGAAGAGCGGTGAGCGGGAGAGGTCCCTCTCCGGCTCCAGCTCCGAGACCAGGCGCTCGAAGGGGAGATCCTGGCAGGCGTGGGCGGACAGCACTGCCTCCCGCGACCTGCCGAGAACCTCGGCGAAGGCCGGGTTCCCCGACAGATCCACGCGCAGGACCAGGTTGTTGACGAAGAAGCCGACGAGATCCTCGATCTCCCGCCGTCCGCGGTTGGCCACGGGCGAGCCCACGACGACGTCCGTCTGGCCGGTGAGGCGATGGAGGAGGATCTGCCATGCGGCGAGCATCGTCATAAACGGGGTCGCGCGCCGGCCTCGGGGGAGAGCGGGCAGCGCGGTGGAGACCACGCCGCCGCGGAAGGACTGCGCGGCCAGCCGCGGCCGGTCCGTGGGCAGCTCCAGGGTAGAGAGGCCGGCCAGCCGCTCCTGCCACCAGGAGAGCTGCCCGTCCAGCAGCTCGGCGGGCCAGCGGCGCTGCCAGTCCGCGTAGTCGGCGTACTGGAAAGGCAGCTCCGGGAGACTCTGTCCGCCGACCTCCCGCACCAGCAGGTCGAGGGACCAGCCGTCGCAGATGATGTGGTGCAGGGTCAGGAGGAGCCTGGAGGATTCGCCGAGCCGGAGCAGGCCGATGCGCACCAGTGGCCCCCGCAGCAGGTCGAAAGGCCGGCGGGCCTCTTCCAAGGAAAGGCGGTCCGCCTCCCCTTGGCGTAGGGAGAGAGGAAGGCTGCGCAGGTCCACTACAGGCAGCGGCCGGAAACGGTGGGGCTCCACGATCTGCATCGGCCTGCCCTGGACCGTGGTGAAGCGCGTGCGGAGCGTCTCGTGGCGGCGCGCCACCTCCGAGAAGGCGCGCTCCAACTCCGTCTCATCCAGCGGGCCGCTCAGCTCAAGGGCCTGGAAGAGATTGTAGACCGTGCTGCCCGGGCTCAACCGGTCCATGACCCAGAGGCGCTCCTGGGCGAAGGACGGGGCGAGCGGCCCGCCGCGGGGGACGCTCCGGAAGTCCGGCAAGGGAAGCCGTTGGCCCCGTCTGACGAGGAGCGCCAGGCCCTCCAGCGTCGGGGCCTCGAACAGGGCGCGCAGGGGGAGATCGGTCCGAAAGGCCTGGTTCACCCGCGAAATCAGCCGCGTCGCGAGGAGCGAGTGCCCACCCAGCTCGAAGAAGCTGCGGTGCCGGCCGACCCCCTCGATCCCCAGCACCTCCTCCCAGATCTCCGCGAGGGCGGCTTCATCCGGGGTGTCGGGGGTCTCACCCAGGTCAGGAGCCGGTCCGGGATCGGGCAGGGCGAGGCGGTCCACCTTGCCGTTGGGGGTCAACGGCAGGGCGTCGAGCGTCATGAACAGGGACGGGATCATGGGCCCGGGCAGCCGCCGGGCCAGCCATGCGCGCAGCTCCGCCGGGCCGGCACCGCCCACGGTGTACGCCGCGAGCCGTCCATCCCGGACGGCGGCCACGGCCCGCGACACAGCCGGGTGGGCCTCCAGGGCGGCCTCGACCTCCCCAAGCTCGATACGGAAGCCGCGCACCTTCACTTGCTGGTCGAGGCGGCCGAGGATCTCCAGCCGCCCATCGGGGAGCCGGCGTGCCAGATCGCCCGTGCGATAGAGACGTGCTCCGGGCTCGCCGAACGGGTTGGGAAGGAAGCGCTCTGCCGTGAGGTCCGGCCGTCCGCTGTAGCCCCGGGCCAAGCCTGCGCCGCCGATCAGCAGCTCTCCCTCGACACCTATGGGCAGGGGCTGGAGCCTCCGATCCACGAGGTGGATCGACTCGTTTGCAAGCGGCCGGCCTATGGAAACCGTCCGGTCGACCCGGCAGGCCGAGGACCAGACCGTAGTTTCGGTCGGGCCATAAAGGTTCCAGAGCGCCGAGGTCCTGTCCAGGAGGCCCCGGGCCAATTCGCGGGGCAGGGCCTCGCCGCCGCAGAGGGCCGTGAGGCCCGGAGACCCGGACCAGCCCGATTCGATCAGCATCTGCCAGGTCGACGGGGTGGCCTGGAGCACGGTCGCGCCCGAGCGCGCGATCTCGGCAGCCAGGAGGGCGCCATCCGCGGCCACCTCTCGGCTCGCCACCACTACCCGGGCTCCCACGATCAAGGGCAGGAGGATCTCCAGCGCGGCGATGTCGAAGGAGAGCGTCGTGACCGCAAGGAGGACGTCATCCTCCCGCAGCCGTCCCGCCATCGAGGCCAGGAAGCTGGCCAGCGCGCGATGTGGTACCTGGACGCCCTTGGGCCGTCCGGTGGACCCCGAGGTAAAAATCGTATAGGCGAGGCTCTCCGGCAGGACGGGTGCGGAGAGGGGCTCTCCAAGGTGCTGCCCGGGAGAGAGCACGAAGCGGACCCCGGAGTCCTCGATCATCCCGTCCAGCCGCTCCTGAGGATAGGAGGGATCGAGGGGGACGTAGAGCCCGCCGGCCTTGAGGATGGCGAGCAGGCCCACGACCGTTTCGATCGAGCGCTCGGCAGGCAGGCCCACGGCCACCTCCGGACCCACGCCGAGCCTGCGCAGACGATGGGCCAGTCCGTTGGCGCGGGCCGCCAGCTCCCGGTAGGAGAGGTCCACGCCTCCGCAGGAGAGGGCGATGGCGTCTGGAGAGCGCTCCGCCTGGGCATCGAACAGGAGGTGGACGCACGTCTCCGGGAACGGCGAGCGGTTGTCGTTCCACTCGCGGAGGAGCTGGCCCGTCTCCTCGGGCCCCAGGAGCGGCAGCTCGGTCACCGGCCGCTCCGGATCGGCGAGCCCGGCGTCCAGCAGGGTCTGAAAATACCTGGCCCAGCGCAGCACGCTGATGCCGTCGAAGAGGTCGGTGTCGTGCTCGATCCAGCCCTCGATCCGGTCTCCGGACAGGCGCAGCGACAGGGTCAGCTCGAGCTTGGCCGTGCCATTGCCGATCTCCTCGACCAGGAAGGGCGAATCCCCCGCCGGCTGGAGGGCGAGCATGGCCTGGAAGAGCGGCGTGCGGCTCGGGTCCCGCTCCGGCTGGAGCTCGTCCACCAGCCTGCCGAACGGTATGTCCTGGTGCAGGAAGGCACCCAGCGCCGTGCGCCGGACGCTCTCGACCGACTCGCGGAGCCCGTGCGCGATGCCGAAGCGGGTCCGCAGCACGAGGGTGTTGACGAACAGCCCGATCAGCCCCTCGATCTCGACCCGGTGACGGTTGGCCACTGGCACGCCGACGCGGATGTCGTCCTGGCCGCTCAGCCGGTGGAGCAGGGCTTGGAAGGCCGTCAGAAGGACCATGAAGGGGGTAGCTCCCACGGCGCGGGCGAGCTGTCGAAGCCCCTGGACCGTCCCTGGAGGAAGGAGCACGGGGAGGCTGGCTCCGCGGTGCCTCTGCCGGGGCGGCCGCGCGCGGTCGAGCGGCAGCTCGAGCGGAGGGAGATCCCCGGCCAGCTCGTCCAGCCACCAGCCGAGCTGCGCCTCCGGCTGCGCGCGCTCCCACGCCGCGTAGTCGGCATACTGGACCGGCAGCTCCGGGAGAGCCTCGCCGCGGAGCAGCGCCGACAACTCCCGCGCCAGGATCTCCAGCGACCAGCCGTCCGCCACGGCGTGGTGGATGTTCAAGAGGAGCCGGTGCTTCCCATGGCCGACGTGGCCGAGCTGGAGGAAGAAGGTCCGGAGGAGCGGTCCGCGGACAAGGTCGAAGGGCCGGCGGGCCTCTTCGGCAGCCAGCCGCCGCGCCTCGCCGATCGGATCGGGGAGCGCGGCGAGGTCGATCACCGGCAGCTCGACCCGCGCGGGAGGAACGATCTCCTGCCAGGGCTCGCCATCCGTCTCCGGAAAGGTGGTGCGGAGCGCCTCGTGGCGGGCCACGATCCTGGAGAGGCAGGCCTGTATCTCTGCCGGACCGGCGGAGAGATGGACCAGGCCCGGCATGTCGTAGGCCGGGCTGTCGGGGTCCAGACGGTGCAGGAACCAGAGCCGCTGCTGGGCGTAGGAGAGCGGGAGCCGTCCCTCCCGGGAGACCCGTCTCACCGGCGAGGTCGAGGGAATCGCGAGCTCGCGCAGCTGCCGGGCCAGGCCGGCCAGCGTGGGCTCCTCGAACAACGCCTGCAACGGCAGCTCCACGCCGAACACCTTGCGGACCCGCGCCACCACCTGGGTGGCGAGCAGCGAATGGCCGCCCAGCTCGAAGAAGTCGTCCTCGGGGAGCACCCGCTCCACCTGCAGCACCTCCGACCAGATTCCTGCCAGCAGCTCCTCGAACTGCGTGCCCGCTCTCGGCTGGGGCCGATCGGAGGGGGCCGGTCCCACCAGGGCGTCGCGGTCCACCTTGCCGGCGGGCGTGAGGGGCAGGGCCGGGAGGAATACGAACGTGGCCGGGACCAGCGCCTCGGGGAGGAGCTGGCGGAGATGGGACCGGAGATCGGAGATCGGGCCTGCCACCCAGGCGACGAGCACCGGCTCTCCCGACGGACCGGGCCGCAGGTCCACGGCGGCTTCCCGCACCTCCGGGTGGCGTAGGAGAGCCGCCTCGATCTCCCCGGGCTCGATGCGCACGCCCCGGACCTTGATCTGCCGGTCGAGGCGGCCGAGATACTCCAGATGGCCGTCCGGCCGCCAGCGGACCAGGTCGCCGGTCCGGTAGAGCCTCTCTCCTCTGCCCCCGCCGGATTCGGGCATGGGGTTGGGCACGAAGCGCTCGGCGGTCAGGTCCGGCCGTCCCCGGTAGGCCCGGGCCAGCCCCTCGCCCGCCAGCCCGAGCTCGCCCGCTACTCCGACAGGCACGGGCCGGAAGTCGCGGTCCAGCACATGGGCCCGCGTGTTGGCGATCGGCGAGCCGATGTGCGGGTTCCCCTCCCCTTTGGGGTCGACCCGGCCCGACGTGGCTACGATCGTGCCTTCTGTCGGACCATAGTGGTTGATCAGGGCGAACGGGATGCCCGGAGCAGGACGCAGCCGGAGCCGGTCGCCGCCCGTGAACAGAACGCGGATGGCGAGGCCCTCCGGCAGCGGCTCGGCGAGCACCGCCTCGGCGAGCGGCGTCGGCAGGCTCAACACGGTGATCCGCTGCTCCGCAGCCCAGGCGAGAAGTGCGGGTGGCGAGAGGATCCTGTCCGGCGGCGGCACGTAGAGCGAAGCGCCCGCCGTCAGCGCTGTCCACATCTCGAAGACCGAGACGTCGACTCCGGGGCTGGCCACGAGCGCGGTCCGGTCGGAGGGTTCCAGGCCAAGGATCCGGCAGTGCCAGGCGATCAGGCTGGAGAGGCCGCGGTGCCGCAGCTCCACTCCCTTGGGCCTGCCCGTCGAGCCTGAGGTGTAGATGACGTAGGCGAGGGAATCGGGATCGGTCCTGACGGGAAAAGGCGTGCCCTCACCCTCCGGAATCGCCGTCAGCTCCAAGAGCGCGCCCGAATCCTCGAGGATCCACCCCGCCCGCTCTTTCGGGTTCGCCGGATCGATGGGCAGGTAGGCGCCCCCGGCCTCCAGCACTGCCAGGGCTGCCGTGACCAGCTCGGGCGAGCGCTCCAGCCTCAGGGCAACGACCGTCTCGGGTCCAACGCCCTGCGCACGCAGGCGTCCCGCGAGGCTGTCGACCTGCCGGGCCAGCTCGCCATAGGTGAGCCGGCCCCCCTCCCAAACGACCGCGAGCGCATCCGGAGTGCTCTCTGCCCAGCGCCGGAACAGCTGATGGACCGGCTCCCGCGGCACCTCGGCCTCGGTCCGGTTCCACGAGGCCAGTTGCGCGATCTCCTCCGGAGCCAGGAGCGGCAGCTCGGAGATCCGGGTCTCGGAATCCTCCGCGGCGGCCTCCAGGAGTGTCGCCAGGTGCCGGAGGAGGCGCTCGGCCGTGGCCGGCTCGAACAGGTCGGCATTGAAAACCAAGGCCAGCTCGAGGCCCCGGGAGGTCTCCGCGGCCATCAGCTCCAGGTCGAACTGAGAGAAGTGCCGCTCCAGAGGCAGGGACTCAAGGACCAGGGGTCCAGTCCGCACCTCGGCCCCTTCGATCCCCAGGGAGAAGGTGGCGAGATCGCCCGTGCCTCGCAGGTGGGTTCGCTGGAAGGCGAGCATCACCTGAAACACCGGCGGCCGCGCCGGATCCCGCTCGGGCTGGAGCCGTTCGACGAGCAGGGGAAACGGATATTCCTGGTGACGGAGGGCCCCCATCGCAATGCCTCGGACCCTCTCCAGGAGCTGGCCGAAGGTGGGCGAGCCCGAGAGGTCCGACCGCAGGACCACCGGGTTCACGAAGTAGCCCAGAGTGTCGTCGAAACCGGGTGCCAGGCGGCCCGACATGGGCGACCCGATCAGCAGGTCGGTCTGTCCGGACATGCGGTGGAGCAGCACGTCGAGCCCGGCCACCAGGAACGGGAACGCCCGGCTTGCGGGTAGCTCCAGACGCATCCGTCGAGTGCACGAGCCGCCCCGGAAGGACCGCACAGGAGGGCGCGGCCGGTCCGCCGGCAGCTCGCAGACGGGCAGCTCGCCCGCCAGCCGCTCCCGCCAGTAGGTCCAATGGCGCTCCGCTGCCCGCCCCTCCAGGCGCTCGCGCTCCGTGGCCACGAAGGCGGTGTAAGGCGTCGGCGGAGGGGCCGGGAGGCCTCCTTCATATAGAGGCCCCAGCTCGCGCACGATCAGGGCGAGCGACCCGAGGTCCGCGATCAGGTGGTGGATCACCAGAAGGACGATGTCGTCTCCTCCGGTTCGGAGCAGCCGCACGCGGAGCAGCGGGTCCCTCTCCAGGTCGAAGGGCCGTTCCGCCTCCCTCTGCAGGAGCCCCTCCTCCCACTCCTCCTCCCGGAAGTCGAGCCCGGCGTCCTCGCGCAGTCGCTGGACCGGACCGTCCGGCGTCGGATGGAAGCTCAGGCGCAGCGCCTCGTGCCGCTCCGTCAGCCGTTCGAAGGCATGGCGCAGGCGCGCGGAGTCGAGCCGGCCGCGGACGCGGGCAGCGGCGGCGATGTTCCACGCCGCCGCCTCCGGCCGCAGCCGTTGCAGGAACCAGAGGGCCCTCTGACCCTGGGAAAGGGGAGACTCGTTCGAATTCAAGGACGGGATGATAGCTCGTAAAAAGGATCCGGTCCTCCCCTCCCGCCGTTGCAAAGTTGTTCTTGGAGTCCTAGCCCATCAAGCCAATTTCTAGTAGCGGCACTATCAGTTCGATAGTGGTACTACCTTTGCAAGGGGAGCCAGCCAATGCGGCATCTGGACCGCCGCCTCCCGCTTCGGCGGGCTCTTTCCCTTGAGGAGGCTCGAATGAACAGGCTCTTGTCGGCAGCACTGGCCGTCCTGGGCGGCTTTGTGCTGGCGACGATCCTCCCCGCAACCGTCGTTCCCCAGCCGGAACCCCTGCACTCGCTCGTGGTCGCGCCCGCTGGTTTCGTCGCGACTCCGGCACCCCGCCCACTCTCCCTGGTGCAGAGCGAGCTGAGTCCGGCTACCCTCGACGACGTCTCCGCCTTCCAGTCGGCCGCTGGAGGCGCATGGACGTTCTGGATCGATCGCCGCTCCGGCGCGGTCGCCCTGGTAGAAGGCCAGGGCATCCCATGGGCTACGGGTCAGACCAACGCCGCCGCCCTGGAGGCGAAGGCCCGCGCTCTGATCTCCGAGTATCCGGCCCTCTTCCACGTGCCGGCCTCGCAGCTCGTCCTCGACACCCGCAGCACCCGCCGCTTCGGCGACCGCGGGCAGTTCTGGAACGTCGCCTTCAACCAGGTGATCAACGGCATCCCGGTCGAGGGCTCCTTCGTCGTCTTCCGCGTCGCCCATGGCAACCTGGTCCAGTTCGGCGTCAACCGTGCCATCCCGGCCTCGGCAGGAGTCGAGGGGATCGCGCCCACGCTCACGGCTGGCCAGGCCAAGGCCAACCTGGGCCAGTTCCTGGGCGGACTGCTCGCCGATGACAAGTTCCTGCAGGACGGCGTACTCTCCTGGGTGCAGCGCGGCGCGGCCGACGAGGTGGGCTACACCGGCCCGATCGGCGCCGGCTGGCAGCCGGCCCTGGTCTACCGCTTCCTGTTCACCCGCGCCGACTCGCTCGGCACGTGGCTGGCGCTGGTCGACGCCCGCAACGGCCAGGTCGTACGCTTCATCGACTCCAACGACTATGTCTCGGTGCTCAAAGGCTCGGCTCTCACCGAGGCCAACTGTACCGATCCCAGCAACTGCGTTCCCGGTACGGCCGCGGAGTTGCCGGTAACCCTGCCCAATGCGAAGCTCAACTTCGTGGGCGGGTCCTGCTCGGGTGCCGGCTGCTTCACCAACTCCGCCGGCGCCTTCAACTGGCCAGCCGGCGCGGTCTCCGCCACGACCACGCTCCAGGGCAAGTACTTCAACTTCGTCGATATCTGCGGCCCGATCGCCGGCACGGGCCTGGCGCCGGCGAACCCCGATCTGGGGACGTCGGACCCGCTGGCCAACGTGAACACCGACTGCTTCCCGGCGCACCGGGAATCCGCGCCGAACAGCGGCCTCCTGACCGGCGGCCCCGGCGATACCCATTCGGCGCGGACCATGTACTACCACTTGAACCTGATCAACGAGAAGTCCCGGTACTACCTGCCCCACAACGACTGGCTGAAGGGGGTTGACGGCGGCGACGCGGTGCCGACCGTGGCCACCAACGTGCCCCCGGCCTGCAACGCCTTCTGGGCGGGAGGGGCGAACCTGTTCGTCTTCATGCGCCTGACGCCCGGCCTGGGCTGCAACAACACGGGCGAGGTCCCGGTAGTGGGCCTGCACGAGTTCGGGCACGGCCTCGACCAGCATGACGGCACGGGCAACGCGCCCGAGAGCGCCACCGGCGAGGCCATGGGCGACACCTTCGCCCTGCTGCAGGGGCAGGAGGCCTGCTTCGGCTCCGGCTTCCGGCTCCCGAACCCGACCAACCCATGGGGCAACACCGCAGGCTACGGCGATGCGACGACCGGCAGCAAGTCGAGGCTCTGCACCGGCGTGCGCGAGCTCGACTACACCCGGCTCTGCAGCCGCGGGAGCGCCCCGGACTGCGCCGCGCCGCGCGATCCGGACGCCCCGAACGGCTCCCGCTCCGGCCTCAACCCGCCCGCCAACCCGGCGGACGCCGGTACCCCCGCGCGCTGGAACCACCTCATCGACACCGCGCCCGTGGGCGTGGCCGACGGCAAGTCCAACTTCTACAACTGCGGTCCGCCGGAGGACGACGGCTGCGCCGGCCCGCTCAACCACGGCTGCCACTGCGAGTCCCAGATCGCCTCGCAGGCCAACTGGGACCTCGCCAAGCAGCTCATCTCCTCCGAGTTCGGCGGCAATGTCTACGCCCAGCCGCCCGGCCCCACCGAGGTCTCCGGCTGGCAGTACATGGACCGCCTCTGGTACCTGACCCGCGACATCGCGGTTTCGGGCTACTCGGCCACCGGGCCCTTCCCCGAGGGCACGACCAACGGCTGCACGGTGACCGACTGGTACTCGACCTACCGGTTCATCGACGACGACAACGGCAACCTGGCGGATGGCACGCCGCACGCCGACATCCTCTTCTCCGCCTTCGATCTGCACGGCATCGCCTGCGGCGCCGCTTCCGACGCGACCAACCAGGGCTCCGGCTGCCCGGCCCCGATCGCCGCCTCGACAGCGAGCACCTGCGGCGCCAATGCTCCGGTGCAGCTCACCTGGACTCCCTCGGCCGACACGACCGAATACCGGGTGCTGCGCAACACGCTGGGCTGCGGCTTCGGCTTCACGCCGGTCGGCACGGTCGGCGGCTCCCGCACCTACTTCGAGGACAGCCAGGTCGCCCCGGACGTGACCTACTACTACAGCATCCAGCCCGTGGGGCAGAACGCCTCCTGCTATGGGCAGGTTTCCAACTGCGTGACCGTGACCACCTCGGCCTGCGGCGCCTCCGCCGTGCCGGCCCCGGCTCAGGTCACCCTCTCCAACGCCGGAGCCAACGCGATCCAGGTCAATTGGACGGCGGCCCCGGGCGCCGGCTCCTACAAGATCCTGCGCAAGGCGGGCGTCTGCTCGTCCACCGCTCCCGAATCGGCGGTCGGCACCGCGTCCGGGACGAGCTTCGTCGATCAGGACCGCATCGTCGGCGGCGAGACCTACTCCTATCGCGTGGCCTCGGCGGCCGGCACCTGCGCCTCGTGCGCCGGGGCGGCTTCGGCCTGCCAGTCCATCACCGCCACCGGCGCCTGCAACGCCCCTCCCACTTTCGCCGGTGTGAAGAGCGTCGCGAGCTCGACAGACGGTACCTGCCGGCTGAACGTCAAGTGGGACGCCGCCACCCCGGGTTGCGGCTCGACCACGATCTCCTACGACGTCTACCGCAGCACCGATCCCAATTTCACCCCCTCGGCCGGCAACCGGATTGCCATGGGCGTCACCGGCACCAGCTACGCCGACGACCGCGTGGCGAGCGGGACCCGCTACACCTACATCGTCCGGGCCGTGGCCTCCAACGGCAACACGGAAGGCAACCTGGCGCGGCGCACCGAGGCCCCCGCGGGCCAGCTCACGCCGGGCACCTTCCAGGATGACGCCGGCGATGCCCTGCCGGTCAAGCTCCGCGGCTGGGCGGTCCGGGCTTCCGGACTGAACAACGCCACCAAGCACCACGCCACCAGCGCCGCCGGCAACTATGCACCCAACTCCTGCATGGGCCTGGAGAGCGACACGATCCGCCTCGGGGCGAATCCGGCGCTCTCCTTCCGCTCGCGCTATGACATGGAAACCGGCTGGGACGGCGGCTATGTCGAGGTGGCGACCGAGGACAGCGGCTTCACCAACTGGTCCAAGCTCGGCAGCGTGAACTATCCGGCCGTCATGGGCGGACCGCTCGGCGATCCCGCCTGCGGCGGCCCCGGCTTCGCCGACGGCCAGCCGGCGTTCACGGGCACCTCGCTCCTCGACCAGTGGTCGAACCATTCCGGGTCGCTGTCGGCCTACGCCGGCAAGGCGATCCGCATCCGCTTCCTGTTCAGCTCCGACGGCTCGACCGAGCAGGGCGGCTGGTTCGTGGACGACGTGAAGGTCACGGACGCCAAGCTGGCGGGTCCCTGCCGCAACTGCCACGAGGTGGACGACTCCGATCCGGCGGTGGAGCACTACTCCTTCTTCTACAAGGCCGACCCGAACGCCTCCAACGGCGGATACACCATCCGAACGGGGAGGAAGGCGCAGGACCCGCAACCCTACGTGCGGCTGGCCTTCCAGGGCGACGCCATCACCTACCACTACGCAACGTCCAACAAGGGCGGAACGGCCGACGTCTTCATCGACGGCCAGCTCCGCGAGACCCTGTCCTACCTCGGCCCGACGCCCGCCGTGACGTTCGGCGCCTCGAAGACCTACTCCGGCCTCGGGACCGGGCCTCACGAGATCAAGATCGTCCTCCAGTCCCTGGCGGTCTACGTGGACGGCTTCACCCTGGCCGATTGCGGCGGGGCCAACGCCTCCGCGGTCGAGTACACCACCACGACCACGACCAGCCAGGGCGACCTGAGCCTCGGTCCGATCGTGACCAAGCAGGTTCAGGTGGGAGCGAACGACCGGGTCGTCTCGGTGCTCGTGGAGGGGGGCAGCCAGGCCATGACGGTCCGGCTCCTCGATCCTCTCGGGCTCGTCGTGGCCACGGGAGGCTCGCTCCTCCAGGGATTCACGGATTCAGGAGTCGACGCGTCCGTGTCGAAGCCAGGGAGCTACACCGTCCAGGTGCTGAGACCACTGGGTGTCACCAGCGGCCAGGTCGGGATCAGCATCGCCAGGACGTCGAAGGTTCCTTAGCGCGGCCGGATCCTCCTCAGGCCGCCGGGTTTCTGCCACCCGGCGGCCTCTTTTTATCCCCCTGCTATCCTTCTCCGGATGAGGTGGCTTGCTCTACCGGTCCTGCTGGCACTGCTTGCGCTCGCAGCCAGGCCCGCTCCGCCCCCGAGCGTCATCCTCCTCACACTGGACACGACCCGCGCCGACGCCCTGGGAGCGGGCACGCCGGTGCTCAGCGCCCTCGCGGCCCGCGGAACACGCTGGCACCAGGCGGTCACGCCCACGCCGTTGACCCTCCCTGCCCATACCTCGCTCCTCACCGGCCTCGTGCCGCCCGAGCACGGGCTCCGGGACAACGGCACGACCGTGCTCTCCAAGGACGTGCCCACCCTGGCCGCGGTTTTCTCTGCCCGCGGCTATGTCACCGCGGCGTTCGTGGCCTCGCGGGTCCTCGACCGCCGCTTCGGGCTGGCCCGCGGCTTCGGGCATTACGACGACAAGGCTCCCGCCGAGCAGATCGGCGAGTACGGCTATCCCGAGCGCAATGCCCGGCAGATGACCGACGCCGCCCTCGCATGGCTGGCGAAGCGGCCGGCGGGCAAACCTCTCTTCCTCTGGGTTCACTACTACGACCCGCACGCGCCGTACGACCCGCCGGGCGTGGACCCCCGGGCCGGCGATCGCCAGAGGTACGCCGGCGAGGTCGCCTACATGGACCGCGAGATCGGCCGCCTTCTGGCCAGGCTGCCGGCCGACTCCCTGATCGCCGCGGTGGGGGACCATGGCGAGGCCCTGGGCGAGCACGGGGAGCGGACCCACGGCATCTTCCTCTACCAGCCGACGATGCATGTCCCGCTGATCCTGGCAGGCCCCGGCGTGCCGCGGGGGAAAGCGGTGGCGGAGACGGCCCCGACGGTCCGGCTGGCCTCGACCCTGCTGCGCCTCTCAGGGGGGGCGGGAGCTCCCGCGGCCGGATTCGGCGAGCCACTCCCGGGGCTGGGAGGGAAAGCTGCCGGTCCCGTCTACCTGGAGAGCCGCTTCCCCCTGAGCGCCTATGGTTGGAGCCCTCTGGAAGGGATGTCCGACGGCCGCTGGAAGCTGATCGTGGCTCCGCGTCCGGAGCTGTACGACCTCGGGTCCGACCCCAGGGAGACCCGGAATCTCTTGAATGACCAGCGGGAGCAGGCACGCCGGCTCAAGGGAGCGCTCCAGACGGCGCAGCGTTCTTTCAAAACCCGTAAGGCCGAGGCGGCCGATCCCGAGCTGGCGCGCTCGCTCCAGAGCCTCGGCTATGCCTCGGGCTCCGGGTCCAGCGGCAAGGGCACGCTCGATCCCAAGGACGGCGTCCCTCTTCTCGCGGAGTTCATGGCGGCCAAGGATCTGACGCAGCAGGGGGAGGCGAAGGCGGCGGCGGCGAAGCTGACCGGGCTGGTGCGCCGCAGCCCGGGCAACATCCCGTTCCTGACCGCCCTCGCGACCGCGCAGCTCGCCGGCGGCGATGCCGATGCCGCCATCGCCACCTACCGCCGGACCGCGCAGGAGAACCCCCGCCTCGACTTCCTGCACGAGAACCTGGCCGACGCCTATGCCCACCTCGGCCGCATGGAAGAGGCGCGGAAGGAGTACGAGCTGACGCTGGAGCTGAACCCCCGCTTCGCCGCCGCCTGGTGGGGCCTGGCCGACCTGGCCCAGAAGGCGGGAAAGCCAGCGGAGGTGCGCCGGCTGCTCGCCGAAGCCGTGAACGCCGGCACGGAGAGCGTTTCCATTCTGGTGCGCCTGGCCGAGGCCGAGGCCAAGGCCGGGGACGCCGCGGCCTCGGAGCGTCGCTTCCAGCAAGCGGTGGAGCTCGCGCCGGCCTGGCTGCCGGCCTGGCTGGTCTGGGGTCAGCTCGCGGAGAACCAGGGCCAGCTCGATCGGGCCCTGGAGCGCTACCTCAAAGCCGCCGAGGTCGGACCCGGCCAGCCCGCGCCGCTCCTCGGAGCCGGCCGCGTCCTGCAGAAGAAGGGCGACCGCCAGGGAGCCCGGCAATACCTGGAGAGGGTGATTGCGGTTGCCCCGGGCTCCGCCGAAGCTCGGGAGGCCCGGCGGTTGTTAGGGTAGGCCGGAAAGGACATCAAGGACCTCAAGGACCTCAAGGACACCAGGGACGAAGAACCTGTCCTTGCAGTCCTTGAGGTCCTTGCAGTCCTTGAGGTCCTTTCCGGCTTACGGTGCCACGCGCCCGCGCAGGCTGCGCAGCTCCCGGTCTTCCGGCCAGCGTGCGATGCCTCTGTCCAGGATCTCGACCGTCCCGCTCACATCCCCGACCTCATAGGCCAGCCCGGCGAGCGCCTTGGCCGCGCCGGGTCCTTGTGCCTCGATCTCAGGCCATAGCTCGCCGATCTTGCTCCCCTGGAGGTAGCGCAGCTCCAGGTCTCCGGGAGCGACCGCGAGCCCCCGGGCCGCCGATTCCGCCGCGGCTTCGCGCCTCCCCCTCTGGAGGTGGATCACCGCGAGATAGCGGTAGCCCTCCACGAAGTCCTGCTTGATCTCCACCGCCTCTTCATAGGAAGCGCGCGCTTCGTCCAACCGGCCGGTGCGGTACTGGATCTCCCCGAGCAGGGCGCGGGGCACGTGCGAACCGGGATGGTCCCGCGACAGGTCGGACAGCTGTTTCGTGGCCGCGGTCAGATCCCCCCGGTCGCGGGCCAGCAGGGCCTCGTCGAGCCGGCGCTTCAGATCCTCCTCGGCATTGCCGGCCCGCCCGTGCATTACCAGAGCGAGGCAGGCGAGCGCCGCCATCAGCGCGGGCGCGGCCCAGCGGTTCCGGCGTCCGAACCGGAGCACCAGCACGGAGAATCCGGGCAGCGCCGAGAAGATCAGGGGAGGGAGGGCCAGCGCGCCGACCACGGCTCCGGCCGCGACACCGGAGCCGATTCCAGGCCAGATCGCCTGGAGCGCCACCGCCGCCGCCGGGATCACCGACGCCAGCAGCACGGGCCGGCCCACCAGAAACAGCTCCACCAGGGCCACATCGAGGAGGACGATCCCCAGGGCGGCCGCGGGGAGCAGGCCGCCGGAAAACGCGTCGTCCTGGACCGGCGAGCGCAGGGCGAGCCAGAGCACGAGCCCGAGGAGCAGCCAATGCGCGGGATCCAGCCCCGGGAGCCACAGATGGGCGGCCATGTGCAGTGGAAAGAGCAGGAGCGACAGGAAACGGACCCGGTGTCCGGCGGGCGCGGCGAGCGCGGGCGCGGTCAGGACCAGGAAGGGGAGCAGGAAGTCGGTGCCGACGAAGAACCAGTCCACCAAGCCGATCCAGGGGACGTGCAGGAGCACCTCGCTGCCCCCGGGCACGGTCCAGTGCCACCAGCCGGCGGCTATCGCTGCAGTTTCCACCGCCCAACTGATCGCCCCCAGGAACAGGCACCCCCAGGCCACCTGAAGGAAGAGCCGCGGCCCCTTCTTCTCCTGGCGCGCGAACCGCTCCCCTAGCCACCAGGCCAGATAGGCGACGATCGCCCAGCCCGCAATCTCCTGAAGCGACACGCCGAAGACGCTCAACAGCGGGTCGCGGATCTGGTAGGGGAGCGATGCTCCGAGCCCCTCGCGCGTCACCCAGGCCACTGCCATCCCGCGTAGCAGGCCGTATACCGTCACCGAGATCCAGAACGCGATCGCCCGCCGGCGCGGCAGGGACCGCCAGGAGTGCCACACCAGCAGGGCGAGCACCACCAGTGAGGGGAGGGCCAGGATCAGGACGCGCGGCTCCATGGGTGGGTGAAAGCCTAGCACCGCCCGGCACGAAAGCTGCAAAGTCCCCGCTCGCCGTGAAGTCTTCTGCCCTGATCTTCTCCATTGCTGTACTCCTGGCTGCGCCGCCGCTCCTGGCTCAGTGCCAGACCTACTCCGGCCTGACCTATGGCACCTATCAGGACGCCGCCGGCCAGACCCAGGATCTGAAGCTGGAGCTGCTCGTGCCCTCGACTGCGACACCGGCGGCCCCCGTGCCGGCCGTGGTCTACATCCACGGCGGCGGATGGTTCAACGGCAGCCGGCTGCCCATCCCGACCGGGGTTTCGGACCTCTGCTCCAAGGGCTATGCGGTCGCGAGCATCGACTACCGCCTCTCGGATACGGCCATCTGGCCAGCCCAGATCCAGGACTCCAAGGGGGCGGTGCGCTGGCTGCGCGCCCATGCCGCCACCTACAACCTCGACCCGGACCGTTTCGCTGCCTGGGGCGTTTCCGCGGGTGCCCAGCTCGCCTCCATGCTCGGGACCTCCGGGGACGAGGGGACGGTCACGGTCGGCAATTTCACGGCCGACCTGGAGGGTGCGACCGGGGGCAATACGGGTTTCTCCAGCCGCGTCCAGGCCGTGGTGAGCTGGTACGGCTACGGCGACATGCTCCAGATGAATTTCTATCCGAGCACCCAGAATCACGACACGAACGGCTCCCCCGAGAGCCGGCTGGTCGGCGACTGGATCCAGAAGGTGCCGGAGCGCACGGCCACGGCCAACGCCGGCACCTTCGCCTCGCCGGACGATCCGCCCTTCCTGGTCATGCACGGCACGATCGACGACCTGGTCCCGTTCAACCAGAGCGAGCTGCTGGTGGACGCCCTGCGCCGCAACGGGGTCCGGGTCACCTGGGTGCCGGTCCCGAACGTCGGCCACGGCGGCACCGCCTTCACCACCACCGCGAACCACCAGACCGTCTACGACTTCCTCAAGGCCGCGCTGCTCGACCTCCCGGCCACGACGGTCCGGGTGGTGGCCGCGGACGCCTCCGCCTCCGAGGCAGCCTCCGGAGCAGGTACTGGGACCGCGACCTTCACGGTCTCGCGCACCGGGAGCACGGCGTCGCCCCTCACCGTGCGCTGGGCGCCCGGAGGCACGGCGCGGATCGGCACCGACTACAGCCTGACAGCGCCATGGTCGGTCGTCATCCCCGCGGGAGCCGCCTCCGCCAACCTGACGCTCACGCCGGTGAACGACCTGCTCGTCGAGGGGGACGAGACCGCCGTGATCAAGCTGGTCAGCCATCCCGCCTACCGGATCGACGATACCGGCGGCTCCGCTACCGCGGTCCTCTCCGACAACGACATGGCTCCCGGATTGCCGGAGGTCACGATCGAGGCGGCCGATCCCGCCGCCTCCGAGGTGGGGCCGGACGGCGGCTCCTTCACGATCTCGGTGAGCCCCTCGCCGGCCTCCGACCTCCTCGTCCGTTACGAGGTGACTGGCACGGCCACCAACGGGGAAGACTTCGCCGCGCTCTCCGGAGAGCTGACCGTACCGGCCGGCATCTCCTCCGTCGATCTGGACGTCACGGTGCTGAGCGACTCGCGGCTGGAGCCCTCCGAGACCGTGATCCTCTCCCTGTCCCCCGGCCGCTTCTACGAGGTGGGCCCGCAGCCCACCGCGAGCGTCCACATCCTGGAGCTGGACGACGAGTCGCCCATGCCGGTCATCTCCGTCTCGGCTGCCGATCCCTACGTCTCCGAGCCCGGCGGGGACAAAGGCTCCTTCTCCATCACGCGCACGGGCTCCACGGCCTCCTCGCTGCTCATCGAACTGGTGGCGGGGGGGAGCACCCAGGCGGGGACCGACTACTTCGGCCTGTCCTCCGCCGTCATGTTCGGCAAGGACGTGTCGCGGATCTCCATCGTGGTCGAGGCGAAGGACGACATGCTGGCGGAGGGGCCGGAGACGGTCACCCTGGCCGTGGCGCCGGGGGCGTCCTTTCTCCTGGGTCCCTACGCCAGCAGCACGCTGACGATTGCGGACGACGAGTCGCTGGGCGCCGATGGCTTTTATCCGCTGACGCCCTGCCGGCTGGTGGACACCCGCGGCCCGGCCGGCCCTTGGGGCAAGCCCCGTCTTCAGGCGGGGGAGGTCCGCGTGTTCGAGCTGGGCGGCCGCTGCGGCATCCCGCCCGACGCCATCGCCCTGTCGCTGAACGTGACCGTGGCGAGCCCCGACTCGCCGGGCTTCGTGACCCTGTTCGAGAGCGGGGCTCCGCGCCCGAATGCGTTCATGGACACCTTTGGGGCCGGCCAGACGCGGGGGAACAACGCCATCGCCAAGCTGACCGGCTTTCCCCCGAGCCTCGCCGTCTATTGCGGCGCCGCCACGGGCGGGCTCGACCTGATCCTCGACGTGAACGGTTACTTCCGGTAACGGCATCCCCCTTGCAGCCTCTGAAAGACGGCTACGGCCGCGCCGGCAGGCGTTCTGGCCGGCGACCGCGACAGCAACGGCTGGGTCACCCCCGACGAGCTCCTGCACCGCGGCGAGCCCCAGCCGCGGTAGTTACCGCTCTCTTGGAAAGCTCGGGACGGGTCCCCCGTCCGGGTGTACCGGCCATTCGTCCCTCCGTACCAGGCACCCGTCCCTCCGTACCGGACCTCGGTACAGGGGGACGGGGCGTTCGTACGCACGGACGAGTGTCCCGTACACGCGGACGAGTGGCTGGTACGCGCGTACGAGTCACTGGTACGGCTGGGGGAGTCGCTGGTACAGCCGGGGGAGTCACTCGTACAGCCGGGGGAGTCGCTCGTACGGCCGGGGG
>DATLNC010000281.1:0-29664 GCA_035536935.1 Thermoanaerobaculia bacterium
CCTCCCGATCCCGGGCAAAAGCCCCCCACCCCCCCGTGCCATCGAGCCCCAGGCGCTCGCTGCCGGCCGCCCGAAAGAAAGTCACCTTGCCTGCATAGGAGCGCGGCTCCCAGGCGCTACCCGCCCGCAGGTTGGCCTTGAAGACCTCGACCAGGGCGACGGCCCGGCGCTCGTCGAAGTCGGGAGGCAGGTCCGACATCCTCTGGAGGACCAGCGCGACCTGGGCGCGGGTGTCGAGCCCCCGCAGCTCGTCCGCGGTCAGAGGCAATCCCTCGTCCAGGCCGCGGAGCAGCAGCTCGGCCTCGTCGGCGGTCTCTTCCTCCTGCGCAGGGACGTCCAGGATCGCCACCAGCCCGGCGCGCTCCCCCAGCCGGCAGGCCATCTCGTAGGCCACGAGCCCGCCGAAGGACCAGCCTCCGAGGTGAACGGGACCGTCCGGAAGAGCGCTGATGTAGAGATCGGCCATGTCTTCGATGCGGTCGAGGGGGGGCCGTTCGCCGTCGAGCCCCGGGGCCTGGAGGCCGTACAGCGGCTGGTCCGGTCCCAGGGCGCGGGCCAGATCGGCATAGCAGAGGACGCCGCCGCCTCCGGGGTGGATCATGAAGAGGGGCGGCCGGGTCCCCTGGGGCTGAATGCGGACCAGCGGGGAGGAAGCCGGAGTCAAGGCAGGCCGGAGCCAGCTTGCAAGGGCCTCGACCGTCCGCCGTTCGAAGAGGGTGGCGATCGGCATCGGCCGGCCGAAGCGGGCCTCGATCCGCGAGGCCAGCCGCACCGCGAGCAGAGAATGCCCGCCGAGAGCGAAGAAGTCGTCCGTCATCCCAACCGGAACCCCGAGGAGATCTTCCCAGATCCCCGCCAGCTCGCGCTCCAGATCGTCCCGCGGCGGGATGGAGCCGGACTCCCTCCGGATCTCCGTCCGGGCAAGCGCCCGCCGGTCCACCTTGCCGGTCGCGGTGAGAGGCAGGGCCTCCAGCCAGACATAGGCCGAGGGGATCATGTAGGCGGGCAGCTTCAGGTCCGGAGTCACAGGCTCGGATTGAGGCACGAGGAAGGCCAGCAACTGGTCATTGGCTACGACTACCGCCGCCTCCCGCACCGCGGGATCCCGGAGGAGCGCGGCCTCGATCTCCCCGGGCTCGATGCGGTAGCCCCTCAGCTTCACCTGGCGGTCGAGGCGGACCAGATACTCGAGGTTGCCGTCCGCCAGCCAGCGCACCCGGTCTCCCGTGCGGTAGAGACGCTCTCCGCCGTCGTGCGGGATAAAGGCCGCGGCGGTGGCATCCGGCCGGCCGAGATACCCGCGCGCCAGGAGATCGCCTAACCAGAGCTCGCCGGCCACGCCGACCGGGACCGGCCGGCCGTGCCGGTCCATCACCCGGACGGTGCGCCCTCCCACCGCGCGGCCGATGGGAACGGAGCCGGAGATCGTGTCCGGGATCTCCCCGGCCACCTCGCAGACCGTGGGCGTGATCACGGCCTCGGTGGGTCCATAGCCGTTGACCAGCCGCGTCGCGGGCGCCACCTGCCGCCAGAGCCGGGCCACCTCGGCGGGCATGGCCTCGCCTCCGGCCTCGACGAACCTCAGGTGAGACGGGAGCGTGCGGCCCGAGGCGGCCAGCTCCGCCACGAGCTGCCGCCAATAGGAGGTCGGCATCTGCGCGACCGTGATGCCCCAGCGCCCGATCCGTTCCGCGAGCTCGGACGCGCTCCAGATCTCGCCTCCGCGGCTGAAGAGCGCGGCGCCGCTCATCAGCGCCATCATCGGATCCAGGGAGGCGTCGAAGCCCTCGGCGTAGGCTCCGAGCACCCGGTCGTCCGGACCGAGGCCGCAGCGCCGCGCCAGACCGGCCAGGTGGCGGGCGTAGGCTCCCATCGAGACCCCCACCCCCTTGGGAACGCCGGTCGAGCCCGAGGTGTAGATGACGTAGGCCAGGGATTCCGGATGGACCTCGACCCGGGGGAAGGTCTCCGGCCCGAACCGGCTGACCCGGTCGAGGCAGACGGTCCGCAAGCCGCCGCCTGGTAACCGGCCGAGCAGCGCCTCGTCCGCGAGCAGCACCGAGGCTCCGCTGTCGGCGAGAAGAAGCTCCAGGCGCTCCGCGGGCAGTTGGAGGTCCAGCGGCACGTACGCGGCCCCGGCCTTGTGCACGGCGAGGAGGGCGAGCGGCCAGCCTTCCGGCCGCTTCGAGGAGACCGCGACCCGCGTCTCGAGCCCGGCCCCCGCGGCGCGCAGGTCCCGCGCCAGCCGGTTGGCGGCGCGATCCAGCTCGGCGTAGGTCATGCCCTGAATGGCGGGTGCTCCCGGGGATCGCGCCGCCCATTCCTCGAACCTGCGGTGGAGAGGGATCGACTCGGGAAGCGTCTCGGGCGCGCTCCAGCCGAGGATCTGGCGCCGTTCAGCCTCCCCCATCGCCGGCAGCTCGGAGAGGCGAAGCTCCGGATCGCGAAGAAACCCCTCGACGAGGACGCCGAGCCGCTCCAGCAGGCGCTCCGCGGTAGCCGCGTCGAACAGGAGGGCGTCGTACTCCAGCGCCGCCCTGCCCTCTTCCAGAAACGTGAGACTGAGGTCGAACTTGGCCGCGCCAGGCGCGAGCGGGACGGGCGACAGGGTGAGCCCAGGCAGCGTCAGCTCCGCGGCGGGCGCGTTCTGGAGGGCGAGCATCACCTGGAAGACCGGCGTATGGCGCAGGCTCCGTTCCACGCGCAGCTCCTCCACCAGCCTCTCGAACGGCAGGTCCTGGTGGGCGTAGGCCTCCAGAGCCGTGGCCCGGGAGAAGGCCAGCATCTCGCGGAAGGACGGATCGCCGTCCAGGCGGCTGCGCAGAGCAAGCGTGTTCACGAAGAAGCCGATCAGCCCTTCGAGCCCGGCGTGGGTGCGGTTGGCGATGGGCGTGCCCACGACCACGTCGTCCTCCCCGGTCAGCCGGTGGAGCAGCGCCTGGAAGGCGGCAAGGAGGACCATGAAGAGGGTCGCCCCATCACGCCGGCCCAGCTCGCGAAGGGCGGCGGCCGGGAATTCCGCCTTGACGATCCCGGCCCGGCCCGAGCCGGTCGAGCGCGGCCTGTCGAGAGGGAGATCGAGGACAGCCGGGGCGTCCGCGAGCGCCTCGCGCCACCAGGCGATCTGGGAAGCGAGCGCCTCGCCCTGGAGCCAGCCGCGCTGCCAGACCGCGAAGTCCGCGTACTGGACGGGCAGCTCGGGCAGCGTCCTTCCGGCATAGAGTGCCGCCGTCTCCTTGACCAGCACGCCCACCGACCAGCCGTCGCTGATCACGTGATGAAGACAGAAGAGCGCCATCCACTCCCGTTCGCCCAGGCGGAGGAGGAGGACGCGCAGCAGAGGCCCTTGCCGAAGATCGAAGGGCCGCGCCGCCTCCTCGCGGATGAGCCGCTCCGCCTCGGCTTCCCGCACGTCGATCACAGGCAGAGAGAACGGCAGGTAGGGGTGAACGCGCTGGCGCGGCTGGCCATCCGTCTCGGGGAAGGTGGTGCGCAGGGTCTCGTGGCGGCGCACGATCTCCTGGAGGACTTTCTCCAGCACGGCGGGATCGAGATCGCCCGAGAGGCGCAGGGCCGCGGGCATGTTGTAGGCCGGGCTCTCCGGCGCCAGTCGTTGAAGAAACCAGAGCCGCTCCTGGGCGAAGGAGAGCGGCAGGTCGCCCTCCCTCGGGACCCGGACCAGGGGAGGAGCGGCAGGCGCCGATCCGGAGGCCTCCTCGATCCGCGCCGCGAAGCCGGAGAGGGTCGGGCTCTCGAAAAGGCTGCGCACCGGCAGCTCGACGCCGAAAGCATCCCGCACCCTGGCGAGGATCTGCGTCACCTTGAGTGAATGGCCGCCGAGCCCGAAGAAGTCGTCGAACGGTCCGATGCATTCGACCCCGAGCACCTCGCTCCAGATCGCCGCGAGCAGCTCTTCCAAGGGAGAAAGCTCGACCTCCTCCCTTTCTTTCCGGACCGGCTCGGGCAACGCCTTGCGGTCCACCTTGCGGTTCGGGGTGAGCGGCAGCGCCTCCAGGAAGACGAACGTGGAGGGGATCATGTACTCGGGGAGGCGGGCGCGCAGGAATGTCCGCAGGTCGTTCTCGATGGCCGGAACGATGTAGGCGACGAGGCCCTCACCCCGCGCGACGACTACGGCCTCCCGGATGGACGGATGGCTGGCGAGAGCGGCCTCCACCTCTCCAAGCTCGACGCGGAAGCCCCGGATTTTCACCTGGAAGTCGGCCCGGCCAAGCGGCTCGACCTCGCCGTTGGGCAGATAGCGGCCGAGATCGCCGGTCCGATAGAGGCCTTGGAATCGTTGTCCGCCCAGGTAGCCCTCGGCAATATGGGGGCTGCGCACGCAGACCTCGCCGACCTCCCCGATGCCGCACAGGCGGCCGGATCGGTCGAGCATCAGGAGCTGCACGTCCGGCATGCCGCGGCCGAGGGGATAGCGCTCCTCGTCCTCGCTCACCTCGTGGTAGCCGACGGCGCGCTGGGTCTCGGTCGAGCCGTAGAGATTGACGACCTTGACGTCCGGAGCGAGGGCGCGCAGGCGCTCCACATCGCGGCGGGTCAGCACGTCTCCCACGAAGAAAGCCCGGCGGAGAGCGGGCATCGGAGTCGCTGGTTCACTGGTGAGCAGCCGGCCCATGGCGGGGGTCAGATGGGCGACGGTGACGCCCATGCGGGCCATCCAGGCCGAAAGCCAGCCGGGCTCACCCATGCGCTCGGGGTCGGGGATCACCACCGCGCCGCCGAGCCAGAGCGGGGTGAAGACATCCCGGTGCAGCGGGTCGTGAGCCAGGCCGGAGAGGAGGCTGAAGCGGTCGTCCGGGCCGAGATGGAAGGCTTCGCTCATCCAGGGATAGAAGTGGGTCAGGGAACGGTGGAGGCCGAGGACGCCCTTGGGGATGCCGGTCGAGCCGGAGGTGAAGGCGATGTAGGCGAGGGCATCCGGACCCCCTCCCCTACCCTCCCCCGCTGCGCGGGAGAGGGAGTCCAGAATGGCGTTGTTGCGTTGCTCGGGGTAGGCAGGGTCGAGGATGACGAAGGCTGCGCCAGCCCTCATCACTCCGAGGATCTCGGAAACCAGGGGAGCGCTGCGGTGCCCCTGGATCGCCACGATGTCTCCCTGCACTCTCGCCGCGTTCCTCTCCATCTGCTCGGCAAGCTGGGCGTAGGTGAGCTCTCCACCCTCCCAGATCACGGCCGGACGGTCGGGCGCCTCCTGGGCGTGCTTTGCCACGGCATCGGAAACCGAGCCGGGCCAGCTCGCGTCCAATGGCGCCTCGGGATCGGGGAGCGCTTTGCGGGCGGTCTCGGTGACCAGCGAGAACGATCCGATCGGGGCGTCGGGATCGGCAGCGGCCTGCTCCAGGAGGAGCTGATATTGGGCTAGCGCCTCCTCCATCCGCGGCGCGTCGAAGAGGCCGGCGTTGTAGATCAGGTCGAGATGGACGGCTCCCCTGTCCTCGACCAGGTAGAGGGTCATGTCGAACTTCGCCTGCGGCTCGGGCGGGCCGATCCCCTCGATCGTCAGCCCGGGAAGGCGCACCTCGGTCGAAGGGAAGTTCAGCAGGTTGAAGAAGACCTGGAAGAGCGGCGTGCGCGAAAGGTCGCGCTGCGGCTCGACCTCGGCCAGGAGCTTCTCGAAGGGGAGATCCTGGTGGGCAAAGACCCCGACCGCGACCTCCCGCACCCGACCCAGCAGCCCACGGAACGTGGGATCTCCCGACAGGTCGGTGCGCAGGACCAGGTGATTGAGGAAGATCCCGATCAGCCCCTCGACCTCGCGCCGGGTGCGGCCCGCGATGGGCGAGCCGACCGGCACGTCGTCCTGGCCGCTCCATCGCGACAGGAGAAGCTGGAACCCGGCGAGCAGCACCATGAAGAGGCTCGCCCCCTCCCCAATCGATCTCAGACGATCCACGAGCGAGGCCGGCAGGATGCGGACAGCGCGCCCTCCTTGGAAAGTCTGCACCGCCGGACGCGGACGGTCGAAAGGCAGGTCGAGGGAAGGAGGAGAGCCCGCGAGCCGCTCCCGCCACCAGGCAAGCTCCTCTTCGAGAGCCTCGCCCCTCAGCCGCTCCCTCTGCCATGCCGCGTAATCGGCGTACTGGATTGGAAGCTCCTGGAGCGTCTCCCCGGCGTAGAAAGCCGTCAGCTCGCGCACCAGGACGCCCAGGGACCAGCCGTCCGACACGATGTGATGGAGATCGAGGCTCAGAACATGGTCGTCCTCCCCGAGGCGCAGCAGCCTCGCCCGCAGGAGCGGTCCCTCTTCCAGCCGGATCGGCTCGCGCCGGATCTCCTCGACCACCGGCAGCCGGACGGGAGCGGGCGGCGCAATCCGCTGGACCGGCCGGCCGCCGTCCTCGTGGAAGGTCGCCCTCAGCACTTCGTGACGGCGGACCACCTCCGTGAGGGCCCGCTCCAGGGCCGGCACATCCAGCTTTCCTTTCAACCGGAGCGAGGAAGGGATGACGTAGGCCGAATTGTCCGGATCGAGCCGGTCGAGGAACCAGAGACGTTCCTGGGCAAAGGAGAGCGGATGGACGGATGGGTCCTCCCGGCGCGGGATCGTCTGCCCGCCCTCCATTCCTTCCTCCCGGCGGCGCTCGCGCAGCATGTCCAGCCGCTCGCGGGAAGCCTTGAAGAACTTTCCGGTCGCGACGGTCATCGCGCGGCGACCTCCTCATCGGACAGCTCGCTCAGCTCCAGCAGCAGCTCGGCCGTCCGCTCCGCGTCCGGGCTCGCCGCCTTCAGCGCCGTGGCCAGTGCGGCGACCGTCGGACGCTCGAACAGCTCCCGCAACGGCACCTCGGCCTCGAAGGTCTCCCGCACCCAGGAGATCATCTGGGTGGCGAGCAGCGAGTGGCCTCCCAGGTCGAAGAAGCCGTCCTCGACGCCGACGCGATCCACCCCGAGCGCCTCTTCCCAGGCCCCGGCGAGCACCTTTTCCAGAGGCGTGCGGGGGGCGACATAGGCGCGGGCCAGATCGGGCCGAGCCCCTTCCGGCGCAGGGAGAGCCCGGCGGTCCAGCTTGCCATTGACGGTGAGCGGCAGCGCTCGCAGGAAGACGAAATGGCCGGGGACCATGTGGTCGGGCAGCCGGCCGCGCAGGATGGGCAGGATCTCGCCCGCCGAGAGACCATCTCCAACTACGTAAGCCACCAGCCCCGGACCCGCGGGCAGGTCGTCCCGGAGGATCACCGCAGTCTCCCGCACGCCGGGGACCGCGGCGAGCGCGGCTTCGACCTCGGCCGGCTCGATGCGGAAGCCCCGCAGCTTCACCTGCTGGTCGATCCGCCCCAGGTACTCCAGCTCGCCCGAGGGCAGCCGGCGCGCCAGATCGCCGCTGCGGTACAGGCGGGCTCCCCGGGAAGCAGGGGTGAAGCGCTCAGCCGTCAGCTCCGGACGGCCGAGGTAACCCCGCGCCACGCCGGCCCCGCCCACGCACAGCTCGCCCGGCACACCGATCGGAACCGGCTCACCGTTACGGAGGAGGTGGACGGACAGGTCGGGGATCGGGATGCCGATCGGGCTGCGCCAGGGCTCCCGTAGATCTTCCGGCGAGAGGGGCCGGTACGTGACATGGACGGTCGTCTCGGTGATGCCGTACATGTTCACGAGGCTTGTGCGATCCATCCATCCGGCCGTGCTGCCGACATCCAGCGCCTCGCCGCCGAAGATCACCCAGCGGAGGGAGTCCGGCGCTGGAAGCCGCGAGAGCTGTCGGAATGCCGAGGGGGTCTGGTTGAGGACGGTCACGCTCTCGATCTCGAGAAGACCCCGCAGCTCTTCCGGGGAGCGGGCCGTATCCGAGGAGACGATCACGAGTCGGCCACCATGGGCGAGCGCTCCCCAGATCTCCCAGACCGAGAAGTCGAAGGCCGCCGAGTGGAAGAGGGTCCAGACGTCGTCCGGTCCGAAGCCAAACCAGTCTTGGGTCGCAGAAAGCAGCCGGGAGACGTTGGCGTGAGTCACCAGCGTTCCCTTGGGCCGGCCGGTGGAGCCCGAGGTGTAGATGACGTAGGCCAGGCTCTCCGGCGAGACGGGGACGTTCAGCGGCTCGTCGCTTTCAGGACAGGCTGCCAGAAGCTCCTCGTCCACGGTGATCGCGATGCCGGCATCCTCCAGGATGAGCCGCGCCCTCTCTTCCGGCCAGGCGGGATCGATCGGCACGTAAGCGCCCCCGGCCTTGAGGATGCCGAGGAGGCCCACGATCAGGCCCGGTGCGCGCTCGTGGCGGAGGGCCACCCGAGTCTCCGGCCCTACGCCGAGCTGAACAAGGTGGCGAGCCAAACGGTTGGCCTGCCTGTCCAGATCGGCATAGGTCAGCCGATCGACCGCGACGGCCTCCGGCCGCTCTTTCGCCTGCTTCTCGAAAAGATGGTGCAGGCAGGCCACGGGGAAGCTCGCCTTCCGCCCGCTCCACTCTACGATCTGGCGGCGCTCGGCCGGAGTCAGGAGAGGCAGCTCGGAGAGCGGGAGATCAGGGTTCTCGGCCGCGGCCTCCAGCAGCACGCGCAGATGGCCGGCCAGGCGCTCGGCGGTGGTCCGGTCGAACAGATCGGAGGCATGCTCCAGCGAGCCTTGAAGCCCCATCGCCTCGCTCATCTCCAGCAGCAGGTCGAACTTGGCCGTGCCCGGATCGGTCTCCCAGGGCCGGAACGCGAGGCCCGGCAGCTCGAGGGCCGGCATGGGGACGTTGTGCAGCGAGAACATCACCTGGAACAGCGGCGCGTAGGCGAGGCTGCGCTCCGGCCGCAGCTCCTGCACGAGCCTCTCGAAGGGGAGATCCTGGCGGGCGAACGCGCCGAGGGCGGTCTCGCGCGTCCGCTCGATCAGCTCGCCGAAACCGGGATCGCCGGAGAGGTCGGCGCGCAACGGCAGGGTGTTCACGAAGAAGCCGATCAACCCCTCGGTGCCCGGATGGGAACGGTTGGCCACCGGCACTCCTGTCACCAGGTCGTCCCCGGCACCGAGGCGGGACAGCCAGGCCTGGAAGCCTGCGAGCAGGACCATGAAAAGGCTGGCGGAACGCTCGCGGCCCTGCTGCCGGAGCCGCTCCGTCACCTCCGAAGAAACGTCCAGGGATACCCGCTCGCCGCGGAAGGTCCGCGCCGCGGTCCGCGGCCGGTCGAGCGGCAGACCGATCACCGGCGGTGCCCCGGCCAGCCGCTCCTTCCACCAGGCGAGCCGCGCCTCCAGCACCTCACCGCGCAACCACTCGCGCTGCCAGAGCGCGTAGTCGGCCACCTGCACGGGCAGCTCCGGAAGCGCCCCGGCACCGGTGTAGATCGCTCCCACCTCGCGCATCAGCACCGCCACCGACCATTCGTCGGAGACAGCGTGGTGCATGGTAAGCAGGAAGAGGTGCTCCTCTTCGGCGAGCCGGACGAGCCGGGCGCGCAGCAGCGGCCCGCGGGTCAGATCGAACGGCCGCAGAGCCTCTTCGCGAGCCAGCCGCCGGGCCTCTTCGGGATGTCCAGTGAGGTCGATCACCGGCAGCGGTACCGGAGCCGGAGGATGGATCTTCTGTCTCGGCCGGCCGCCCGGAAAAGTGGTGCGCAGCGCCTCATGGCGGCGGACGATCTCAGTCAGCGTCCCAGCCAGAGCCACGGGATCGAGACGGCCGGAGACCAGTGCTGTAGCCGGGACGTTGTAGGCCGGGCTCGTAGGATCGAGCTGATAGAGGAACCAGAGGCTCTCCTGCGAGAAGGTGAGGGGGATCTCCTTATCCCTGGGCATGGGAATCAGAGGAGGTGGCACCGGACCGGTCCCGGTGCGCAGGGCCAGCTCCACCTCGCGGGCGAGATCGGCCAGGGTGGAGGCCTCGAAGATCTGCCGCAACGGCACCTCGACCCCGAACGCCTCGCGCAGCCGCGTCGCCACCTGGATAGCCAGGATGGAGTGCCCTCCCAGGGCGAAGAAGTCGTCGCGGATTCCAATCCGAGGCCGCTTGAGAACCTCGCTCCACACCTCCGCGATCTGCTCCTCGACGGGGGTGCGCGGCGCCTCGAAGCCTTCCGCGATCGGCTCCTGCACCTCCATTCGCGCAAGCGCCCGGCGGTCAATCTTGCCGCTGGGGGTGCGCGGGAAGGAGTCGACGAGCAAGATGAGCGACGGGATCAAGAAGGCCGGAAGACGCCCTCCCAATTCGGCCCGCAAGGCAGAGGGCAGGCTGGGGTCTTGGACCTCGGGCAGGACATAGGCGACGAGCGCGCCGTCCCGCGCCAGCACCGCGGCCTGCCGGACGCCCGGGCAAGCGGCGAGGGCGGCCTCGACCTCCTCGGGCTCCACGCGAATGCCCCTTAGCTTGACCTGCAGATCGACGCGGCCGAGGAACTCCAGGGCGCCATCCGGCCGCCAGCGGGCCAGGTCGCCGGTGCGGTACCGCCGCGCTCCGCGGACGTTCGGATCAGGCACGAAGCGCTCGGCCGTGAGATCCGGCCTTCCCACATAGCCCCGGCCCACCCCGGTCCCACCCACGCATACCTCGCCAGCCGCCCCGATCGGCACCGGATCGCCCCAGGGGTCGAGCACGTCGATGCGGACATTGGCGAGCGGCCTCCCTATAGGAATCGAGCGGTCGCCAGGGCGGTACTCCCACGCCGTGGCATTCACCGCCGTCTCGGTGGGACCGTAGTGATTGCTGAGCGCGGTGTCAGGAAGCCTCTCGCGGCAGCGCTCCGCAAGCTCCACGGAGAGCACTTCGCCACCGGCCGTGATGCGCCTGAGGCGAGTCGGGGCGATCTCGCGGTCGAGGACGGCGGCGAGCAGCGACGGCACCAGGCTCACCACTGCGGCCCCCTTGCGTTGGATCATTTCGATCAGGTGGTCCGGATCGCGCTCCCCGCCGGGTTTCGTCACCACCAGCCGCCCTCCCATGGAGAGCGGCCAGAAGATCTCCCGCACCGAGGCATCGAAGCCGAGCGGCGCCTTGACCAGGCCGCCCTCCCCCGGTGCGAGCGGAAAGGCCGACTGCGCCCAGCGGATGTGGTTGACCGCGGCGCGATGCGACGTCATGGCCCCCTTGGGGCGGCCGGTGGTGCCGGAGGTGTAAAGGATGTAGGCGAGCGCCCCCTCCCCTGCCCTCCCCCGCTCCGCGGGAGAGGGAGCCCTGTCGATCATGCCCTCGTCGAGGATCAGTGCCGCTCCGCAGTCGGCCGCGATCCATTCCCGCCGCTCGGGCGGATCGTCCGGGTCGAGGGGAACGTAGGCGCCGCCTGCCTGGAGCACGGCCAGGATGGCTTCGATCTGCCGGGGGGAGCGCCGCAGCGAGACCCCCACGCGGACCTCGGGTCCGACGCCAAGCTCCCGCAGTTGACGGGCAAGCCCGGCCGAGCGCTCGGCCAATTCGCCGTAGGTGATGCTCTCCCCGTCGTGGGAGACGATGGCCACGGCGTCCGGCGTGCGCTCGGCCTGCGCGAGGAAGAGGCCGTGAAGGGTGGGCCCGGAGGGGAAGGCGATGGCCGTGTCGTTCCACTCCACAGAGAGCTGATGGCGCTCGGCTTCGGCGAGGAGGGGGAGGCCGGCGAGGGTGCGGTCGGGATCCTCGGCCATGCCCCGGAGCAGGGTGAGGAAGTGGCCGATCCAGCGGCCGGGCTCGCTCGGCTCGAAGCGCTGGCGGTCCCAGGTCAGGGTGAGGTGGAGGCGGCCTCCGTCGGGCCGGGCCACGAACGTGACCGGCGCTCGGCTGACATGGTTGGCGCGGGCGTCGAGGACCCGCACGTCCTCGATTCCCACCGCCAGGGACGGATCGATCAGCGACCCTTCGAACGCCATCAGGCTCTCGAAGAGCGGCCGGTCGCGCGGTACGCCGCTCCACCCCTGCACTTCCACCAGGGAGCTGTGCTCGAACCGCCTCGCCTCGAGCTGCCTCTCCTGAATGCCGGCGAGCCAGGGGAGGAGGCGCTCGCCCGGGGCGAGGCGCGCCCGCAGCGGAATGGTGTTGATGAACGGTCCCACCGCCGTCTCGATCCCGGGCAGCTCGGTCGCGGAACGGCCGGAGACGACGACGCCGAAAACCACATCCTCCTCACCGGACCGGCGCGCCAGGAGCAGGGCCCAGGCCCCCTGGACGAAGGTGTTGAGCGTCAGCCGGTGCCGTCTCGCCAGCTCGGTCAGGGCCGCCGTGCTCTCGGGATCGAGAAAGGTGTCGAGACGGCCCCGGCCTCCGAAGTCATGCCGGAGCGCCGTGCTCCCGCCAAGGGCAGTAGGCGTCACGAACCCGGCCAGCTCGCGCCGCCAGAATGCCTCGGCCTCTCCCGGATCGCGCCGCAGCAGCCAATCGACGTACTCGCGGAAGGGCCGCGATGGGGGCAACACGGGATGGGCGCCGCGGCGAAAAGCGGCGTAGGCGATGAACAGCTCCTGCAACAGCCGGGAGATCGACCAGCCGTCGAGCAGCAGGTGATGCTGAGTCCAGACGTGGCGCCAGACTTCGTCCTCCACACGGATCAGCCGCAGCCGGAACAGCGGCGCAGTCTGGAGATCGAGGCCCTTGCGGCGGTCCTCTTCCAGCCGCCGCTCGCACTCTTCGGGCGGGACGCCGCGCCAGTCCTCCTCGACCCAGGGCAGCTCCACCTGCGGGTGAACGACCTGATGGGGCTGCTCCAGCTCTTCCCAATGAAAGGACGTGCGGAGCACCGCGTGGCGCCGCACGATCTCCTCCCAGGCCCGCCGCAGCGCGGCCGGGTCGAGGTCGCCGCCAAGGGTCCAGGAGACCTGCACCACGTAGGCGTCCGCCTCGGGAGCGTAGAGGCTCTCGAAGAGCATCCCCTCCTGGAGCGGGGAGAGGCGGTAGATGTCCTCGATCACCGCCGGTTGTCCCCCATCTTGGCTCCGCTCTTGCCCCCGATCTTCCCCAGGAGGCGGTCGAGCGACTTCTGATCCAGCGCCGCGGCCGGAAAATCCGACGGCGTGAAGCCCCCGGCGTCCGGCGCCAGGCAGTGGGCGATCAGCTTGCGCAGCGAGGCCAGGAAGCTCTCCGCCACGCGCTCGATGGTCTCGCGCCGGTGCCGGTTCCCGCCGTAGGCCCAGCCCGCGTGGAGGCGGCCGTCGCGCACCCAGGCGTTGACCTCCAGCCGGTAGATGCGGTCGGCGCGCAGGCTGCGCGCCCGGCCCGGTGGATCGGGCTCCACCTCGAAGAGCGAGGAGACCGCGAGCATGAGGTCGAGCTGGCCGAGATAGTTGAAGGAGATCTCCGGGGGCGGCGCATCGAACGCCGCACCCGTGATGTGACGCAGAACGCCGTAGCCGATCCCCCGGCCCGGCACGCGCCGCAGCCCTTCCTTGACGGCCTTGACCGTCTCGCCCGGTCCCTGGGCGCTTCTCAGGTCGAGCCATGCCGGGTGCAGCGAGGTGAACCACCCGACCGTGCGCGACAGGTCGACCCCGGCCGCTTCCGCGAACGCGGTCTCGCGGCCATGCCCCTCGATGTCGATCCACAGAGTCCGCTCGCCGGTCCAGCCGGCGACAGCCTCGGCGACCGCGGCGAGGATCAGCTCGTCGGTCCGGGTCTGATAGGCACGATGGGCATCTTTGAGGAGCGACCGTGTCGTCTCCGGGTCGAGAGAGACCGTCAGGAGCCCGCTCGTGGCCTCGGTGTTCTCTCCAGTTTCGAAATCGACTGGAAGGCGCCGGTATCCGGCCGCCGACTCGGCCTGGGCGCGCCAGAACGGAAGCTCGCGCGCCGCCTCGGTTGAAGCGGCGTGAGCGGCCACCCGCTCCGCCCAGCGCGAGAACGGAGTGGTCGGAGCGGGCAGGCGCGCCTCCTCGCCGCCAAGCCAGGAGCGCTCGAAGTCCTCCAGGAGAACGCGCCAGGAGACGGCGTCCACGACCAGATGGTGGACGACGAGAAAGAGCGCGTTCTCGAACAGCACGGCGCGGAGGGCGCCGCGGCCCAGATCCAGGCTGGCTTGGAGCGCCTCCGCGGCTGCATTGAAGGCAGCCTGCCGTGCCCCGGCCGGGAGCGCGGAGAGGTCGATCCTCGACAGGGGGACCGGCTCCCCGGCCGGGGCCACCCGCTGCGTCCACTCGCCGTCCCGGCTCTCGAAGCGCAGCCTCAGTGAATCGTGACGGTCGAGCAGGACCCCGAGCGTCCGCTCGAGGCGGACGGGATCGAGCGGCTCGCGCGGCAGGAGCAGGACCGACAGGTTGAAGTGGTGCGGGTCCACGGGCTGGCGCTCGAAGTGGAGACGCTGGATGGGGGTGAGAGGCGCCGGGCCTTCGACAGCCAAGGCTCCGGCCACGTCGCCGGCCGCCACCGCCACCGCCGCCAGGGCAGCGACCGTCGGATGGTCGAACACCTGCCGCGGCGCGATCTGGAGGCCGGCCTCGGCGGCGCGCGCCACGACCCGCATGCTCAGGATCGAGTCGCCGCCCAGGTCGAAGAAGTCGTCGCGCACGCCGACGCGCTCGACTTGGAGCACCTCGGCCCAGATCCGGGCGAGGGTCTCCTCGGTGGGATTGCCTGGCGCGTCCGGCCCCACCGCGATCTGGGGCTCGGGCTCGATGCGCGCCAGGGCCCGGCGGTCCACCTTGCCAGCCGGCGACAGAGGCAGCGTGTCGAGAAAGACCCAGGCCGTCGGGACCATGTAGGCGGGGAGCGATTCGCCAAGAAAGCGCCGCAGCTCCCCAGGAGCCGGTCCGGACGGGACAACATAAGCGACGAGGCGCCCATCGCGTCCGATCACCGCCGCCTCGCGCACGGCGGGATGCCGCGCGAGCGCCGCCTCGACCTCCCCGCACTCCACGCGGTGCCCCCGGATCTTGACTTGATGATCGATCCGGCCGAGGTACTCCAGGTTGCCGTCCGGCCGCCAGCGCGCCAGGTCGCCCGTCCGATACAGACGCGCACCCTCCGCGAAAGGATCGGGGACGAAGCGCTCAGCCGTGAGGTCGGGCCGGCCCAGATAGCCGCGCGCCACGCCCTCTCCGCCGAGCCAGATCTCCCCCGGCACGCCCACCGGCACCGGCCGCCCGAGGCGATCCATCACCCAGGCCTGGGTGTTGGCGAGCGGCCGCCCGATTGGCGGTCCCTGCGGCGGCTCGCCCGATCCCTCAAAAGCCATGGAGAAGATGGTCGTCTCGGTGGGGCCGTAGCCGTTCACGAACCTACGTCCGGCCGACCAGCGGGCGGCAATCTCAGCGGGACAGCGCTCGCCGCCCACCATCACGGTGCGCAGGGCCGGGAAGTCCCCCTCGGGGATCGTTGAGATCAGCGACGGCACCGCTGTCATCGCGGTGATGCCGAGCCGGCGCAGCTCGTTTGCCAGGCCCGCTCCGGAGAGCAGGGTGTCGCGGGAGAGCAAATAGAGTGTGGCGCCGGCCGCGAGCGTGGCGAAGATCTCCTGCACCGAGACGTCGAAGGACGGCGAGGTGGTCTGGAGAACCCGGCTGTCCGGGGAGAGGCCGAGGAGACGGCGCTCCGCGTGCAGAAGGTTGACCACTCCGCGATGGGTGACCACGACGCCCTTGGGGTGGCCGGTGGAGCCGGAGGTGTAGAGGATGTAGGCGGGGGAGGCCCCCTCCCCTGCCCTCCCCCGCTGCGCGGGAGAGGGAGCCGGATTCAGAAGCTGGCAGCCGTCGCGGGTAACCAGGACTCGAATCCCGGAATCTTCCTTCAAAAGGCGCAGGCGCTCGGCCGGATACGCGGGGTCGAGGGGGACGTAGGCGCCTCCCGCCTTCCAGACGCCGATCATCGCGGCTATGAGATCGGGCGAGCGTTCGAGCAGGAGACCGACCGGCACCTCGGGACCGACTCCCAGATCGCGCAGGCGGACGGCGAACTGGTTGGCCTTCTCGAACAGCTCCCGGTAGGTCAGAGCGGTGCCGTCCGGCCCCACGACGGCGACCGCTTCGGGCACAGCGTTCCGCTCCAGGAGGACATCGATCGTGACGTCCGGGATCTCCACCTCCGGACCCTGCCAGCCGGCCAGGCGCCGGCGCTCGGCTTCGGAGAGCAGGGGGAGATTCTCCAGCGGACGGTCGAGGCCGGAGGCCATGCCTTCGAGCAGCGTTCCCAGATGGCCGAGGAGCCGCTCGGCCGCGTCCGGCTCGTGCCGCCTCTGGTCGAAGGTCAGGCGAAGCTCCAGGGCGGCCTGGGGGATCACGGTCAGGGTGAGGGGATAGTTGGTGCGCTCCAGCGTCTGCAGGTCGCGCACCTCCAGGCCGTCGGTCCCCTGGAGGAGGGACGCATCCCGCGGATAGTTCTCGAAGGCGAGCAGGCTCTGGAAGAGCGGCTCGCCATGCCGGACGCCGCTCCACTTCTGGACCTCGACGAGCGGGCTGTGCTCGAAACGGCGCAGCTCCAGGAGATGCTCCTGCACCCGTCGCAGCCAGGGCTGCAGCGCCTCGCGCTCGTCGATCCGCACCCGTACCGGCAGGGTGTTGATGAAGAGGCCGACCATGGCCTCGGAGCCAGACAGGTGTGGCGGCCGGCCCGAGACCACGGCGCCGAAGACCACGTCGTCCTCCCCGGTCGTCCGCGCCAGGAGGAGAGCCCAGGCAGCCTGGACGAAGGTGCCGAGCGTGACCCCCGCTCGCCGGGCAGCTTCTTCCAAGGACCGGGACACGGCGAGCGGGATGACCTGCACCCGATCTTCATAGGAGGGCGCGCCGCGAAGGGCCGCGGATGCCGAGGCCAGGGGGAGCGGCGTGGGCGTCGTGAAGCCTTCGAGCGTGCGGCGCCAGAACGCCTCGGCCTCGGCCAGGTCCTGCTTCTCCAGCCAGGCGATGTAGTCCACGTAGGGGCGGACCGGCGGCAGAGCGGCTTTACCGTTGAGTCCAGACCCGGCGAAGACCTCCTGCAGCACGCGACCCAGGGACCAGCCGTCGAGCAGCAGGTGGTGATGGCTCCACAGGAAGCGCCAGGCGCGGTCGCCGAGGCGGACAAGGGTGACGCGCATCAGCGGCGGGCGGTCGAGGTCGAAGCCGAGCCTCCTGTCGCCCACGAGCAGCGCGTCGAAGCGCGCGCGCTGAGCCTCTTCAGGCAAACCGCGCCAGTCCTCTTCGCGCCATGGCAGCTCCACCTGACGGTAGACCACCTGCACGGGACGGTCGACCTCCTCCCAGTGGAATCCGGCGCGCAGCACCGAGTGCCGCGACAGCACTCCCTCCCACGCCCTCCGCAGGGCAGCAGGGTCGAGGTCGCCCATCACGGTGCAGGCGGCCTGCTCCACGTACTGGCCCGATTCCTGATCGCTCAGGCTGTGGAACAGCATCCCCTCCTGCATGGGGGAGAGGCAGTAGATGTTCTCGACAGGGCCGCTCATGACCGCCTTCCGATCTTGCCGAGCAGCCGCTCTAGCTGTTCCTGCTCCAGTCCGGCATGCGGGAAGTCCATCGCCGTGTGGCCGGGCGTCTCCCCGGACAGGCACCGGGCGATCAGCCCCCGCAGCCGGTCCAGGCTCGCTGCGGCCAGCTTCTCCACGGCTTCGCGGCGATAGCGTTCCCGGTCGTAGATCCAGACCAGACGCAGCTCGCCGCCGAGGACCAGGGCATTGATCTCCAGCGGATGGGGCCGCGGATTGCGCGGATCGCTCGCCGCGCCTCCCGGGTCGGATGCCAGGCGGAGCGGACCTTCGCCCGCGGCCGTATCGTCCACGCGGCCGAGATAGTTGAAGGTCGCCTCTGGCCGCGTCTGGGCGCGCAGCGGCGCGGCGGCCTCGTCGTCGGCGAGATAGCGGAGCACGCCGTAGCCGACGCCGCGCCGGGGCACCCGCCGCAGTTGCTCCTTGACTGCCTTGAGTGTGTCCCCTCCCCGCAAGTCCAGCCGGAGCGGGAAGGAGGAGGTGAACCAGCCGACGGTGCGGGACAGGTCCACGTCCTCGAACAGGGCCTCGCGGCCATGCCCCTCGACGCCGATTTCCAACATCCCGTCCGCCAGGCTCTCGGCGACCGCGGCAAGCACCACCTCCTCCACCTTGATCGGATACGCCTCCGGCACCTGGCTGAGAAGCTGGCGCGTCTCCTCGGCACCGAGCGCGATCTCGACTCGCGCGGCGTTGGCTTCCATGGTGAGAGGAGACTCCTCCCCCGCCCTTCCTCCCTTCCAGTAGTCCAATTCCTGGCGCAGCTCGGCGGTGCGGGCGTACTCCCTGAGCCGCTCTGCCCAGCGCCGGAACGAGGTCGTCTTGGGCGGCAGGGCGAGCCCGTCGTAGGCGGCGCGCAGGTCGGCCAGCAGGACCGGCCAGGACACGGCATCCATCACCAGGTGATGAGCCGCGAGCAGGAGCCTCTCCGGACGGCCCGGTCCGAGGTCGAAGAGCGCGGCGCGCAGGAGAGGCCCCTGGTCGAGCCGGAAGCTCGCCTGGACCGCGTCCGCCGCGGCCCGCAAGGCGATCTCGGGATCCGGCAAGAGGGAGAGGTCAAACAGGATGAAAGGCACCTCGCCTGCGGGGAGAGAGATCTCCTGGCGCCAGCCTGCGCCGGTGCGGATGAAGCGGGCCCGCAACTGGTCGTGGTGCTCCACCAGGCGCGCCACCGCCCGGGCCAGCCGCGCCGGATCGAGGGCCGCGCCCTCGGCCACTTCCAGCATCAGGGAGAGGTTCCAGTGGTGCGGCGCCTGCGGGTCCAGCTCCTCCAGGAACCAGCGCTGGATCGGGGTCAGGGGAACCGGGCCGGAGACCGGACCCTGCTCGGCGTCGGTACGCGGTGCGCCGGAGGCCGCCGCCGCCATGCCTGCGACCGTGGGGTGCTCGAAGAGCTGCCGCGGCTCGACGTAGAGCCCGGCCTCGGCGGCGCGCGCCACCACCTGGATCGCCAGAATCGAGTCGCCGCCGATCTGGAAAAAATCGTCATGAAGCCCTACGCGCTCGAGCTTGAGCGCTCTTGCCCAGATGTCCGCCAGCAGCCGCTCCTTTTCCGACGCCGGCATCTCTTCGGCCACCGGAGTATCCGGAGCCTGGGGCTCCAGCCGGGAGAGCGCCTGCCGGTCCAGCTTGCCGGAGGGCGTGAGCGGCAGGGCATCCAGGAAGACGAAGCCGGCCGGGACCATGCCTTCGGGAAGGCGGCCGCGCAGCCAGGATTTGAGGTCGGCCTCCTTGTCGCCTGCCACGCAGGCCAGGAGCCGGCCATCGCGGAGCACGACCGCGGCGTCGCGCACGGACGGATGCTCCCGCAGCACGGCCTCGATCTCGCCGGGCTCGACGCGGAAGCCGCGCACCTTGATCTGCTCGTCGAGGCGCCCGAGGAAGTCCAGCCGGCCATCGGGCAGGTGGCGGACCCGGTCGCCCGTGCGATAGAGCCGCGCTCCCGCCTCTCCCGAATAGGGATCGGGGACGAAGCGCTCCGCCGTCAGGCCGGGCCGGCCGAGATAGCCGCGCCCCACCACGATGCCGCCGACGCAGAGCTCGCCATGCGCGCTGGCCGGCACGAGGTCGAGCCGGCGGTCCAGCACGTAGACGCGGGCTCCAGCGACGGGCCGGCCGATCGAGAGAGGGCCGGGGCCAACCTCGCCGATCGTGGTGCAGACCGCGGCCTCGGTGGGGCCATAGACGTTGAAGAGCCTGCGGCCGGGAGCCCAGCGTTCCGCAAGACCGGCAGGCCAGGGCTCGCCGCCGAGAACCAGGCAGCGCACGCCGGGCAGCGAGCCCTCCGGCACGCTCGCCAGGGCGGTGGGGGTCAGGATGCCGCAGGTGGCTCCGCGCTCCTCCGCGAAGGCGGCGAGCTCGGGTCCGGCGAGGAGCGCGCCCGGCGGGGCGATGTGAAGAGCCCGGCCCGCGGCGAGGGCCGCGACGATTTCCATGAGCGAGGCGTCGAAGCCGGGGGAGATGAGCTGGAGGAGGCTGTCGCCGGGCGCGTCCCAGAGACCGAGCCCGGTCACGGCCGGCAGGTTGTCCAGCGAGCCGCGGGAGATCATGACGCCCTTGGGGCGGCCGGTGGAACCGGAGGTGTAGAAGACGTACGCGAGGCCCCCTCCCCAACCCTCCCCCGCGCTGACGCGCGGGAGAGGGGGCCGGAGCTCCCTCTCCTGCGCGTCAGGGGAGGGCAGGGGAGGGGTCTTCTCCTCATCCACCACCACCAATCGCTGCCCCGCGAACCGCTCCGCCAGCTCCCCGGTCGTCACCACCACCCTCGCCCCGGAGTCGCGGAGCTGCCAGTCCAGGCGCTCGGCGGGCCACGCGGGATCGAAAGGCAGGTAGAACCCTCCCGAGGCGAGCGCCGCCAGGAATGCGATCACCCTCTCGGGCGAGCGCTCCAGGCAGACGGCGACCCCTTGCTCAGGACCAACCTGCAGACGGCCGGCGAGCTCCTCCACCCTGCGGGCCAGCTCGGCATAGGTGACCGTCCCGGTCTCTCCTGCCAGAGCCGGGGCGTCAGGACGGGTGCGGGCATGATCCAGCACGGTCTCCAGGAAGGAGCGATCCGGCCGGGCCAGCGACGTGGCGCTCCATTCCACCAGGAGCTGGCGGCGCTCGGCCTCGGAGAGCATGGGCAGCTCCGAGATGCGCCTCCACGGCTCGCCCAGGGCGCCGACGGCGAGGGCCAGGAAATGGCCGCGCATGCGCAGGATCGTGGGCTCGTCCCACAGCGCGGTGTTGTAATCGAAACCGCCCTGGGGAATGGTGTCCTCCCCCTCCTCCTCGAACACTCCCAGACCGAGATCGAAACGGGCGGTGTCGGTGTCGGTCTGCCAGGAATCCACGAGCCGGATGTCCTTGAACTCGGGCTGCGGGATGTGGACGTTCTGCAGCACGTAGCTGACCTGCACCAGGGGTGGATACGAAGGGTCCCGGGTTCCTTCCATGACCTCCGTGAGCCGCTCGAAGGGGAAGTCCTGGTGCGCGAGGCTCGCGAGCGCGCTGTCCCGGACCCGGATCAGCAGCTCCACGAAGGTCGGATCGCCGTGCATCCGCGTGCGCACCACGGCCATGTTGAGGAAGAAGCCGATCAGGGGATGGGTCTCCGCCTGCGGCCGGGTCACCACGGGCGAGCCGATCACGATGTCGTCCAGGCCGCTCCAGCGCTGGAGCAGCACGTCGAGCACCGCGAGGAAGGTCATGAAGCTGGTGACGCCGTGACGCTCGTTGAAGGATTTGAGGCCGCGGATCACCTCGGGCGGCAGGGCCATGGGCAGGCGCTTGCCCTTGAAGGTCTGAGAGGGCGGACGCGGATGGTCGGTGGGCAGCGCCAGCACCGGCGGCGCTCCCGCGAGGTACTCGCGCCAGAAGCCGAGCTGCTCCTCCAGCACTTCCCCCTGCAGCCAGCCGCGCTGCCAGATCGCGTAGTCGGCCATCTGCACGGGAATCTCCGGCAGCGTGGGAGCCTCTCCACGGCGATACGCTTCGTAGATCGCCGGCAGCTCGCGGAAGAGGATGCCCATGGACCAGGCGTCCGTGATCAGGTGGGGCATGGTGACGAGGAGGGCGTGCTCTTCCTCGCCATCAGACTGCTTGTCGGACATGGCGGGGAGCTGGGAGCGAAGGACGCCGACCTGGTGGGAAGGCCCCTCACTCGTTCCCAGCTTCACCAGGCTCACGCGGACGATCGGACCGCGCTCCAAATCGAATGGACGCTGCGGCTCCGCCAGAATGATCCGGGCTGCCTCGGCCTCGCGCATATCACCGTACAGGCCGGCCAGGTCGATCACCGGCAGGCGGATGAAAGGCTCGGGATCCACGACCTGCACGGGCTGGCCATC
Source organism: Thermoanaerobaculia bacterium (assembly GCA_035536935.1). Classification (GTDB taxonomy): domain Bacteria; phylum Acidobacteriota; class Thermoanaerobaculia; order Multivoradales; family UBA5704; genus DATMER01. The sequence goes on from DATLNC010000281.1 coordinate 21,638, forward strand.
CTGGAGCAGGAAGCGGGTGCGGAGCACCTCGTGCCGGCGCGCCACTTCGTGCAGGCTGCGCTCCATGATGCCGGGATCGAGGCTGCCGCGCAGCCTTCCGGCAAAGGGGATGTTGTAGGCCGCCGAGCCCGGGTTGAGCTGCTCGATGAACCAGAGCCGCTGCTGGCCGAAGCTCAAGGGGTACGGGCCGGGATCGTCCGGATCGCGCCTCGGCACCGGGGGCGGGCCGGTCTGGCGGCGCTCGGCCGGGATCCCTTCCTTGCGCAGGCGCAGCTCCAGAAGCTTGCGCTTCTCGGGAGGGAGCGAGGCGAGCCGCTTCTCCAGGTCCAGGCTCACGCTTCCTCCTTGGCCAGATGTTCCTTGACCTCGTCGAGCGACAGCGCCTCGATCTCGGCCAGGATCTCCTCCAGCCGCTGCTTTTCGAACGCGGCCTTCTCGCGCTCGCGCCCGATCTCCTCGGCCATGGCCGACACGGTCCGCGCCTCGAAGAAGGCCTTGAGCGGCAGCTCGACGTCGAACTCCGCGCGCATCTTCGACAGGATCTGGAGCCCGGCGAGCGAGTTGCCGCCGAGCAGGAAGTAGTCGTCATCCACCCCGACGCGATCGACCCCGAGCAGCTCCTGCCAGATCTCCGCGATCTTCACTTCGATCGGATTGCCCGGCGCGCGGTAGGGGACGTTCGACTCCGGCCGGGCATGGGCACCGGCCGCGGGTCCGGCATGCATCACGTCGGTCCACTGTTGCAAGCGCCGACCGAGGTCGCCGGTGGCCACGGCGAGCCGCGGCTGTCCGCGCAGGGCCAGCACCCGCTCCAGGGTGTCCACCAGCTCCTCGGGAGTCAGCATCAGCTCGTTCTGCTGCTGCCCGAGAGTGGCGATGCCTCCGATCGCGTGCCAGACCTCCCAGTTGACGCTGACCCAGGGAGCACCCCAGGCGCCGAGCAGGGCATCCAGGGCGGCATCGGCCGCGGCATAAGCCCCCAGGCTGACTCCCCCGAGGACCGCGGCCAGCGAGGAGGTGGCGACGCAGAAAGCCGGCTCTTCGCCCAGCTCCCGCAGCGCCTCGCGCAGGGCGATCGCGCCTCCGACCTTGGGCCGCAGGTGGCGCTGGAGGTCCGCGGCGGAGAGCTCGGAGAGCGTCCGGTAGTCGTCCGAGGGCTCGCCCGCCGCGTGCAGCACGCCGTCGATCCGGCCATGGCGGGCGACCGCCTCGCGAAGGGCTCGGGTCACCGCAGCCTGGTCGGCCACGTCGATCCCCTCTTTCAGGTCGAGGCGCGTGATCCGAGCGCCGTCCATCATTTCGCCGAAGCGTCCGAGACCACCGGTGATCACGTAGTGGCCGTCGGGACGCAGCCCCTCCTTCCGCTCCAGCCGGAAAGGCTCGAAGATCTGCTCCCAGCGGAGACGGCCGCGCAGGGCGATGACCGGGGGGCCGTCCTCCTCCAGCTCGGCCGCCAGGGCATCCGCCTCTCCGGCCACGTCGATCAACCGGCAGCGGAGGTTCGGGTACTCCTGGGGGATTACCTTGGCGAGGCCGGCCAGGGCGCCTCGCTCTCCGGTTGCCTCGCCGCCGGTCACCTCGTACAACCCGCGGGTCACTACCACGAGCTGAACAGGAGTGTGGACTCGCCGTCCCAATTCGCGGGAGAGGGAGAGGAGACCTGGGGCATTGCCCATGAAAACCACGCGTTTCGGTGCACTGTCCTCCAAGAGCCCGGCGACCGTGGCCTCGACGTCCTCCTCCGAAACGGCTTCCCGGAGCACGCCTGGGAGACGCTTGGCGATCTCATGGCCGTCCGAGATCACCCAGACCTCCCCCTCTTCGGCAACGGGCTGCAGGGCTCCGGCGGGAAGCGTGCGCTTCCAGGTAGGAAGATAGAGCCAGTCGGCCGGGTCCGGCCGCTTGCCGAAGGCGGAGGGCTTCGGCACCGCGCCCTTTTCGATCCAATACCTTTCGCCTTCGAACGGGTAGGTGGGGAGAGCGACCTTGCGCCCCGGCTCCGCGGCAACCAGCGGCACGCCCGCCAACCAGAGACGGCCGGCGGCGCCGAGGATCGCCTGCGTGTCCGTCTCCGCGTCCTGAGGGTGCGGCAGCGAGGGAACGACCCGGTCGCGGGCCTCGCCGCCCCGCCGCACCAGCGTAGTGAGAGTCGTTCCGGGTCCCACTTCCAACAGCAACCGGCGGGGCTCCGCAAGCAGGGCCGCCACCGCGGGAGCGAAGCGCACGGGCTGGCGCAGATGGCGCGCCCAGTAATCGGGATCGGTCGCCTCCTCGGCCGTGATCCAGGTCCCGGTCACGTTGGAGAGGAACGGGATCCGCGGAGGCCGGCGCTCGACGCCGGCAACCCGCTCGCGGAAGGGAGCCACCGCGGGCTCCAGCAGGGCCGAGTGGAACGCGTGCGAGGTGTGCAGTCGGCGGCTCGCCGGAAGCCGCTGCTCCAGCCGCTCGATCGCGTCGAACGGGCCCGAGACGGTGCAGAGACCCGGGCCGTTCACCGCGGCCAGGGACAGCTCGCCGTCGAGCCACTCCGCCAGCGCCTCCTCGCCGAGAGGAACGGAGAGCATCGCTCCCGGCGGCGTCGCCTGCACCAGCCGGCCGCGCTCGGCGACCAGCGCCAGGGCGTCTTCGAGCGAGAAGACCCCGGCCAGGCAGGCGGCCACGAACTCGCCCACGGAGTGACCCAGCATCGCCTCCGGCTGCACGCCCCAATCCATCCACAGGTGGGCGAGTGACCATTCGACTGCGAACAGCGCCGGCTGGGCGATCTCCGTCTGGAGAACGTCTTCGGCAAACAGATCCATCTTCAGGATGCCCGCGCACCGGTCCATCTCCCGCCTGAACACCGGCCATCGTCTATACAGCTCCGCGGCCATGCCGGCGTGCTGCGCACCCTGGCCGGGGAAGAGGAATGCCACGGGAACGAAGCCGGGCTCGGGCTGGGCCGTCGACCACTGAACGGAGGCGAGATCCTTCGCGACCACTGCGGCCCGGCGCACGTTAAGAGGCTGCCGTCCCGTCTGGAGCGTGAATGCCACATCCCGCAGATCCAGATCCGGATTGGCTTCGAGATGCCGCACCAGGTTGGAGGTGACCGTCTCCAGAGCCGAAGGAGTTTTCGCCGACAGCAACAGAAGGGCGGGGGCTTCCTCTCCCGCGGAGCGGGGGAGGACCGAGGAGGGGGCTTCTTCCAGCACCACATGAGCATTCGTCCCCCCAATCCCGAATGAGCTCACCCCCGCCCGCCGTGGCCCCTCCGACTTCCACTCCGTCAGCCGGTCCACCACCCGGAACGGTCCGAAGTCGATCTCCGGGCTGGGCTGCGTGAAATGCAGCGTCGGCGGGATCTCCCGGTGCTCGAGCGCGAGCACGGTCTTGATCAGCCCGGCCACGCCCGCGGCGCAGTCGAGATGGCCGATGTTCGTTTTGACGCTACCCAGCAGGCACCTCTCGGCCCCCTCGAAGGCCCGGCGCAGGGCCGCGACCTCGATGGGATCTCCGAGCCGCGTGCCCGTGCCGTGCGCCTCGACATAGGAGACCGTCGCGGGGTCCACCTCGGCGAGTGCGAGCGCCTCCTGGATCACCCCGGCCTGCCCCTCGGTGAGCGGCGCCGTGTAACCGGCCTTGCCGCCGCCGTCGTTGTTGAGTGCCCAGCCGCGGATCACGGCGCGGATCTTGTCGCCGTCCGCCAGCGCATCCGAAAGCCTCTTCAGGACCACCACGCCGACGCCGCTGCCCGGCACCGTTCCGCGGGCCTCGGCATCGAAGGCGCGGCAGTGGCCGTCCGGAGAGAGGATGCCCTCCTCCACGTGGATGTAGCCGGAGCGCTGCGGCAGGCGCAGGGTCACGCCTCCCGCGAGGGTCGCGTCGCAATCGCCGTTCATCAGGCTCTGGCAGGCGACACAGACCGCGACCAGCGAAGTCGAGCAGGCGGTCTGGATGGTCAACCCGGGGCCGCGCAGGTCGAGCTTGTAGGCCACCCGGGTGGCGAGGAAATCCTTGTCATTGGCTACCGCGGCCTGGTAGGCGTCGAGCCGCTCGCGATTGGGATAGACATGAGCCAGCAGGTAGGTGGACATGCCGGTGCCCGCGAACACGCCGATGCGGCCGGGCGGGCGGGCGGGATCGATGCCGGCGTCTTCCAAAGCCTTCCAGGACTCCTCCAGGAAGAGCCGTTGCTGCGGGTCCATCAGCTCGGCCTCGCGCGGGCTATAGCCGAAGAACCGGGCGTCGAAACGCTCGATATCGTCGAGCGCTCCGGCCCGGGGCACGTATCCGGGGCGCGCCTCATCAGGAAAGGTGGAGATCGATTCGACACCCTCGCGCAGGCTGCGCCAGTAGGCGCCAACGTTCTCGGCGCCCGGGAAACGGCCGCTCATGCCGATGATCGCAATGTAATCCGTCATACCCAAAAACCTTTCAATTCCGAGCGCGGGCGCGCCGCCGGTCCATGGCGGCTCGCCGGGAGGCGGCCCGGTCGTGAATGTCCTTCGCGGCTTCCGTCCCCCGCTGCTCCGGCTCCCCCGCCAGCCGCGCGGCCAGGGAGCTGATGGTGGTGTGGCTGAACAGCTCGGCCAGCGGGATCGGCCTCCCGAGCACCTCGCACAGCCGCGCGTGGGCCCGCGCCATCAGCAGCGAGTGCCCGCCCAGCTCGAAGAAATTGCGGTCGATGCCGACGCTCTCCGCCCCCAGGACCTCGCGCCAGACCGCGGCGATGGTCCTCTCCATTTCGGTGCGCGGCAGAGCCGGAAGGGAGCCCGCATTGGCTTCAAGGCTGGTTGGGATAAGAAGCGCCTTCAAGTCCACCTTGCCCACCGCGGTCAGCGGCAGTTCGGGAAGCGGCACGAAGGCCGACGGGATCATGGCTGCCGGAAGACGATCGGCCAGGAATGCGCGCAAGTCGCCCACCTCTCCTTCGGGCACGACATAAGCCACCAGCACGGGCTCTCCGGCCGCGCCCGGACGGGCCACGACCAGCGCCTCGCGCACCCGCGGATGAGCGGCGAGCGCGGCCTCGATCTCCGCCGGCTCGATGCGCACTCCCCGCAGCTTGACCTGGGTATCGATCCGACCCAGGTACTCCAGGAGGCCGTCCGGCCGCCAGCGGACGAGATCGCCAGTTCGGTACAGGCGTTCCCCCTGGGAATCCGGGACCCAGCGCTCCGCCGTGAGGTCCGAGCGACCGAGATAGCCGCGGGCCGGCGGCACGCCCCCGGCGCACAGCTCTCCGGGGACGCCAATCGGCAGCGGCTCTCTCGACCAGGGGCCGAGCACCCTGATGCGGGTATTGGTGATGGGCTTGCCGATCGACGGCACCTCGTCGTCCGGCCGAAAGAGGTGGGACGAGACGTAGACCGTTGCCTCGGCAGGGCCGTAGCAGTTGACCAGGCGCACGCGCCCCGACCAGCGGGCGGCGAGCGCGGCCGGCACGGCCTCGCCGCCCAGGATCAGGGTCTCCAGAGAGGGAATCTCCTCCTCGGGGAGAAAGCGGAGGGCCGAGGGTGTCAGCAAGGCCCAGGTGATCTCCCGCTCGCGCATCTCCGCGGCGAGGCGCGGGCCGGAGAGCCGCGCCTCCTCGCTCGCCAGGCAGAGCGCGGCACCCGACGTCCAGGCGCCGAAGACTTCCAGCACCGACGCGTCGAAGGCCGGCGCGGCCAACTGGAGCATGCGCGAGCCGGGGCCGAGCCGAAACTCGCGCCGGGCGTGATGGACCAGGTTCGTGAGCGGCCGGTGCGGCACCAGCACGGCCTTGGGCTGGCCGGTGGAGCCCGAGGTGTACAGGGCATAGGCGAGGTGGTCCGGAGTGACGGCCACGGCGGGCCGCTCGGGGCTCCAGGAATCGAGGGCGGCCATGCGCTCGGCCGTCACCACCACCTGCGCGCCGCTCTGGGCAAGGAGCAGATCGATCCGCTCTTGCGGGTGGGATGGATCGACCGGAACGTAGAAGCCGCCGGCCTTGAGCACGGCGAGGGCTCCGGTCCAAAGATCCGAGCGTTCCAGGAGGAGCGCCACGGGGGTCTCCGGCTCGACTCCGGCCGCAAGGAGATGCAGGGCGAGCCGGTTCGCCCGCACTTCCAGCTCACGGTAGGTGGAGATTGAGCCGTCGGCTCCGACCAGGGCCGGAGCGTCGGGGGTCCGGTCCACCCAATCCTCGAACAGCTCGTGCACGCACCGCTCGGTAACCGTCTCGACAGGACCCTCGCCCCAGCTCAGGAGTTGGAAGCGCTCGGCGTCATCGAGGACAGGCAGGTCCGAGATGCGCCGCGAGGGGTCGGCGGCCCGCAGCAGGGTGAGGAACCGGCTGGCAAGGCGCTGGATGGTCGATTCGTCGAAGAGATCCGAGCTGAAGTCAAAGACCGCATCAATGACGCCGCCCGTTTCCACGGCCAGCAGCGTCAGGTCGAACGGGGTGGCCTGGCGCGGAAGTTCGACCGGTTCCAAGGTGAGGCCGCCGATGCGGAGCGGAGCGCCGCCTCGACCGAGCACGAACGGCGCTGCCGCGGCGCCCCCTTCGAGCCGGTGCGGCTGCTCCAGCGCGAAAAGGACCTGGACCAGCGGATGGCGCGAGGGGTCCCGGGCCGGATCGAGGCGCTCGACCAGGAGGGGGAACGGGAGATCCTGGCGCTCCAGGGCGCCTGCAAGGGATCGCCGGGTCCGGGCCAGCAGCTCCGAAAAGGTTGGATCGCCGGAGAGGTCGGCGCGCACGGGAAGGAGGTTTACGAAGTGCCCCGCCACCTCTTCCAGCCCGGGCCGCGTGCGGCCCGCCGCGGGAGCGCCCACCAGCATGTCCTCGCGGCCGGTGTGGCGGTGGAGGAGGGCTTCGAACGCCGCGAGGAGAACTGTGTAGAGCGTCCCCCCCGAAGAGGCAGCCAGAGATCGCACCCGCGCGGACAGCTCCGGGCCAAGAGAGAACGGATGCGAGCCGCCGCGGTGGGTCGGAACTGGAGGGCGGGGGCGGTCGGCTGGGAGGTCGAGCACCGTGGGGGCGCCGGCAAGGGCGGTGTGCCACTCGGCCCACAGGCGCTCGCCTTCGGGACCGGCTAGCATTTTGTGCTGCCAGCGGGCCCAGGCGGCGTAGGTTCCCGGAAAGGACCCAAAGGACACCAAGGACTCAAAGGACAGGGCCTCTTTGTCCTTTAGGTCCTTTAGGTCCTTGAGGTCCTTGAGGTCCTTGAGGTCCTTGAAGTCCTTTTGGTCCCTTCCGGACAGCCCCTCCAAGATCAACCCCAGCGACCAGAAGTCCGCTGCAATGTGGTGCACCGCGAGCAGCAGCATCCCGTTCGGAAAGAGCCGCGCCCGCATCACGGGCCCGCGCTCCAAGTCGAAGGGGTGCCAGGCCTCCTCCTCCTCGAGGCTCCCGGACTCGACTACCGCAAAGTCGATCGCACTTTCCCCGATCCGCTGCACGGGCTCGCCGTCCACGAGCGGGTAGGTCGTGCGCAGCACGGCATGGCGCTTCGCCAGCCAGTCCAGGGCTTCGACATTGAAGTCCCCGGAGACCCGCGCGGCCAGCGCGAGGTTGTAGACCGGGCTCTCGGGCGCCATCCGCCAGGCGAGCCAGAGAGAGCGCTGGTTGTAGGAGAGGGGATGGTCGGTCCCCTCGGCCGCGGGGAGCTCGAACGGCTGCGCCGCCGTCACCTGCTCGGCCAGCCGGCGGGGGCTGATCCCTTCGAGCAGCGTGGTCAGGGAGACGCTCACCCCGGCCTCGCTCTCCAGACGGTTCTTCAGCTCCAGGGCCAGGAGCGAGTCGAGCGGCAGGGGCGCCTCGGGGTCGAGGGTGCCCGGATCGACCCGAAGCAGGCGGGCAGTCTGGTCGAGGACGAAATCCTGGAGCGTAGCCAGCCGCGGGAGGGGCTGTACCCGTCTAGCCTGGGGTTTCAACCCCAGGCGGGTGAGCGTCCCCGCCAGAAATTCATCCCGGCAAGCCCCCCGCCGCACCTTGCCGCTGGATGTCTTGGGCAGCGTCCCCGCGCGGATCGGCACCACCTCATGCGGCGAAACCTCGTGCTCCCGCAGCACCGCCGCCCGGA
>DATLNC010000282.1:0-13146 GCA_035536935.1 Thermoanaerobaculia bacterium
AGGGGGGCATGCCCCCCTCCTCCCCGGCTTTCTCTACACTCTCCCAACTACTGCTGGCTCTCTCCACCTTCATCGGCCTCTCCTCTCTGCTTCCCTCATTTTCCCACCCGACCGTGTCTCAGAGGATGTTGGCAGAGAGGGACATTCCGGACGATCGGGCAAACTTTCCCGAGCGGCTGGAGAGCTTTCCGGACGGTCGGGCAAACTTTCCAGGTCGCCGGGAAGGTTTCCAGGTGACCCCGCAAACTTTCCAGGTGACCCGGGAAACTTTCCAGTTCAGCCCGCAAGGTTCCCGATCATCCCGCAAGGTTTCCAGGTCGTCGGGAAAGTTTTCCGGTCACCGCGGAAGCTTTCCAGGTCGTCCGGGAACCTTTCCCGGTGACCCCGCAAGCTTTCCCGGTCAGCCCGCAAACTTTCCGGGTCAGCGGGAAACTTTCCCGGTCAGCCCGCAAACTTTCCAGGTCGCCGGGAATGTTTTCCCGGTCATAGGGAAACCTTCCCCGATCGTCCGGAAAACTTCCCCGGCCGCGCGCAAGCTTTCCCGACCGTCCGGAAAGTTTTCCCGGCGACCGCGCAAACTCTCCCGCTCGCTCGGCCAGGTTTCCGGATCCGCTGGCGAGCCCTCGCAATCGGCGGGAAGGCTTCTCCGCCGGCCGGGAAGCTTCCCCGGCCGCACGTAAACCTTGCCCGATCCCCCGGAAGGTTCCGCGGTCATCTGTACTCGCGTGCAGAAGCTTCACGGCTTCCTCTTCCATCTCGGGTAAACCTGCGCGCGGGTCTCGGCGGGTGACGACAAGAGTGAGGATCCGCCCTACTCGAACCACCCGTTCACATCCAGCACGACATGCACCGTCCCCCCTCCGGCAACGGAGGGGGCGACCTTGAGCACTCCGCTGCTGGAGATCTTCAGGATGGCGTTGTTGGCGCGATCGCGGCCGGCGGTGAAGCTGACTGTATTCGTGGGCGGGACCGGCTCCCCTCCCGGGCCGAGGACGAGCTGGCCTGTGCCGCTGGGCTGGACCGCGGTCACGTTGAGGGACAGCGCCACCGCCGAGTCCGGGATGCCGCAGAGCCCCGTCACATCAACCTCGCGCACCTCGCCGGAGCTCATCACCGGTCCATCCTCGCGGGTGTCCCAGAGACGGCAGGGGATTGCGGTATGGAAGTCGCCCGTTGGCGGCGGCGGAGGCGGCGGAGCGTCCACCACTGTCAGACGCAGTACCCAGTCGCCCGTTCCCGGCGCCGTGAAGGACCTCGCAGCCCCTCCCGACACGGAGGGTGCGTCCTGAAAGACCCCGGTCCGAGGGTTGAACCAGTCCACCTCCACCGTGCCCGAGGCTTCGGTCAGGTTGATCGAGGCCGTCCCGCCCTGGTACAGGTAGGCCACGTAGGAGGCCCCCTCCTCCGCCAGGACATAGGCCGCGCCGGTCACGACGAGGTCGTCCGCCGGGGCCATGCGCTCGAAGGGCACGGTCTTCACGAACTGCGAGAACGGCTTCAGGTACCCGCCGGTCCCCGAGGCCGCGGCTCCGGATGTGAAGGCCGCCCAGAGCATCTGGCGCTCGGCGTCGGTCTCGTCCCCCATGCAGAACTCTTCCTGGATCATGGGCTTGACCGCCTTCTGCCGGTTCGTCAGCCCCAGGTCGTGCACGAAGTCGTGGGTGATCGTGTTCGTCACCCCGGCCTGGAGGTCGATGTAGTCGGCCCAGGACGCGGTCGGAAATGAGAAATCGCCCGGCAGGCCGTGGACCGTCGCCAGCCGGTCCCACGGGTTGTGCTGGTTGAGATAGACCATGTGGGTGTCCACTTCCGTGGTGGTCCACCCTTCCTGCCACTCCGTCATCAGCGTGAAGACGGTATTTACATACCCGGACAGCCGGGCCATGCCGTATTGGATCAGGCGCTTGCGGTCTGCATCCGAATGGTTGCCGAAGCCATCGGCGAAAAACCAGAGCTGGGTGACCACGCCCGCGTCCCGCATCTTGCGGACCCACTGTTCATACAGGCGCCAGCGCTGGAGGTCGAAGCGCGCCTTGTCGTTGGCGTCCGCGGTCCCCAGCCAGGGGGTCGTGGAGATGCTGGCGTAGTCCGTCTGGTTGGCCAGGTAGACGTTGATCTTGTTGAGCCCCATCCCGAGATGCCGGTCCAGCAGCGCCTGGCGGTCCGCGTCCGTGCGCTCCTCGGAGAGCATGGTGTGGGAGAAGCGGATCGAGACGGGCGCCGCACGGTCGAGGAACTTGCCCAGGAGGTAGACCGGGTTCCCCTGTTTGTATTTGAAATATCGCGTATGGAGCGGATCGATCACGATCGAACCCTTGCCAAAGGCCCCGGCCAGGGTGCCGGACACGGCGAAGCTGCCCGTCTTGCCGTTCAGGCTGGCGACGTTGCTCTGGGTGACCCAGCTCCAGGTGCCGAGCTCGTCCGCGAAGACCCGGACCTTGAAGACGTTGCCCGACTGGCCCCCCGCCCCGTCGCCGTCGAAGAAACCGTCGGCGGTGACCTTCCGCCCGCTGGGCGCGGTCACCTGGGCCGTGAGCTGGACGTCCGTGAAGGGATTGGGAGTGCCTTGAGAGCCGTTGTAGGAAACGGCGGATTGGAGCACGATCTCGGCCGTGTCGAACCGGAGGACCGCTGCCGCCTCCATCCGGCCCGCGAGAGCGAGGACACCGACCCAAAGGGAGACGCGGAGGAACTGCCTGACTGCCATTGCCGACCCTCAAATTCTATCGGCGAAACCCTCTCCCTGCCTGCCTGCGACACCGACGGCGTCAGCTTAAGCAAGATCCTTACCGTCGCCACTGCTGAACTTGAGCGCATTTTGAGTTACACTCGATCCATTAGGCACACCCGGTGAAAACCGGCGTCGCAAAGCTGCGGGTCCTCGCTTCATCCAAGCAAGACAGCCGAGCTGCATGACCTTGTTACCAGAGCACCGGTGGCATTGAAAATGCAGATTCTGCGGCCACTGGTGTTTGGAGGTTGATGCGATGATTGCCCGCTCGTTCTGCACTCGGCGTCCGTCCTTCGTCCGGCTTGCGGCTGGATTCCTCCTGCTCCTGCTCCCACGGCCGCGCTTGCGCAGCCAGCGTGGTCCTGGGCGGTCCAATACAACGAGGGCGGGTTGGAGCTGGCCGGTTGCCCGACCTGCGCCGACAACTTCATCAGCTTCAAGTCGTACATCCGCGGCCGGCAGGCGCTCGCCGCGGATGCCGCGGGCAACACCTACGTCACAGGCGTCACCACCGCTGGTGCGACCGAGGACGTGCTCACCGTCAAGTACAACTCCCAGGGTGTGGTGCAGTGGTCCGCCACCTACGACGGCGGCGACATCGACCGCGGTTTCGCGGTCGCTGTCGACGCCAGCGGCAACGTCTATGTGGCGGGCCAATCGTGGGCGGAGTCGTTTTTCGGGTCACCAATGGGATACGTCCTGGTCGTCAAGTACAACGCGAGCGGCGTCCAGCAGTGGGCTACGCGTTGGGAGTCGGGGGTCCTGAGCGCGGGCTTCGTCCTGGCGGTGGACGGCTCCGGCAACGCCTACGTCGCGGGCGAGTACTACTCCTCCACCGACGACCTCCACAAGATGATGACGCTCAAGCTCGACGCGGCCGGAGCGTTGCAGTGGTACAGGTTTGCCTTCTACGGGTATGACTACGAGGAGGGCTCCGCCTACGATCTGGCCTTGGACGGCAGCGGCAACGCCTACGTCACGGGCTTCCTCTACAAGCCACAGGACGGCCCCGACACCGACGGCTACGTGACGGTCAAGTACAGCCCCACGGGCGCGACGCTGTGGACCCGGGAGCACGATTCCGTCGTTGGCGACGTGGCCTACGACGTGGCGGTCGACAGCAGCGGCAACGTGCACGTGGCCGGAACGTCCGGGGTGGTCCGTTACAACTCCGCCGGCACCCAGCAGTGGGTCGGAGCCTTCAACGGCGTTGCGCACGCGCTGATCAACGTGAACGGGATGGTGTTCGCCACGGGCGTGTCAGGCAGCGACATCGTGACGGCCCGCTACGACGCGACGGGCACCCGCCTCTGGTCGACTTCCTACAACCTGGGCGGCACCGAGGAGGCGTTCGCCCTCCGGCTCGTGGGCAACAACCTTTACGTGGCGGGCCGGTCCAACACGGACGCCCTGCTCGTGGGCTTCAACAAGGACTCGGGCGCCTCGACGCTGGCGGATCTCTACGACAGCGGCGCGGATGACCGCGCCTATTCGATGGCCTTCACCGGCACCAGCGACTTCTGGGTGGCCGGGCGTGCCGGCGACAATTACTTGACGATCAAGTACACGGTCCCGTCCGGCCCCACCCTGTCCGCCTTGACCCTGGCCCCCGCCACGTTCGCCGGAGGGTGCCAGACCTCCAGCGGCAAGGTGACGCTCACCGCTCCGGCGCCGGCAGGCGGAGCGGTGGTGACAATCACGGACACGAACCCGGCAGCCAGTATGCCGGCGAGCGTGACCGTGCCGGCAGGCGCCACCACCGCGAAGTTCACGATCACGGCCGTCGCGGTGGCCGCGAAACAGGCCGGGACGGTGACCGCCTCCTATGCCGGCGTCAGCAAGAGCGCAACAGTCACGGTGCGGCCGATCGGCGTCGCGAGCCTGACGCTCTCGCCGAATCCGGTGGTGGGTCCGAACAGCGTCGTCGGGACCGTGACCCTGGAGTGCCCGGCCGCGCCCTCGAGCATCACGGTTGCGCTCACTTCGAGCAACGCCCCGGTGGCCAGCACGGTGCCGAGCCTCAGCATCCCGGCAGGCTCCACGACGGGAACGTTCACGATTACGACCGCGGACGTCTCGGTGGTGAGCTCCGCCAACATCAAAGCGACCGCGAACGGGATCGCCAGGACGGTCACGCTGACGGTGAATCCGTAGGGGACCATCCCGGAGGGCACCCACAAGGGGTGCCCCTACACGGGCTGGCAGCCCCATTCCAGATGGCCCGGGTTCCTTGTAGGGGCAACCCCTTGTGGGTGCCCTCCGGGCCTCCCTACGGGGCATCCAGGACAGTCTGCACGTCGTCCCCTACCACATCCTCCACATACAGGAGCTTGATCGCGACCATGATCGCGGCGAGCAGGGGGACGGCGACCAGCATGCCGAGGAATCCGAAGACCACGCTCATGATGCCCAGGCCAATCAGGGTCACGACCGGCGGCAGATCCACCCCTTCCCTCATCAGGATCGGGATCAGGAGGTGGTTCTCGAAAAATTGGATCCCCACGTAGGCCAGCATCACGAAGAACGCCTTCTGCGGCGAGTCCACGAAGCCCATGGCCACCGCCGGGATGGCGCTGAGGAGCGGGCCCACCATCGGGATGAACTCCAGGAGGCCGGCGATGATCCCGAGCGGCAGTGCCGCCTTCACCCCGAGCAGCTTCAGGGCGATCGTCGTCACCACGCCGATCACCACCATGGCCACGAGCTGCGTCATCAGCCACTTGCGCAGCGTGATACCGACCGCCGTGAGCACCTCCTCGGCCCGCGGACGCACCCGGTGCGGGAACAGGTGCAGCAGGCCTTGATGGTAGACCTTCGGCGCCGAGCCGATGTAGATGGACATGAAGATGATCAGGATCAGCCCGGTCAGCACCGCGACCGTCGAGGAGAGGAACGAGAACAGGTAGCGCCCGACCGCGTCGAGCTGACCGGAGAGGGTCCCGGGCAGCCCGGCCAGAGGATTGCCGCGCTGGTTCTGCGCGTCAGGCTTCGCAGCTCTCTCGGGGGCCTCACCGCGGGTCTGCGGGGCGGGTTGGGCAGCCGGCTGCTGCTGCTGCTCGGGCATGAGCTGGCCCAGGAGACCGCCGCCGCGCCTGTTCAGCCAGTCCTCGGCCCGGTGGACCGCCTGGGGCAGAGTCGAGCGCAACTCCCCTGTCTGCTCCCGCAGCGTCGGCGCGATCCAGGTGCCGATCCCGGCGAGCAGGCCCAGAACCCCGAGCACGATCAGCGTCGAGCCGACCCCGCGCGGGACGCGGAAACGCTCCAGGTAATCCGCGCCCCGGGCCACCGCCAGCCCGAAGAGCACGCCAAGGAACGCCACGAGGAGGAGGGGATATACCATCCAGAGCAGCCGCAGGGTCAGGTAGAGCCCCATCACCAGGGCGGCCGCGCGCAGGATGTCCACGCTTCTCCACCCGGGCTCACGCTGCGCCCGGTGAGCATCATGTTGGCTCCGTGTAGCGGCGGGAGAAGGGGGTACTTGGACAGACGGGTACCTGAGTTGGGGGTCCATGCCTCGCGAGAAGAAGCAAGGAGAATGCCCGATAATCCCTGAAAAACGAAACGCCCCGCCGGGGAGGGCGGGGCGTCGGGGTGGGCCATGGGCCGGGTGGCCGATCAGTCGGCCTTCAGACGCCGGGCGGCGATGGACCGCGCGTCGCCGACCCGGGACTCCCAGGTCGACACGATGTCGCCCTCGGCGTTCGCGGCCACGGAAATCAGGTACTGGGGATAGATGCGGTCCTGGCTGACCAGGACCTCGCTCCCCACCGGGTCGCCGTCGCTGTCGAGGAGCCTGGCATAAATGCCATCCGGAAAGATGCCGGCCCAGTCGATCCAGGTCACGATGATCTCGCCCGAGTGCAGGAGCGCCAGGTCGGGAGCGGCGTGCACATGGCCGGGCTTGCCCTTGCTCATCTCGATCTCCTTGCCGATCCGGGCGCCGGCGGGGCTGAAGAGCTGCCCCGTGATGGTGCGGATCTCCGTGCCCTGCAAGGCGAACTGCCAGACGACGAGGAAGTCTCCATCGCGGGTGGCGACCGCCGCCGGGCGCCGCTGCCGGCCCAGGCTCGAGGAGCTGGCCACGAATGGGGCCCCCAGGGCGTCGCCGTTGCGGCCATAGAGGCGAGCCAGGACGTTGGGGTCGTCAGATTTGTCGGCCTCCCAGGCCACGAGGAACTGGCCCGCGTTGTTGGCCGCCAGGGCGAGGTGCCAGATCTCGCGGGCATCGCCGGCGTCGACCCGGAACTCGCGGCCGGCTGGTGCGCCGCGGCGGGTCAGGAGCCGGCCGTAGACGGCGATCGAATCCCTCTCGTTGGAGGACTGCTCCCAGACCACGGCGACCCCCGTCGGCGTCAATACGGCCCTGGGGCGGCGCTGGAAGCCCGCCGCCGTGGCGTTGACACGGAAGCGCTCGCCTATGGGGACGCCCTGGGCAGAGAAACGCTGGCCGTAGATGTCCTGATTGAAGATCTCGCGCTGCTCGTAGAAGATATCGAGGGAAAGGAAGTCGTTCTCCTCGGTCCAGAAGACGAGAAACTCGCCGCTGGGCAGGTAGACCAGAGCCGGCTCCTTGCGCACGACGACGTTGCCGCGCGCGGGGATATCCGGCAGGTTGTGATTGGCAACGAGAACCTTCTCTCCCGTCGTCGGTTTTCCGTTGCGGTCGTAAGCTCGGCCCACGATGCCGCGGTAGGTGCTCGCCCAGACGATCAGGGAGCTGCCCGACGGGCTGAATGCGACCTGCGGCTGCACCTGGCGGGCGTTTTCCTTCCCGCTGACCTGGAACTCCCCTCCCACCAGCTCAGGTTGCGCCCACCCCGGAATCGCGATCATGGATAGGAGAGCGGCGACCGTGAGCCACTGGACAGGCTTGGACCTCATCTTGTGAATCTCCTCCGACTGCAAAAGTTGATAAGTTATCCCTACATAGAGATCCTAGGCCCTACCATCGACGAGTGTCAATGTCCCGGCGCGATCCCCTGTTCGTTCTTCTGGGCCTGCTTGCGGGCCTGCAGACGCTCGTCCTCGCGCTCCGCCTGGTCTACCCCGACCTGAACCTCGACTACCCGTTCATGGACGGCGATTCGCACGACTGGATCGCCAACGGCCTGCGTCTGGCCGGCCACGATGTGCGCTATTCGGGCAGGGCGCCGATGCTGCCGTTGCTGATCGCTCTCCTGGAGCGGGCCGGGGTCCTGCCGTGGCTGCCGGTCCTGCTCGTCGCGCTCTTCCACGGTACGGTCCTGGCCTTTTACACGCTGGCGGCGCGGCTCTCGTCCCGGGGTGCCGCCTTCGCCGCGGCGCTGGCGCTGATGGTCTGCCATTCGCTCCTGGGAACCTCTCTCCAGGTGATGGCGGACGTCCCGGCGTCCTGTCTCCTGTTCCTGTCTGCGCGCTCGTTCCTGCTCGCGCGGGAAGAACCCCGGCGCTACCTCGGTGCCGGCATCGCCGGAGGGCTCAGTGCCCTCACCCAGCCCATTGGAATCCTGCTGGCGGCACCCGCGCTGCTCACGCTGGTTCTCCGGCGGCGGGACCATCTGATGGCCCGGACGCTGTGGATCGGCGCCGCGCTGTTCGCCGCGCTCCCCGGCCTCTGGATCGCGCTCCGGCCGGTCGGGGAGGCGGACATCCCGGCCCGCCAGTGGGATCTGATGTCGTTCCATCTCGGCTCGGTGCCGTTCTACGGCTGGGCTTTGCTGTCGATGCTGGGGCTGCCGGCGTGCCTGGTCCTGGCCGCGGGCCTGGCCGGCGCCGTGCGCAAAGGCGGCGACGCTCCGCTCTTCGTGGTCTCCCTGTTCGTGGTGCTCGCAGGGTTCTTCGTCTTTCTTTACTCCTGGGAGGCCAAACGGTTCCTGGTCTATCCGGTCTGGATGGCCGGCCTTCTGATCGCCATGGCGCTCGCCCGGATGCCGAGGATCGCGTTTCTCCTCGCCGCTGTGCTCGTCGTCGGCGGCGCGGCCCGGCCTCTCCCTGGGGAGCCCACCCAGATCCAGCGCGCGTGGGAGCGGAGGGCT
Source organism: Thermoanaerobaculia bacterium (assembly GCA_035536935.1). GTDB lineage: Bacteria > Acidobacteriota > Thermoanaerobaculia > Multivoradales > UBA5704 > DATMER01. The sequence goes on from DATLNC010000282.1 coordinate 8,746, forward strand.
CCAATCAAACACCTGGACCCGGCGCTCGTCCGGCAGGATCGCTCCGCCCTCTCTGTCTCCGATAGAAGACCGGACCGCTACCTGACGGTCAATCGGATCGGGAACGCGCTGCGCAAGCGGGTCAAGGTCGTGCCGCGGTCGTGGATGGAGCCCTGGTGGGGATGGATGCGGATGGAGCGGCTGGGGGCGATCGGGGAGGAGGACGTGTACAGGGTATGGCTGCCGGAGAGGGCGGAGAGCTGGGTGGTGGTCGGACCCCTCACCCCCGGCCCCTCTCCCATCCCCTCCCCAATCCCCTCCCTTGATGCGGGAGAGGGGGGACGGCTGGCGGAAAGGATCGTGGAGGAGCTGAAGGGTTGGGATGGGTATGTGGCGCTGGTCCCGGGCGCAGGTCCTCCCCGGACATGGCAGCTCTACCTTCCTTTCCTGGTGGAGACGACCGAGCTTTATGTGCCCCAGCCGGGACAGGAGAAGGAGATCCTGGCGATCTTCGACGCGGCTCCGAACCTGGGCGAGCGGCGCATCGGGCCCGTGGTGGTGCGGCGGGCCGAGATCCTGGGGCGCAAGGCGTCGCTCGTCAGAGGAACAGCAGCGCCACTCCGACGACCGCGACCAATGCGCCGACAAACCCGCCGAGACCTACCCTCTCCTTCTTGAGCACGATCACCAGCGGGATGATCAGGACCGGCGTGAGCGCCATGATGCTGGCCGCGACTCCCGCCACCGTCTCGCGGACGGCGATCAGCGACAGGGAGACGCCCAGGAACGGGCCGAAGAAGGCGCCGAGCGCGGAGAAGCCCAGGGCCTTGCCGTCGCGGATGCCGGTCCGCACGTTAGGCCACCACTTCAGCGCGAAGAACAGGAGGGCGTAACCCACGGCCCCGGCGAGGACCCGCACCTGGTTCGCGGCGAAGACGTTGTACCCCGCCATTCCGATCTTGCTGAGGATCAGGCCCACCGCCTGGCCGAGCGCGCCGCCGAAACCGAGGGCCACGCCGGCGAAGGAGATGGAGAGCGGGCCGGACTCGGTATTGGCCTCGATACCCCGGCCGCGTTCGAGTATCGCCCAGCCGATGCCCACGATCGTGAGCGTCATGCCCAGCAAGTCGCGGCGGGTCAGCGTCTCGCCCAGGGCCGCCCAGCCGATCAAGGCGGTGATCGGCGGCACCAGCGCCATCATCAGGCTCGACAGCCGCGGCCCCAGGACCACATAGGCGCGGTACAGGCAGAGGTCGCCGAAGGTGAAGCCCACCAGCCCGGAGGCCGCGAGCCACGCCCAGTTGTGCGCCGTGGCGTCCACGGGCAGAGGGATGCCGCGCGCGAGGAGCCCCGCCAGAGACAGGAAGGCGAAGCCGAAGATCAGCCGGACCAGGTTGATGGTCAGCGATCCGATGCGCCGCGCCCCGCCCTCGATGGCGAGCGCCGTGGCCGCCCAGGCGGCGGCGGCCCCGAGAGCGGCAAGCTCCCCTGTCATCCCCTGGCCAGCTCCGCTACCGCCCGTACCGCTTCTTCCAAGTGCCCCCGCTCCGTCTTTCCAGACGATACCCGGGGCTTGAAGGAGTGATCGCCGTCCTCCAGCCAGACGAAGCGGATGGAGGGCGAGAGCGCGTACCCGGCGACATCCTCGCGGGTGCCGAACGGGTCGCGCGTACCCTGGACGAACACCGCGGGCGTCTTCAGGTGCTCCAGGTGCTGAACCCGCAATCTAGCGGGCTGGCCCGGCGGGTGGAACGGATAACCCAGGCACGCGAGCCCGCGGACTCCGGCTTCGTCCGCGACCATGCTGGCGAACCGGCCGCCCATGGACTTGCCGCCGATGACGAGACGCTCGCCTCCCCCGAGCTCCGAGATCGCCGAGAGCCAGGCTTCTCTGAGCACGGGCTCGCGGTCCGGCGGACGGTTCCGCCCCTCCTCCCGCCGCGCGCGCATGTAGGGGAACTCGAAGCGGGCGGCCCGCAGCCCCTCGGCGGCGAGGCCGCGGGCCATGACGTTCATGAACGGGGAATCCATGGGCGCGCCGGCGCCATGGGCGAGGACGATCGTGACGCCATCCGGACCCGGCTCCGGGCCGTCGAAGAGGAAATGGGTTGCCATGGGGGCATTGTATGGTCTAGCCTCACGTCAGGTGATCCCTACACCCGAGCAGCTCGACGCCATCTCGCAGATGGAGGCCGGCACTCTCCAGGAGGTGCCCATCGCGCCCTTGCTCCTGGCGCAGGCCGTCCATCGCCGGACCGGCGTGCTCGAAATCCGGCGGCGCCAGGTCTGGAAGAGGGTCGCCTTCGACAACGGCGTGCCGATCGACTGCCGGTCCAACCTGGCTCACGAGACCCTCGGCCGCTATATGGTGATCGAGGGCAAGCTCGGCGACGAGGACTTCACCGCCTCCCTCGGCCGGGCTGCCTCGCGGGGTGTCCCTCTGGGCGAGGAGCTGCTGGAGCGCGGTCTGGTCACTCCCGACGACCTGTTCAGGATCCTCCAGGCCAACCTGGCCAAGAAGCTGCTCGACCTGTTCACCTGGCGCGAAGGCGAATTTCAGACCGACGGCGACCTGCCCACTGTAGAGTCGTCGCTCAAGATCAAGGTCCCCCAGCTCATCCTGACCGGCGTCACCAAGCTGGCACCGCAGGAAGAGGTGGATATGGCCGTGGGCCCGCTCGTCGGTCAGCGGCTCTGCCTCCACCCCTCCCCGCCTATCCCGCTCGAAGAGATCCGCCTGTCGCAGCGCCAGGCGCAGCTCGTCGAAGCCGCCCGGCCCGGCCGGCGAATGGGCGAGATCGCGGAGGTGACCGGCCTCTCGGTGGACGAGATCAGCCGTCTCCTCTACGCCCTCATGGTCCTCGGTTTGATCGTGCCCGAGAGCCGCCTGCCGAAAAGCTCGCTGAGCTCCACGGGCAGCTTCCGGGGGCCGATCCTCAAGACTCCCCAGCCCCAGTCGGCGGCGGTGACCCAGCCCGTGCCTGTGCCGACAATCCCGCCAATACCTGCCGTCGATCATGGAGAGACGGAGCGCCGGCGCAACGACGTCATGCAGGCCTACCTGGTCTACCGCCGCCAGGACGCCTTCGACCTGCTCGGCGTGCCCGAGGAGGCGACGCTGGCGACCGTGCACCAGAAGTTCCTGGAGTTTGCCCGGCGCTTCGCACCGTGGAGCTTCCAGAACCCGGAGCTGTCCGGCGTCGAGGAGAAGGCCCAGGACCTCTTCCTGGCCGGCGCCCAGGCCTATGGCGAGCTGACCGACGTCGAGAAGCGCAACACCCTCCTCTTCCGGCGCAAGACCCTGCGCGAGGAAAGGGCGCGCAAGGCGCCGTCGATGCACCAGATCAAGACCGACCTCCTCGACTCGGAGGCGCAGTTCAGGAAGGGCAAGGCGGCCCTGGAAGCGGGCAAGCCCAAGGAGGCCCTGATGCTCCTGGAGTTCGCCTCGGACTGCGATCCCCAGAACAGCCTCTACGCCGCGGAGCTCGCCTGGTGCCGCTTCCTAAACTCCAGCGCCGCCGCACCGACGGCCATCAAGGAACTGCAGGAGACCTTGCGGCGCGATCCCAACTGCGGCCTCGCCGCCTACTACGCAGGCGAGATCGAGCGCCAGGTGGGCAACTACGCCGAGGCCGAGGACCACCTCCGCCGGGCGATCAAGCTGATGAGCCCGGACCGCCGGCCGATCGACGCTCTCAAGTCCCTTTCCACCGAGCGCAAACGCTAGCAAACCCTTGTGCTAGCATCCCTCCGCCCACGCAAGGAGGGGAAACATGAAGCTCGGACAGGTAATGAAGAAGGAGCGCGAAAGGAAGAAGATCCCGCCGGCGGATGCCGCGTCCCGCCTGGGAATTCCGGAGGACAAGTACGCAGAGATCGAGGGTGGAACCTCGCCGGTCGAGAAGTGGGGTCCCCTTCTCTTTCAGAGCGCTGTCAAGCTCGAGACGCCCACCTCCCGCCTGCTGGCCGAGAGCGGCAAGTCCAAGGACTGCAAGCCGGGCCAGGCCGCCGAGCTGATCCGCAAGCACCGCGAGCGCAACCAGCTCACGGCCGACCAGCTCGCCCAGCAGCTCGAGATCACCAAGGAAGAGTACGACGAGATCGAGGCCGGCCAGTCCGGCATCGAGGAGTACGGTCCGCTGCTCCTCAATTTCGCCGAGGTGATCGAGCAGCCGGTGTTCAACCTGTTCTATCCCTGCGGGCTCCCGCTCGAGAAGCTCGACGACTATCCGTAGAAATCGGTGGCGGTCTCTCCCTGTTTTCGGAAACGGCCTGCCTGTGCAGGCCGTTCGTGTTTTCTTCACCTTCAGGAGCCGATGAGACTGTCTTTCCGCAAGCTCGTCTTTCCCCTCGCCCTCTGTCTATCTCTCCTTGGAGCGGCCTCCCTCCCCGCGGCTGACAAGACCGCGGAGAAGGAGAAGA
>DATLNC010000283.1:0-16845 GCA_035536935.1 Thermoanaerobaculia bacterium
CGTCCTGGCTCATCCGGTAGGCCGTGCCGGCCGAGGCGACGACGTTCTCCTCGATCATGATCGAGCCCATGTCGTCCGCCCCGAAGCCAAGGGAAGCCTGGCCGATCTTCTTCCCCTGGGTGACCCAGCTGGTCTGGAAGTGGACGATGTTGTCGAGGAAGAGCCGCGACACGGCGAGCGTCCGCAGGTACTCCTCGGCGTAGGTCTCGGGCACGTCCGGCATCTCGGTGTGCTCGTGCTGGAAAGTCCAGGAGATGAAGGCCGTGAAGCCCTTTGTCTCGTCCTGGAGGTCGCGCACGCGCTGGAAGTGCTCGATGCGGTCCCGGATCGGCTCGCCCATGCCGTACATCATGGTCGCCGAGGTGCGCAGGCCGTTGCGGTGCGCCTGGCGCATGATGTCGATCCACTCCTCGGCCGAGCACTTCGGGTAGGCCAGCACGTCCTTGCGGATCTGGTCCGACAGGATCTCGGCGCCGCCTCCCGGGATCGACATGAGACCGGCGGCCTTGAGGCGCGCGATCACGTCGTAGAAGCTCATCCGCTCCTTGCGGGCGATGAACTTGACCTCCGGCGGCGAGAAGGCGTGCAGGTGGACCGACGGGTAGAGGTCGCGCAGGTAGCGCAGCAGGTCCTCGTAGTAGGAGAGCGGCAGGTCCGGGTGGACGCCGCCCTGCATGAGGATGCCCGTGCCGTTGAGCGCGATCGTCTCCTCGACCTTGCGCCCGATCTCCTCGAAGGGCAGGAGGTAGCCTTCCGGGTCTCCCGGCTCGCGGTAGAAAGCGCAGAACCGGCACTTGTACACGCAGACGTTCGTGTAGTTGATGTTCCGGTCGACGTTGTAGGTCGCCACCGACGGGTCGTTGAACCGGTTCCTCACCTCGTGCGCCGCCAGGCCCATCTCCAGGAGGTCGCCATCCAGGATCAGGGTGTGGGCATCGGCCGCGGAGATACGGCGGCCAGCGACGGCATCGTCGAGGATCTGGGTAACGGGGCGTCCGGACGGTTCCAGTTGCATGGCTAAACTCTACCTCACTCCCGCTTTTCTCCCTCTCCCCCGGCACGGGGGAGACGGCCGGGGAGAGGGGGGACGGGATCAAATCATTCTAAGAACTCTAGAGGCCTGGGCTCGAGGATCAGGCCGTGCGCGTGCGCGCGGCGGTAGAACTCCTCCAGACCGGCAAGCTCCTCCTGGCGGAGGAAGTAGTGCAGGTTCTCCGTCAGGTACGAACGCACGTCGGCGCTGTCCAGCCCCAGCTCGGCCGCGGCCTCGCGCGACAGGGTGTCGACCGAGGACAGACCGTAGCGCAGACTGCTCTTGAAGTAGAAGGACAGATCGGGCAGGTCGACACCGGCGCGCACCGCCCAGACCGCGAAGACGAAGGGCAGGCCCGTCAGCGCGTTCCACTCGGCCGCGAGATCGATGACATGGTACTTCTCCCGCTCCACCTTGAGGGCTGGATCGCCGATCAGCAGCGCCGCGTCCGCCTCCGACAGCATCCGCTCCGGGTCCGGCCTTTCGTGCAGGTACTCGGGATGGATCCCGCGCTCCTGCAGGAGGATCCGGAGCAGCGCCACCGACGTGCGGCTGTTCTGGTCCAGGGCGACCCGCCGTACCTGCTCCAGCGGACCCCGGGAGACCAGGATCACGCTCTTGACCTCGCGGGTCGAGGCGACACAGAGGTCCGGCATGATTTTCAGGCCGGGAATGCGCTGCACCTCGACGGACGGGATCAGACCGATGTCGAGGGCGCCCTGCCCCAGCAGCCTCGCCACCATCGCAGGAGGATGGTAGGTCGGCGCGAAGAGGTCCGCGTGATGTCCTTTGAGAAAGCCCCAGGCGAGCGGCTTGCTGTTCAGGAAGTTGACGATCCCGACGCGCAGCTTGGGCAAGGGCTCCCCTACTTGGACATCGCGTTCAAGAAGTCCTGGTTGCTCTTGGCCTTCGAGAGCTTGTCGAGCAGCAGCTCCATGCTCTCCACCGTGGACAGCGGGTTCAGCACCTTGCGCAGCACCCAGACCCGATGCAGCTCGGTCTCGGGCATCAGGAGCTCTTCTTTCCGGGTGCCCGACTTGTTGATGTCGATCGCCGGGAAGACGCGCTTGTCCACGAGCTTCCGGTCGAGATGGATCTCGCAGTTGCCGGTGCCCTTGAACTCTTCGAAGATGACGTCGTCCATGCGGCTGCCGGTGTCGACCAGCGCCGTGGCGATGATGGTCAGCGACCCGCCCTCTTCGATGTTGCGCGCGGCGCCGAAGAAGCGCTTCGGCCGGTGCAGCGCGTTGGCATCGATACCGCCGGAGAGCACCTTGCCCGACGGCGGCTGGACCGTGTTGTAGGCGCGGGCCAGTCGGGTGATGGAGTCGAGCAGGATCACGACGTCCTTTTTGTGCTCGACCAGGCGCTTGGCCTTCTCGATGACCATCTCGGCCACCTGCACGTGGCGGGTCGCCGGCTCGTCGAACGTCGAGCTGACCACCTCGCCCTGGACCGAGCGCTGCATGTCCGTGACCTCTTCAGGCCGCTCGTCGATGAGCAGCACGATGAGGATCGCCTCCGGGTGGTTCTTCTCCACCGAGTGGGCGATGGACTGCAGCAGCATGGTCTTGCCGGTGCGCGGCGGCGCCACGATGAGGGCGCGCTGGCCCTTGCCCATGGGCGTCGCCAGGTCCATGACCCGCGACGACATGTCGCCTCCGACTTCCAGCTTGATCCGCTCCTGCGGATAGAGCGGCGTCAGGTTGTCGAAGAAGATCTTGTTGCGGGCGACTTCCGGGTGCTCGAAGTTGACCGCTTCGACCTTGATGAGCGCGAAGTAGCGCTCACCCTCCTTGGGCTGCCGCACCTGGCCGGAGATCGTGTCGCCGGTACGCAGGTCGAAGCGCCGGATCTGGCTCGGGGAGACATAGATGTCGTCCGGACCAGGGAGGTAGTTGTATTCCGGAGCGCGGAGGAAGCCGAACCCGTCCGGGAGGCACTCGAGCACCCCTTCGGCGAAGATGAGGCCGCTCTTTTCGGTCTGCGCCTGGAGGACCTTGAAGATCAGCTCCTGCTTGCGCATGCCGGTGGCCCCCTCGACGCCGAGGTCCTTCCCGATCTGGGTGAGCTGGGAGATGCTCATCTCCTTGAGCGCCCGGATGTCGAGCGCCTCCACCGCGCTCCCCTTCTCTGCTTGGTTCTGCTGTGGCTTGGCCATGTTGTTCCTCTTACGGTTTGATCACTGTGCACTCTGCTCGAGATGACGCGCGACAGCGCTCCAGAGCTCCTGGATCCCTTCTCCCGAGTGCGCGGAAACAGGGATGATATCGATTCCTCGGTTGATCCCGTCCCCCCTCTCCCCATCCCTCTCCCCCGTGTCGGGGGAGAGGGGGTCCAGAGCGGCCCGTATACCCTTCTCCATCGCCGCCCTCTTCCCCCGCGGCAGGCGGTCGACCTTGGTCGCCACCACCACCAGCTCGACCCCGAGGCTCGCCAGGTATTCGTACGCCTGAGCGTCCAGGGGTGTTGCACCCACCTTGCCGTCGACCAGCATCACGACCAGCGGCCGCGTACGCTCGTCTCTGAAGTAGCTGTCCGCCAGAGCGGCCCACTCGCGCCGCTCGTCCTTGCCGGCCTTCGCGTAGCCGTATCCCGGCAGATCCACGAACCAGAAGCGCCGGTTGACCAGGAAGTAGTTGACCAGGCGCGTCCGGCCGGGGGTGGAGCTGACCCGGGCCAGCCCCTTCCTGCCGAGGAGGCGGTTCAACAAGCTCGACTTGCCGACGTTGGAGCGGCCCACGAAAGCGATCTCGGGGCGCCCATCCCGGACAAAGTCGCCGCTCGCACGAGCGGACTTGACGAACTCCGCGCTCTCGACCTTCACACTCTTCCCGGGGAGCTCAGACTTTCAACTTGGTTCCGGCGGCCGCGAACGGACCGCGGCCGCCGGCTTCTAGGTCAGTTATCAGGCCCATCAATGGGCCAGCGAATCCGGCCCTACGGGAGGCTCGGAGGGGGCCTCCTCGAACTTACCAGCTTTCGCCAGCGGCGAGACCGGTCCCTGCAAGGCGAGCCGAAGGACCTCGTCCATCGATTCCACCATGTGGAACTCCATGGCGTCGCGGACTTCCTCGGGGATCTCCTCCAGGTCCTTCTCGTTCTCCCGCGGCAGGATCACCTCGGTGATGCCGCCCCGGAATGCCGCCAGGACTTTATCCTTGATGCCCCCGACAGGCAGCACCTTGCCGCGCAGCGTGATCTCGCCGGTCATCGCCACGTCCTTGCGGACGGGGTTCTTGGTCAGCGCCGAGATCAGGGTGGCGGCCATGGTGATGCCGGCCGACGGCCCATCCTTCGGGATCGCGCCTTCCGGCACGTGGAGATGGATGTCGAGACTCTCGTTGAAGTCCGGCTCGATGCCCAGCATCTCGGCGCGGCTGCGCAGGTACGACACGGCCGCCCGGGCCGACTCCTGCATGACCTCGCCCAGCTTGCCGGTCAGGGTCAGCTTGCCCTTGCCCGGCATCAGGCCGACTTCGGTTTCGAGAAGCTCGCCGCCGACCTCGGTCCACGCCAGGCCGGTCGCCACTCCCACTTCCGACTCCTCGGCCTTGCGGCGCGGCCGGAACTTCGGCTTTCCGAGCAGCTCGAACACCATCTCCGGAGAGACGGTGACCGTGTAGCCCGCCTGCTTGACCACGCGGCGGGCGATCTTGCGGCAGATGGAAGCGACCTCGCGCTCCAGGCTGCGCACGCCCGCCTCGCGGGTGTAGCTCTCGATGACCACCCGGATCGCCTCTTCGTCGAAGGAGACCTTGTCTTTCGACAGGCCGTGATCGCGGAGCTGGCGCGGCACCAGGAACTGCTGGGCGATCGCCAGCTTCTCGTTGAGCGTGTAGCCCGAGAGCTGGATGATCTCCATGCGGTCCCGCAACGGCGCCGGGATGGTGTGGACGACGTTCGCCGTGGCGATGAACATCACCTTGGAGAGATCGTAGTCCACGTCCAGGTAGTGGTCCAGGAACGAATCGTTCTGCTCGGGGTCGAGCACCTCCAGGAGCGCCGCCGACGGATCCCCCCGGAAGTCCATGGACATCTTGTCCACTTCGTCGAGAAGGAAGATCGGGTTGATCGTCCCGGCCTTGCGCATCATCTGGATGATCTGGCCGGGGAAGGCGCCGATGTAGGTGCGGCGATGGCCGCGGATCTCGGCCTCGTCGCGCACGCCGCCCAGCGACAGCCGGACGAACTTGCGGCCGGTGGAGCGGGCGATCGACTTCGCGAGCGAGGACTTGCCCACGCCCGGAGGGCCGACGAAGCAGATGATCGAGCTCTTGGTCTGCCCCACGAGCTGGCGCACCGCCAGGAACTCGAGGATGCGGTCCTTGATCTTCTCCAGGCCGTAGTGGTCCTCGTTGAGGACGTGCTCGGCATGGTCGAGGTCCTTGCGCTCCTTGCTCTTCTTGCGCCAGGGAACCGCCACCAGCCAGTCGATGTAGTTGCGCGACACGGTGGCTTCAGCGGAAACCGGAGGCATGGCCTCCAGGCGCTTCAGCTCCTGGTCGGCCTTCTCCTTGACATCCTTGGGCAGGCCGGCCTTCTCGATCTTCTCGCGCAGCTCCAGCAGCTCGTCGCCGCGGTCGTCCTTGCGGCCCAGCTCCTGATGGATGGCCTTGATCTTCTCGTTGAGGTAGTACTCCTTCTGGGCCTTCTCCATCTGCTTCTTGACCTTCACGTTGATCCGCTTGTCGATGTTGATCTTTTCGATCTCGACGTCGATCAGGTCGTGAAGGCGCTGCAGGCGCTCGTAGGGATTGAGCAGCTCGAGCAGGGACTGCTTCTCCGCGGTCGCCACCATCAGGTGGGCCGCGAGGATGTCGGCCACGCGGTCGGCGTCGTCGAGCTTCAAAGTCGACATCAACCCCTCGAACGCGAGGTGATGCGACATCTTGGCGTACTGCTCGAAGGCGGAGAGCACCTTGCTCATGTAGAGCCGGAGCTCCTCGCTCATCGGGTAGTGCACCTCGTAGCTCTCGCACTCGACGTTCAGGGCGCCGTCGGTGTCGACGACCTCGATGATCTTGCCCCGCTGCACACCTTCGACCATCACCCGCACGTTGCCGTTGGGCAATTTGAGATTCTGGATGACGGTGGCGATCACACCTGTCTCGCAGATGTCGTCGCGCAGCGGGTCGTCGATGCGCGGGTCCTTCTGGGCAGCCAGGAAGATCCGCTTGTGCGACGACAGCAGGGCCTGCTCGAGGGCACGCACGGAGCTCTCCCGCCCAACGATGAACGGCGCCATCATGTGGGGGAAGACCACCATGTCCCGGAGCGGGACGAGGGGAAGGACTTCGCGCTTCTTCTGTATGTACGGTGCAGCCATGTCTTGCCTTGCGCTCTCTTGCTGGATCAGCCGGCTTTCTTGTAAAGCATGATCGGCTGGACCCGGCTCGCGACTACCTCTTCGTTGATGACGATCTGCTTGACGTCCCGCTGCGACGGGATCGTGTACATGAGGTCGAGCATGAGCTCCTCGAGGATGATCCTCAGACCGCGGGCGCCGACGTTGCGCTTGAGCGCTTCCTTGGCGATGGCGGCGAGGGCCTCGTCGGTGAACTTGAGCTCCACCCCTTCGAATTCCAGCATGGTCTGATACTGGCGGATCAAGCTGTTCTTGGGCTCATGCAGAATCCGAACCAGCGCTTCCTCGTCGAGCTCCTCGAGCGTGGCGACGACCGGCAGGCGTCCGACGAACTCCGGAATCAGCCCGTACTTGATCAGGTCTTCGGGCAGGACGTTGTCGAGCATCAGGTTCGACTTCTTCTCCCGCTTGCCCTTGATTTCCGCTCCGAAGCCCAGAGATTTCTGGTTCATCCTGCGCTCGATGACGTCGTCGAGACCGACGAACGCGCCGCCGCAGATGAACAGGATGTTGGTGGTGTCGATCTGCAGGAACTCCTGGTGCGGGTGCTTGCGCCCGCCCTGGGGTGGGACGTTGCATTGCGTCCCCTCCAGGATCTTGAGCAGGGCCTGCTGCACGCCCTCGCCCGAAACATCGCGAGTGATCGATGGATTGTCACTCTTCCGACAAATTTTGTCGACCTCGTCGATGTAGACGATGCCCCTCTGCGTCTTCTCCTTGTCGTTTCCCGAGGCCTGGTAGAGCTTCAGGATGATGTTCTCGACGTCCTCGCCGACGTAGCCAGCCTCGGTGAGAGTGGTGGCGTCGGCGATGGTGAAGGGAACGGACAGCAGGCGGGCCAGGGTCTGCGCGAGCAGGGTCTTGCCCGTGCCCGTGGGGCCGATGAGCAGGATGTTGGACTTCTGGAGCTCGACGTCGCCGTGCGACTTCTCGGCAAAGTCGATCCGCTTGTAGTGGTTGTAGACCGCTACGGCGAGCTTCTTCTTGGCCTGCTCCTGCCCGATCACGTACTCATCCAGGAGGGTCTTGACCTCCTTCGGCTTGGGCAGCGTCGTGTCCTGCTGCTGTTCGAGCATCCTGTCCTCGGCGATGATGTCGAGGCAGATGTCGACGCACTCGTCGCAGATGAAGACCGTCGGGCCGGCGATGAGCTTCTTCACCTCCCGCTGGCTCTTGTTGCAGAACGAGCACCTCAGGACTTCGTCGCCGCTATCTTTCTTCGGCATTTCTCCTCCGTGGTACGCGGAAGGCTGACCGGGGGTTGCACCGACTCTAGGAGTCTCCTTCTCCCCTGTCAACCTTGTCCTCTTCAACAGAGGGTGCGCTCCGGGCTATTTCACCTGTGTCACGCCCCTATGGGAAATCGCTCGCATCGAGCGTGCCAACTGCTCCGTGCGATATGTCTCGGAGGCTCTCTGCCCTTATAAGTGCAGTGAGAGCCCCCAAAAGGGGTCAACCCTCAGCCGCGCGGCCCGAGCGTGAGCCCGTCCTTGCGCCGCGACATGACCCGGTCGACGATCCCGTACTCGACCGCCTCGGTCGCTCCCAGGATCCTGTCCCGCTCGGTGTCGCGGTGGACCTCTTCCTTGGACTTGCCCGTGTGGTACGCCAGGATCTCGTCCAGGCGGTCACGCATCATGAACATGTCCTTGGCGTGGATCTCGATGTCGGACTGCTGACCCTGCAGGCCCGACAGCCAGGGCTGATGGATCAGCACGCGGCTGTTGGGCAGCACGGTGCGCTTGCCCTTGGTGCCGGAGGCGAGGAGCACCGCGGCCATCGAGGCCGCCTGCCCCACGCAGTAGGTCGAGACGTCGGGCTTGATGTACTGCATGGTGTCGTAGATCGCCATGCCGGCGCTCACCGAGCCGCCGGGGGAGTTGATGTAGAGGGCGATGTCCTTCTCGGGGTTCTCGGCCTCGAGGAAGAGCATCTGGGCGATGATGAGGCTGGCCACGTCGTCGTCGACCGGCCGGCCGAGAAAGATGATGTTGTCCTTGAGCAGGCGCGAGTAGATGTCGTACGCCCGCTCGCCCCGGTTCGACTGCTCGACCACCATCGGGATCAGCATGCTTCTGTAGTCTCCTAAGCTTCGCTCGCCAGCTCGGCTTCCGGTTCGAGGACCAATGTCTCGGCCGGCATCTCGCCGAGCAGGTGGCGGATCGTCTTGTCGCGGCGGAGCTGCGACCGCAGGGTCGCGAGCTGGCCGTTCTCGTCCATGGATTTGCGCAGCGCCGGCGTCGACGTCTTGCGGGCGCGGGCCAGGGCCGCGAGCGTGAGCTCGAACTCCTCCTCGGTGACCTGGATCGACTCGGAGTCGGAGATCGCGTCGAGGAGCAGCCGGGCGTGCACGCGCTGCTCGGCGAGAGGCAGCATCTCATTGGCCATGGCATTCCAGTCGATACCCGCGTGCTCCACGTCGACCCCGCGGCGCGCGAGGTTCTCTGCCTGGTCCTGCACGATGCCCTCGACCTCGCGCTTGACCACGCCCTGGGGCAGCTCCAGCGGATGGCGCTCGCGGAGCTGGTCGAGGAGCGCGCGCTGGCGCTTCTCGCGCCGCTCGTCCCTCTTGACGGACTGCAGGCGCAATGTGACCGCCTCGCGGAGCTGGTCGACGGTCTCGAAGTCCGCGCCCACCTTCTTCGCGAGCTCGTCGTCGAGCGGCGGCAGGTCGCGCTCCTTGACCGCGGTGACCTGGATCCGGAACCTGCGGTCCCGGGCCGGGTGCTCGTGGTCGCCGTGCTGGACCGCCTCCTCGTGGCGCTCGAACGTCTCCGTCTGGCCGGCGGACATGCCCTGGAGGACCGCGCTCAGCTCCTCCCAGACCCGCTCGTCGCCGACCTCGATCTGGACGGTCTCGGTCTTCGGCTCTTCGCCTTCGGAGGCATGGAGGGCCGGGGTCAGCTCGGTGATCTCGGCCACCACGAGGTCGCCGCGCGCGGCGGAGCGTTCGACCGGCACCCACTCGGCGAGCTGCTTGCGCAGCTCGTCGATCTTCTCGTCGACCTCCATGGTCCCCGGCTCGACCGGCGGGTCGGGCAGCTCGAAGTCCTTGATGTTGCGCAGCTCGATCTGCGGCCGGACCTCGACGAGAGCGGTGAAGGTGAAGGGCTCGCCGGGCGTGAGCTGGGGGTCCTCCGCCAGCTCGGGCGGGAGAAGCGGGTCGATGGAGCTCTCGGCCTGGGCCTGCCGCCAGTAGCGGGGGAGCAGGCGCTCGATGACCTCGTTCTCGATGTCCTTGGCGAAGCGCTTGCGCACGACGTGGGCCGGCACCTTGCCCTGGCGGAAGCCGGGGATCTTGGCGCGGCGGCCGTACTCCTGCACCACGCGCTGGGTCTCGGCTTCGACCGCGGGGGCCGGCACTTCGACGGTGAGCTGCTTGCGGCAGGGTCCGACGTCCTGTAGGGAAACGACGACGCTCATCCGATCCTCATCATATTGTCTTTGCGTTCCTGAGCCTGTGGTGCGAAAGGGGGGACTCGAACCCCCAACCCGATCTCTCGGGACTAGATCCTAAGTCTAGCGCGTATACCAATTCCGCCACTTTCGCAGCGAGTCCTCCTGCTTCCTGTGGGGAAGGGGTGTGGTTTCGCGGGGGAAAGATGGTGAGCCGCCAGGGAATCGAACCCCGAACCCGCAGATTAAGAGTCTGCTGCTCTGCCAGTTGAGCTAGCGGCCCAGTCGAGGCGGGATGATAGCCGAGGAAGGTGAGGATGACAACGCCCCAATCCCACCGCCTCGATACTAACCTCCGCGAGCCCCCCTGCATTCCCTTCCACGACACCCTCAGCCACCCTGCACGAAATGAACCACTTCCAGGCGGTCCCCGGCTTCGAGCCCCGTCTCTCCGTATTCGGCGCGGCGCACGATGATGCCGTTACGCTCGACCGCCACGGTGCGGGGATCGCGTCCCAGTCCGGCCACCAGGTCCAGCACCGTCGAGCCCGCGGGGACCCGGTGGGGCTCCCCGTTGAGCTGCACGTCCAGAAGCGTCTCATTCTCTACCATCTTCCGCCTGCCGGGCACAGCCTATAACAGTGCAGGTTACTATTTCGCGCCATGACCTGGCCTACGCGGTGCACGCGGTGGAGCCGAAAAACGCCTTCCTGGCGGCGCTCGCGGTGCCGTTCACCTACAGCTATCCGCTGGCCATGGGCTTCTACAACTTCTGCTTCGGCCTCACGGCTCTCTTCTTCGCCCTCGGGCTCCTGGCCGGGGCCCTCGGCATCCTGGGGTCTCCAGCAGGCGTATGGGCAGATCCATGCCTCGCCGGGCCTGGAGCTGTACGGGGTCTCAAAGCAGGTGTTTCAGCTCCGCCCGGCCGATTGAGCCGACGGCGGTGATGATGAGCGCCGCGGTGCCGCGGCCGATGGCGGGAATGTCGAAGCTCATCGCGGCGAGCCCCATGTCGTCCGTCCTGCCCAAGGCGAGAACCCGGGGGTCGGAGACCGTGGAGATCATCTTCACCGAGACCTGGGCGCCCACGACCGGCACTCCGCTCTTGCTCGAGCGGGTGCGCAGGACGAGATGCGCCTGGCAGCCGAGGGCCAGGTTGCTCTCCTCCTCCAGGAAGAGGACGAGCTGCTCCTGGTCGGCCTCGTTGGTCAGGTACTCCAGGATCACCTGGTCGAGCGTGCGCTCCCGGGATGGAGCGGAGGCCGGAAGCGCCGCGCTGGCGGCAAGCGTGCTGTCCGCGGTGGGGAGAGGCGGCGGGGGCACCACCTGGGAAGCCGGCTGGGAGGGATTCCCGGCTGCCGTCGGCGGGCTCTGGCGGGTCACGACGCCGGCGTTGAGAGATTGCAGCTTGGCGTCGAGCTTGCCGTGCTTGATGGCCGCGATCATGGTCCTGTGCTGATGGTCCATGAGGGCGACGATGTCCTTCTCCACCTTGCCCTCGGCCAGCAGGTCGGCGTAGTTGGCGCGCTTGCTCGCCAGCACCTGCCCGCCCACGTAGACGAGGCTCTCGATATACCGGTAGTCGAGCCCCTTGTCCTCCGTCTGGACGTGGAAGACCACCTCGTTGTGGCGGATGTCCGTGTTGTAGCCGGTGATCATCGGGAGGCGACGATTCTAGAACAGGTCGGCTGGGAATCAAGCAAAGCCGATCTGGCTTAGAATAAAGCAGAGGCCCACCGAGCCAGTCCTGACCCTCCCCGGCGACGTCCGGCGGGAGGGCTGGCCGACAGGGTGGTCCGGGAAACCGGGCCGCCTCCCATCTTGGAAAGGTCGGGCAAGCTGCTTACGCGGCTCGGGGTGCCTCTGCATTGAGAGAACCCCATGAGCCTATTGACCGTCCTGAAGACCCCTCCCCTGCCCTCCCCTGCTCCGCAGGAGAGGGAGACCCGGCTCGTGGATTCCTTCGGCCGCCGCCTGAACTACCTCCGGGTCTCGGTCACCGACCGCTGCAACCTGCGCTGCACCTACTGCCTGCCCGCGGACATGGAGTTCCCCTTCGGCGACAAGGCCTTCCTCTCGCCCGTGGAGATGGAGACGCTGGTCGGCGCGCTGGTGCGGCTGGGCATCCGCCAGGTGCGCCTGACCGGGGGCGAGCCGCTGGTGCGCAAGGACATCCTGGAGATCGTGCGCAGGCTCAAGTCCCTGCCCGGGCTCGAAGACCTCGCCCTCTCGACCAACGGCACCGAGTTGGCGCGCCTCGCGCCCGAGCTCAAGGCCGCGGGGCTCGACCGGGTCAACATCAGCGTGGACAGCCTCGACCCCGAGCGCTTCCAGGCGCTCACCCGGCGCGGGGGACTGGAAGAGGTCTGGAACGGGGTGGAAGCCGCCCTCGACGCCGGCCTCCATCCCGTGAAGCTCAACTCGGTCCTGCTCGCAGATGGGATGGAGGACTTCGACCGCCTGGCCGCCCTCACCCTGGACCGGCCCCTCGCCGTCCGCTTCATCGAGCTGATGGCGACCGCCTCCAACAAGCACCTGGAGGGCCAGTTCCTCTCTGCCGACGTGGTGCGCGACCGTCTCGAAGCGCGCTTCGGCAAGCTCACGCCGGTCGAGGACGGCCGTCCCCGCACGGGACCGGCCAAGGCCTTCCGGTTCCCGGGAGCGGTGGGGACGGTCGGCTTCATCACCCCGATGTCCCACACCTTCTGCGCGGACTGCAACCGCCTGCGCCTGACCTCGCGCGGCGACCTCCGCCTCTGCCTCTTCGCGGACAAATACCATCCGCTCCGCCCGCTCCTCGCCGAAAAGGACCCTGGAGCCGCTCTGGAAGCGGAGATCCTCCGCGTCCTTCAAGACAAGCCCGAAGCCCACGGGCTCGCGCGCGGCGACTACGGGAATCTCGTCAGCTTCATGCAGTTCGGGGGCTGAGCAAATTCAGAGGGCAGCGATTGCCCCCCGAATTTGGACGTCCCAATTTCAGAGGGCAGTCATTGCCCCTTGAATTTGGGGGTCGCAATTTCACGGGGCAGCGACTGCCCTGTGAATTTGGACGGCATGATTTCAGAGGGCAACCGCTGCCCCTTGAATTTGGATGACGCAATTTGGCGGGGCAGTCACTGCCCCCTGAAATTGGAAGGCGGAAATTCAGGGGGCAATGGCTGCCCTCTGAATTTGCAGAGCAGCCTAGGAGCTCCCGCGAGCTTCCAGCTCGCGGCGGAGGCGCCAGACTGCTTCCCGAAGCTCTTCAATCCCGGGGAGCGGCGTTCCCGTGGCGGGATCGATCAACCGCAGATGGTTGCCGTCGCGGCGCAGCCGGAGCCCCGTCGTGCGGCTGAGCAGGGTGCCGTCCGCCTCCGGCACGATCTTTTGATAGCGACCGTTGACCAACCGGTATCCCTGGAGGCCGGGCTTCAGGTAGTCCTCGTCAGGATCGTGGAGGAAGTACTCCTCCACTCCCCACTGCTCGTAGAGGGAGCGCTTGCGGCCGAGATCCTCGTCCCGGGTGCTGTCTGAGGTTACCTCAATGACGAAGGCCGGCCCCCGCCCCTCTTCCCAGAGCTTGTACAAGTCCCTGTTCCTCTTGGTGATTCCCTTGACAACGAAGACATCCGGCGCCACTACGTAATTTCGATCCCCGCGCACGTAGTACAGGAGGAGGTTGCCCGAGACATAGACATCGGGCGCGTCCTCGTACCACCCTTCGAGCGCTTCGATGAGGTACATCATCTCCTTCCGATGGAGGTCGGACTCCGCCATCGGCTTGCCGTCGGATGACGGGTAGAATTCGTCTTGCATCACCACCCGATTCCGTAGTCCTCGCCATGGTCGCTGGAGCCGCCCCAGAGGGTTCCGTGCTCCTGGTCGAGAAGGATGGCGTTGATCGGACCCGAGGTGCGCTCCTCGGCCTCGACCTTGTAGCCCATCCTGCGCAGCTCTGCCCTCACCCACTCGGGAGTGCTGGCGTGGACCACCACCCTCCCGGGCTGCGACTCGTGCTCCCCGAAAGAGCTGCGCATCTGGTAGCTCGTGATGTTCGGCCCCTCCGCCGCCTCCTGGACCGTCATGCCGAACTCCACCACGTCGAGGAAGAACTGCAGGAGGTTCTGGTCCTGCGTGTCGCCCCCCTGCACCGCGAAGGCCAGCCAGGGCTTGCCGTTCTTGAGCGCCAGGCTCGGGGTGAGCGTCACCCGCGGGTACTTGCCCGGGACCAGCACGTTGAACGGATTCTGCCCCTCGTCCAGCACGAAGCTCTGCATCCGTTGGGAAAGGCCGATCCCCGTGCGGCCCGCGATGAAGGCCGGGACCCAGCCGCCGCTCGGAGTCGCCGAGACCACCCAGCCCTCCTCGTCCGCGGCGATGATCGAGGTTGTACCCAGGCGGAAGCTCTCCTCGAAAACCCCTGAGGACATCGAGGCAACCGGCGGCTGGCTGAACTTCTTCGATTCATCGGGCGTCCCCCACTTCTCCAGCAGGGGAAGGTACGGGTTCTTCGTGCGCTGGAAGGGATACGGGTCGCCGGGCTTGACCGCCGGGTCGTTGCGCTCGGGGTTGATCAGCTTGCGGCGGGATTCGGCGTACTCCTTGGAGAGCAGCCCCAGCACCGGCTCCTCCGGCGGCGTGTAGGGGTCGCCGTAGTAGAAGTCGCGGTCCGCGAAGGCCAGGTTCATCGCCTGGTAGATCGTGTGGATGTAGCGGGCGCTGTTGAGCCCCATCCCCTTGAGATCCATCGGTTCCAGGATGTTGAGCGCCTGGAGCATGGCCGGGCCCTGGGTCCAGACGGTGAGCTTGTAGACGTCGATCCCCTTGTAGGTGGTCTTGACCGGCTCCTCGATCCGCACCTGCCAGCGCGCCAGATCCTCCTTGGTGATCAGGCCGCCGGCTTCCTGGGTACCGCGGGCGAGCTCGGCCGCGATGTCCCCCTTGTAGAAGCGGTCGTAGGCGGCGAGGATCGCGGTTTTGCGATCCTTGCCTGAAGCGAGAGCCTGGCGCTCGGTCTCGACCAGCTTGCGCAGGGTGGCGGCGAGGTCGGGCTGCTTGAAGACCTGGCCGGGCTGGGGAGGGTTGCCTCCCGGGAGGAACACGGTCTTGGAGTGCTGCCACTCCTCGATGCGCTTGCGCTCGGCGGTGATCCGGCCGATGACCTGCGCCTCGATGGGATAGCCGTCGGCCATCTCGATCGCGGGGGCCAGCACCTCCGCGAGGCTCAGCTTGCCGTACTCGGCGAGCATGACCAGGAGGCCCCCGGGGGTACCCGGGGTTACCGCCGAAAGAGGCCCGAACTCCGGCGGATAGGGCATGTTCTTGCCGTGGAAGAACTCGGGCGTGGCGCCGGTCGGGGCGACGCCGAGGGCGTTGATGGCGATGACCTTCTTCAGTCCGGGATGCCAAAGGAGCACCTGGGTCTCGCCGCCCCATCCGAGGGTGTCCCACATGGTGCAGGTGGCGGCGAGCATGGCGGCGGAAGCGTCGACCGCGTTGCCCCCCTTCTGGAACATCATGGCCCCGGCCGTGGCCGCCAGCGGCTTGCCGGTGATCGCCATCCAGTGGCGGGCATGAAGAGGCGGCTTGGCCGTTTTAGCTGGGAGTGGGGCTTCGGCGGAGACGGCGAACAGGATCGTAAGAGCGACAAACTGGGTAAGCCGGCGGGTCATGGGGTTCCCCTCCTCAGGAGGGGAGTCTACCGGGATTCGAGCTCGCGGCGCAGGCGGGCGATCTCTTCGTCGAGGCGCCGGTTTTCTTCCCGGATCTCTTGAAAGCTGGGCAGTGGCTTCCCAGCGCCGAGCTCGACCAGACGCAGGTGCTCCCCCTCCCGGGACAAACGCAGACCAGTCGTCCAGCTCAACAGACTGCCGTCCGGCTCGGGCGAGATCCTCCGATACCGACCATCTTTGAGGCGGTAGCCCTGGAGGGGTGGACTCAGGTATTCCTCAAGCGGATCATGGAGGAAGAACTCTTCGACTCCCATCTGTTCGTAGCGGTCCCGCTTCATCCCGATGTCCTCGTCCCGGGTACTTTCGGACGTGACCTCAATCACGAAGCACGGTGCCTGCCCTTCCTTCCAAAGCAGATAGGACTTCCGCATCCGCTTCGGAACCCCCTTGACAACGAAGACATCCGGAGCGAGTCGCGCTGTCCGGTCTCCCCGTCTGAAATAGAGCAGCAGGTTGCCGGCGACATACACGTCTGGCATCTCCCGATATCGGCCTTTGAGGGCAGGGATCAGGTAGAGCATTTCCGTCAGATGGACATCCCCCTCCGCGATCGGTCTCCCGTCTGACGAGGGGTAGAAATCTTCGTCGTCGTCCTGCTCAAGTGCCTGCATACGATTATCCCATCACAGAGGCACGCCCAGCCGCAACCTGTCGTGCTCAAACGGAAGACCGACCTGGGTAGAACGCCGGAATGGGACCGTATAGAATGCTCGGGACTCTTTCCGGGCGGCCTCCGCTTCCCGGTCCCCATATCCCAAACTCAACGGGAGGAGATGAAGATGGCTGAGCCCACTACGGCGGAATCGACCGCGGAACCGACCGCGGCCCAAAACACCCTGGTCCACTTCGAGGTCAAGGACGGCGTCGCCTACCTCACCCTGGACGATCCGCCGGCCAACACCTACACGCACGAGATGATGCGTCAGCTCGACGAAGCCATCTTGAAGGCCCGGTTCGAAAAGGACGTCTACGTGATCGTCCTGCGCGGCAATGGCGACAAGTTCTTCTGCGCCGGCGCCAACATCAACATGTTGCGAGAGGCCGACAGCACGTTCAAATACTACTTCTGCCTGCACGCCAACGAGACCCTGAACCGCCTCGAGCAGACCCCCAAGCTCGTCATCGCGGCCCTCGAGGGGCACACCGTGGGCGGCGGCCTCGAGATCGCCATGGCGGCCGACATCCTGATCGCGCGCAAGGGCTCGGGCAAGCTCGGCCGGCCCGAGATCAACCTCGGCGTGCTCCCCGGCACCGGCGGCACCCAGCGCCTCGCCCGCCGCGTCGGCAAGAACCGCGCGATCGAGCTGATGGTCACCGGCCGGCTGATCTCCTTCGAG
>DATLNC010000284.1:0-28436 GCA_035536935.1 Thermoanaerobaculia bacterium
TCAAGGACAAGGACGTGCTCGACCTGGTCGGCAAGCAGGACAGGCTCTACTTCGCGCCGGGCAGCCAGTTCCGCTACAGCAACACGGGCTACGCCCTGCTGGCCCTGATCGTCGAGAAGGTCTCCGGCCGGTCGTTCGCGCAGTTCCTCGACGAGAACATCTTCGACCCGCTGGGGATGGCCGGCACCGTGGCGTACGAGGAGGGTATCTCCAAGGTAGAGCGCCGGGCCTACGGGTACACCGGGAGGGATGGCCGTTTCGAGCGTACCGACCAGAGCCTCACCAGCTCGGTCCTGGGGGACGGCGGCATCTACTCGTCGGTCGAGGACCTGTGGCTCTGGGACCAGGCCCTGTACGGTACGCGCCTGCTGCCAGCCGAGACCCTGGCGATGGCCTTCCAGGCCGGCACGCCCACCTCGGACCAGCCCGGCAGCGGCTACGGCTTTGGCTGGTACGTGGCTTCGCACAGGGGGACGCGCAAGGTCTGGCACTACGGCGAGACTATCGGGTTCAGCACGTACCTGGCCCGCTACCCGGACAAGCGGCTCACGATCATCATGCTCACGAACCGGAACGACAACTTCCTCGGACCGACGGTGGATCGCATTGCCGATGTGATCCTCGCCACGCCGTGATCAGTTTCCGTGGCACGCTCCGTGGCACGCTCCGTGGCGCGATAATCGCGGCCGCGCTTCTGGCGACCGCCTGCGGGCGCGACGACGCCTCACCCGGACGCGATTCCTCCCCCGGACGCTTCGCGGGCGCGCCGGTGATCCTCATCTCGGTCGATACCCTGCGTGCGGACCACCTCCCGGCCTACGGTTACCGCCAGGTCGAAACACCCAACATCGACGGACTGCGGCGCGACTCGGTCCTCTTCGAGCGCGTCTACAGCCATTGCCCGATGACGCTTCCTTCGCACGCCTCGATGTTCACCGGATCGCTGCCCACCGAGAACGGCGTGCGGAACAACATCGGCTACCGATTCGAAGGAGAGAAGTTCAGAACTCTCGCCGAGGAGCTGCGCGAGCGAGGCTATGCAGCGGGCGCCGCGGTGTCGTCCTACGTTCTGCGCTCCGACACCGGGATCGATGACGGCTTCGAGTTCTACGAAGACTCGATCGCCGTCGCGACGGCGGGCGCGATGAGCGAGCACCAGCGCCCGGGCATGGAGACGCTGAAGCACGCGCAGGCATGGATTCTGGGACACCGCGAGCAGCCGTTCTTTTTCTTCCTCCATCTCTATGAGCCGCACGCCCCCTACGATCCACCCGAGCCGTTCAAGAGCCGCTACCCGTCTGCCTACGACGGCGAGATCGCCGCTGCGGATGCCATCGTCGGCGAGCTGGTCCGGTCGCTCAAGAATGGCGGGCTCTACGATTCCGCGATCATCATCTTCACCTCGGATCACGGCGAGGGCTTGTGGGACCACGGCGAAGACCAGCATGGAATCCTGCTGTATCGCGAGGCGCTGTGGGTTCCGCTCCTGGTCAAGCTGCCGGGCTCGCACCAGGCCGATTCGATCAGCCGGCCCACGCCTCTGTCGCATCTCTTCGGCACGGTGCTGCGCCTGGTGGGAATCGACCTGCCTTCGCGCCCGGCTTCGTGGTTCGATGCTGAAACCGATGCTGAAGTCGAGGCTCGTCCCATCTACTCCGAGACGCTCTACCCGCGCATTCACCTCGGCTGGAGCGAGCTGCGGTCGCTGATCGACGGCCGCTATCACTACATCGAAGGGCCCAGTCCCGAGCTCTACGACCTGGAGCGCGATCCCGGTGAAGCCAGAAATCTGATCACGATCGAGCGCCGAGCGGCGTCACGGCTGCGGCGGGAGATGCAGGCCTATCCCGCAACCGCCGGGACGATCGGCGAGATCGACCCGGAGGACGCCAGGAACTTGGCTGCTCTGGGATACGTTGGGACGCCGCGCGAGCGTGGTCCAGGGCCGCTGCCGAACCCGCGCGACGAGGTCAAGAACCTCGCTCGCATCAAGGCGGCGTTCCGCTTCGCGGACGAGCGCCGGTTGGATGAGGCGATCACGGCCTTGAGAAGCCTGCTGCAAGAGAACCCGAAGCTCCTGGACGTGTGGTCGAAGCTGGGAGAGGTCCTGGTGGAATCCGGCCGCTACGACGAAGCGATCGAGGCCTATCGGTCGGCGATCGCTCATGCGGAGCGCTTCTCGCCGGATCTCGCGCTCGCCCTGGGCTTCGCCCATCTCAAGAACGGCCATATCGGCGATACTGCCGCGGCCGCAGACCATGCCCGCCTCGCCCTCAAGACCCATCCCCGCGAAGCGAACGAGCTCCTCGCCCGGGTCGCGCTCGAAGAGGGGCGCTTCGCCGTCGCGGAGGAGCACGTGAGGTCCGCCCTTGAGCGCGGCGATCGCCAGCCGGCGACGTTGCTGCTGCTCGCCGACGTCGAGCGGGCCGCCGGCAAGCTCGAACGAGCGCTGCAGAGGGTCCAGGAGGCGGAGCAACGCGCGGCGGAGCTCGGTATTGGGCAACAGGGGCAACAGGGGCGACAGGGGCGGCTGCAGGGAGCGGACTATCTGCGCGGCGACCTGCTGGCGCGCCTCGATCGGCCGGAGGAGGCCGCCGCCGCCTACCGGCGCGAGATCGCGGCGTTCCCGCAGCACCTGCAGGCCTACGCAAATCTGGCGGTGATCCTCATGATCCAGGACAGGAGCGCGGAGGCGAACGAGCTGCTCGAGCAGATGGCGCGGAGCAACCCGCACCGCGGGGCGTTTCTCCTGGCGGCGAAAACCCTCGATGTGTTCGAGGACCGCCAGGGCGCCGCGCGCTGGCGTCAGCGCGCGGCGCGGTGAGACCCTAGTACCTCGTCACAGTCCGAGTGACGGATAGCGTTTCATGTAGGGGCGGCTCTTGTGGCCGCCCTCCGGAAGGGCACCCACAAGAGGTGCCCCTACAGAGGGATGGCCCATCTTTTTCGATGCGACAGGGCTCTAGAGCCTCAGAACCTCAAACCGAGCGAGAGGCGGTAGGTGCGGGGGAGCTGGTAGGCATCCGCCGCCGTGGCCTGCCCGAACTTGGGTCCCTTCTGCCAGTGCACGCCCTCCTGCGGCGCCTCGCCGGCCAGCGGGTTGAAGGGCAGACAGCGTTCGGGAGTGCCCGTCTGGAGACACGCTGTCTGGCGGCGGGTGAGCACGGTCTTGTCGATGAAGTCCGGGTCTTCCAGTCCCTGCTTGTTGAACAGGTTCAGGATGTCGCCCTCGACGAAGAAGCGCACGCCGCGCAGCGGCGGCGCATACCAGTTCACCCCCAGGTCGGTCGAGGTGATGTTGTCGAGGCGGAACCCGCCCCGGTCGCTGAAGTAGTAGGTCACCGAGGAAGGTGGGGTCACGTAGCCGGGGTTCACCACGCCGTTGGCGGGCCCCGTCGACGTTCCGCGCCGCACGTCGATCGTGCCGATGGCTGAGTAGGGCAACGCCGAGTGATACCGCTCCAGCAGCGTGAAATTGAAGTCCCCCGCCCCTGTCGGCAGATCGTATTGCAACCAGATGTTGGCGCGGTGGCGCATGTCCGGACCGACAAAGCCGACCGGGTTGTTTTGCTCGAAATCCTGGTACTCGGGCCGGTTGATGAAGGGGTCATTGTCCACGCTGGTAGCGGAGCTCGGAGTCTCTCCCTCGACGTTGCCGCGCAACCTCGACCAGGTGTAATTGCCGCCGATCGAGAGTCGTTTCAGGGGTCGATAGAGGCCCTGGAGCTGGACCGCGCGGTATTCGCGGCTCAGGTTGTCATCGCTGTTCCCGATCACTCCCTGGTCGAACTGATCGCCGTCCGGGTCCGTCGCCTTGCCGGTCAGCAGGTTCCGCCGCACGACGTAGAAATCTCCCCAGTTCCGGTCGATGTAATCGGCGCGCAAATAGCCGCCTTCCCGGAACGTCACGGCGTAGCCCAGGGTGTATTCATCCATGAACGGCGCCGCGAGCGGCCCGTCGAAACGCAGGGTGACTCCGGGGATGTGGGCACTGCTGAGGATGTTCGGGTCCCGGTTCGACGTGCCGCCGAGGGAATTGAACCAGTTGAAGACCTGGCGGATGACCTCGGCGGTCGGGAGGAGCTGGTCGCGTGGCGTTCCTGGCGCGTTGATGGCCGGGCCCTTGTAATCCCAGTAGTAGGAGGCATAGCGGCCCGCGGTGGCGGTGTTGTCGGCAGGTCCTTGATCGACCTTCGAGACGTAGCGGCCATAGGTGGCGCTGAAGCTGTGCTTGCCGTCGCCGCGCAGGTCGTAGCGTGCCGCCAGGCGCGGGCTGAAAGCGCTGTCGTCGACGGTCTTGTTCCCGGCCTGATCGGTGCCGAACGAGTCGTCAAAGCGAACTCCCACGTTGAAGCTCCAGCGGTCGTTCAGCTCCCACTTGTCGTTGAGGAACCACGAGCGAGTGGCGAAGTCGGAAGTGCTCGACAGCGCGGGAACGGGATCCCACTCGATCTCGCTGGAGTCTGGATCCACGCCGAAGAAGACGTCCTGGCCGAAATAGATGAAGTTGCCGTGGATGCGAAGATCGCTGCCGGACTGGAAGTTGTTCTCGTTGCGCGTCTGGTGGAACTCCTCGAAGCCTCCGACGAGGCTGTGGTTGCCGGTCGGCCGAGTGCTGAGGAAATAGGACGCCTTTCCCAACCAGCTCTCGTTGTTCCGCTCCTTGAACCCGCAGGGTCTGCCGCAGAAGGTCGGCGACCATCCCCGCTGGCCGGTATTGGCGTCGAGCAGCAAAGTGCCCTCGATCAAGTCGCGGGTGTTGGCCCCGAGGGCGAACGCGTGCTCCATCTCACTGTACTGGCCCTCCACCAGGAAGCGATCCGTGAAGATACCCTGGTAATGGAGGGAACGGAGCTCCCGGAGGTCGTCGCGGAAAGAGAGGCTGCGCAGGTCGACGACGCGGCCGGAGGTGACGAAGTTTTGCCGCTCCAGATCGCTGTCGATGTAGGACGCGACGAGCGTGTGCTGGTCCGTGATCCGCCCGGTGAGCTTGCCCTCGATCCGCTGGTCGTCCCGCGTGGGGCTGTAGGGAATGGCGGTGTCGAAAGTCTGGGCGCCGGTCTCGCGCTCTTCCGAGCGCGCGGCCCCGAAAAACCAGAGGCGGTCGCGGATGATACGCCCGCCCAGGGTCGCTTCGTAGACGCTGTTGGTGCCGTCGATGGGGTCGAGCTGGGCGGCGAAGTCAGACTTTTTCGTCCAGTCGTCGTTGGTCAACGAATCGCGCAGCGACCCCGAGAACTCGTTGCCTCCCGATTTGGTCACGGTGCTGACCACGTCCCCGGTGAACCGGCCGAACTCCGCCGAGACCCCGCCGGTGAGAACCGTGGTCTCCTGCACCGCGTCCTCGATGTAGAGCGGGTTCGGTTGTCCGCGGACGTTCTCGTTCACCACCACGCCGTTCACCAGGAAGAGGCTCTCGAAGGACATCGATCCCGAGATCGTGATCTGGTCGTTCGGCCCCGCTTCCGTCACCCCCGGCGAGAGAGCCACGATGTCGTCGATCGTCCGGCCGGTGGGGAGCTGATTGATGGTCTCGACGTCGAAGCTCGTCGCGATCTCGGTCGTTTCGACCGCCGGCGGCGGCGCCGCGGTGACCGTGATCTCTTCGGCCAGGCTGGTGAGGGTCATCTCGGCGTCGGCACGGGCCGTCTGGCTGAGGCCGACGACGGCGCTCTTCTCGATTCCGTGCATGCCCTCGAGATCGAAGGTCACCGTGTAGTCGCCGGGGGGAAGGGCGGGGAAGTGGTAGCCGCCGCCGTCGCCGGTCACCGCCGTCCGGCTCCCCTGCAGGGCGGGGGACGTAACGGTGACCGTGACTCCCGGCAGCGGTTCGCCGTCTGATGTGACGGTTCCGACAAGGGTGCCCGTGGTTGACTGCGCGACGAGCGTCGCTGCACACAAGAGCATGGCGATCACGATGACGTTTCGAAAGGCCAAACGCATGAGCACCTCCACCGGCTGAAGCAATCATTAAGATGGTGAGAGTGAGCCAACGGCTGCCGGGATCGTACCACGTCCCAAAGACCCGAAGGAACCCCCGGCAGCTGCTGAGAGGCACGTATCGTCTCGGGCCCGGCCGCGGGCTCGTCGCTGTCATTCTCTAAAGAGCTTCAACTGGCTCAGGGTCGGGACTTTTGCAAGGGGCGGGCCGCATCGTAGAATGGCAGGCGCACTGCGAGTCCGGCCATACGCACGCCGGAGGTGCGACGCTACGCCTTGGTTATCCCGCCACGATGGAGGAGTGACATGGAGAAGCAAGCAAAGAACACGATTTGCCTTTGGTACGATCGCGACGCCGAGGACGCGGCGCGCTTTTACGCCAAGACCTTTCCTGATTCATCCGTCGGCGCGGTGCACCGTGCCCCGGGGGACTTTCCGTCCGGGAAGGAAGGGGATGTGTTGACGGTCGAGTTTACGGTGATGGGAATCCCGTGCCTCGGGCTCAATGGCGGACCCGCGTTCAAGCACAACGAAGCCTTCTCGTTTCAGGTCGCAACCACTGACCAGGCCGAAACCGATCGTTACTGGGACGCGATCGTCGGCAACGGCGGCGAAGAGAGCGCGTGCGGCTGGTGCAGGGACAAATGGGGCCTGTCCTGGCA
This sequence comes from Thermoanaerobaculia bacterium, assembly GCA_035536935.1. Classification (GTDB taxonomy): domain Bacteria; phylum Acidobacteriota; class Thermoanaerobaculia; order Multivoradales; family UBA5704; genus DATMER01. Next base: position 6,603 of record DATLNC010000284.1, read on the forward strand.
GATTACGCCGCTGGCTTTGACAAAGGCGATAACCGATCCCGATCGCGCTGCCGCCAAGCGCGCGTTCGATGCGATGATGGAGATGACAAAGATCGACATCGCTGCAATCGAGGCGGCGCGACGCGGTTGAGGCGTTTCGTTGGTCAGAGCCGGGAGCGCGCCCACTTGCACGCGTTGTCGAGCAGATTTCCCAGCATCTCGTCGAGGTCTTCCCTACGGCCCCGGATCTCGTGCGCCAGCGAAACATCGGCGTCGATCCTCAGCTCGCGTTCCGCGCGCAGGCGCCGCATCGTGCGCATGACCGTTGGGGAGTTCCAGGCTTGAGTTTCGATCTTCCCCAGACACTCGACATCCTGGAGCGCACTCCTGCCGTTGCAGGCGCTCTCCTCCGCGGCACGAGCGCCTCATGGCACGGCATCGACGAAGGCCCCGACACCTGGAGCGCGTTCGACGTGGTGGGCCATCTCATCCACGGCGAGGAGACCGACTGGGTTCCTCGCGCCCGGATCATCCTGGAACATGGCGAAAGCCGGCCATTCGAGCCGTTTGACCGCTTCGCCCAGTTCAATCGCTTCGCCGGCTGGTCTCTGGACCAGCTCCTCGACAGGTTCGCGGAGCTTCGGCAAGCCAATCTCGAAATCGTCAGGAGCTGGCGGCTCACCGAGGCTCAGCTCGCACTGCCGGGCCGCCACCCCGAGCTCGGCTCGGTCAATCTGCAACAGCTTCTCGCGACATGGGCCGTTCACGACCTCAACCATGTCGCGCAGATCTCTCGCGTGATGGCAAAGCGGTACACGCAGGAGGTCGGTGTGTGGCGCGAGTACCTTTTGATCCTCAACCGTTAGCAGGAAGAGAAAGGTTCTTTGTGGGCCATGCCTGGGGCGTCTCTACCCTGAACGCGGCAGCGTGAGCACCGCGAGCGCTCCACCCTCGGGACGATTGGTGACTTCGATCGTCCCGCCGTGCGATCTTGCGGCCTCCCTCACGAAGTTCAGTCCCAGGCCGGTGCTCTTCCTGCCGGTGTCGGGACGGCCCAGCGAGTAGAAGCGGTCGAAGATCCGGTCGAGGGCGTACTCGGGGATTCCGGGGCCTTCGTCCGTGACGGTGATCGTCACCCGGTCGGTTGCGTTGACCACCGTCACGCTCACAGTCCCGCCGCTCGGACTGAACTCGATGGCGTTCTGGACGAGGTTCTCCAGTGCCTGATGCAGGAGGAACGGGTTGCCTTCGAGGATCGGCCGGTCCGGAAGACCGACTTCCATCTTGACGTTCTTGCCGGCCAGCAGGGGCTCGCGGCTTTCCACCACGGTGCGCACCATCGCGCTCAGGTCCACCGGCTCCATCTCGGGTTTTTCGCGGCGGTTCTCGAGCTTGGCCAGCTCCAGCATTCGATCCACGATGCGTGCGATCCGCTGGGCTTCATTGCGGATGTTGGCGAGGAAACGGGCCTGCTGCGAAGCAGGCATTCCCTCGTGCAAAAGCTCCGCTGCTCCGCGGATCGCGGAGAGCGGGCTCTTGAGCTCGTGCGTGAGCGTCTGGACGTACTCTTCCGCGTACTGCTTGCCTTCCAATGCCTCCTGCATGCGGCGGAGCGCCAGGCCGAGATCGGCGATCTCGGTGCGCCCGAGCTTGGGAAAGGACGGGTGCTTGCCCTGGCTGATGTCGTCCGCGTATTGCGCGAGGCGATCGATGGGACGGGTCAGCCAATAGGAGAGGGCGAGGCTGAGCAACGCCGCGGCACAGACGGTGAGGAGCGCCGCGCGGACGAAGGCGGGCCGGGCGAGCTGCAGAAATGCATCGATGTTGGCGGTCGGCTCGACGAGCGTCAGCACTCCGGCCACGTGCCTGTCGCGATAGATCGGCGCGCCGATGTAGAGCGCGGTCGAGAACGGATCACCCGGGTCCCGGAGCGAGGCCCGGACGCCGTACCGGCCGGCCAGGGTGAGCTTCACGTCATGAAAACGGCTGTAGTCCTCTCCCACCGCCCCGGGATGGCGCGTGTCGAGCACGACCTTGCCGGAGGCGTCGGTGATGTAGACTTGCAGGTCCACGTTTGATTTCTCGAGATCGTAGATCCGGGCGGACAGCTTGCGGGAATGGGCCCTGTGCAGGGAGGCGTCCAGATCGGCGAGATCGAAATCCGGCCGTGTCATGTCCTGTTCGATCCGGCTCGCGAGAAGGTTGGCCGCGTCGACGAGCGGCTCTTCCATGCTCTCCAGGTAGCGTGTGCGGAGCGTCGTCCAGATCCAGTCGGTAGTGAAGTAGAGACAGGCCGTGAAGATGACAAGATAAAAGAGAAAGATCCGGAAGCCGAGCTTCATAAGCCTTCCTTGAGCGAGTAGCCGGTACCGCGATGGGTTGCGATCGGGTCGGCGTCCGGCCGGATGTCCCGCAGCTTCGCCCGCAGGTTCTTGACATGGGCATCGACCGTGCGGTCCAGGCTGGCCTCGGGCGAATCCCAGACGAGGTCGAGGAGCTGGTCGCGGCTGTAGACGCGGCCGGGCTTTTTGAGGAGGACGCACAGCAGCTTGTATTCGTAGCGCGAGAGCTCGAGGGGTGTGCCGAAGTAGGAGATCTGGCGCCGCTCCTCGTCGAGCACGAAAGCGGTGCCTGGGGGCGGCGTTGGCGGATTATTGTTGCCGCGCTGGGTGCGTCTCAGAATGGCTTTCGCCCGGGCAGCGAGCTCCCGCGGGCTGAAGGGCTTGATCACATAGTCGTCGGCCCCCAGCTCCAGCCCGACGACGCGGTCCACCTCGTCGCTGCGCGCCGTGAGAAAGATGACCGGCACGTCATGCCGCTCCCGGATCCTCCGGCACACTTCGATGCCGCTCATGTCCGGCAGGCCGATGTCGAGGACCACCAACGCTACCGGCTGCCGATCGAGCATCTCGGCCACGCCGGCGCCCACTTCCAGGCGCTGGCACCGGAAGCCTTCCGATTCGAGCGCGTACTGGATCGTGTCGGCGATCGCCGGTTCATCCTCGACGACCAGGATGGTCGGTTTGTCCATCACGTCTTCTCCCGATCATGAACACGCCGATCAAGATCAGCGTGGCCAGCGACACCATCATGGCATGTTCGGCGTACTGGCCGCCCGAGTGACCATTCACGAGCGGCACCAACACGGTCATTCCAAGGTAGGCGCCCGGGACCAGGACGGCCGCGGCGAGCCTGGAATGGGCGCCGCCCTGCGTGGTGAGCCTGTCGAGGACTGCGAAGACCCCCCAGAGAGCGCCGAGGTACAGCACCGTGCCGAGAAGCCTGTGCTCCTGCTCCCGGGTGAGCCATGTGACGGGTCCGACCCTGTACAGCTCCACGGCGGCAAGAATGCGCAGCGTGTTGACGGCTATCGCAAGGACGTAGGCCCCGAAGAGCGAGCCGATCCACCAGGACAGCCGCTGCCCGGGGGAGCGCAGCCGATGAGCGAAGCCGAGCACCGCGACGGTCAGGACGAGGATCATGAAGTTCACCCCCGCGCAGGCCGGAGCGATGACGTACGAGCCGTCCGGCGCCATCCAGCCGGCGCCGGGGCTCAACGTGAGCGTTTCGCCGCGCAGCCACCCGACCGCGCGGGCCGTCGGCCCGAGGATCCAAACGAGATCCTCGGCTGCGGCCCGGCTGTAGGATAGCTTCAAACCATACGCCGCGAGCATCGCCGCTCCCCAGGATACCCAGGGAAGGCGTCTCAGCTCCACACCCGCCTCACTCGTGTCACGCCGAGGAGGAGAAGGATGAGCATCAGCAGGAGCGGCAGCTCCGGCTCGGGAACGGCGACGGCACTGTCCTCGACGCCTTGCGGCAGGGGCAGAGGCTGGTCCACGTTCTTCGCTGAGCCGTCCGGGTTGCGGACCACATCGTGCACCGCGATAAAGGAGGTGTACCGGGTCAGCAGCTCGTAATTCAACCCGAGCTCCGTGACTGCGAGGCGGGTTTCGTCCATCAGGTCAGTACTCGATCCGTCATCCGAAAGACGCCTCACCCGTTCACGCGCCCACAGGTAGCGCAACACCCGGTTGTCCTCCGAGGACTCCGCCTCCGCTGCGTCGAAAACGTTTTCGTAATCGCCCTCGCCTCCCACGCCGGTAACGCGGATCTTGCCAGTGGCCTGGCCGCGCCACTTGCCGAAGACCACCAGCGGACGGTCGGCGAACAGGTCGGGGATCGACAACGGCTCGATGTCATACGTTTCGAAGCCCTCGGTGTGGACTGCGATGTCCGTGAGCGCCGGCGACTGCACATACTCCTGGAATCGCTTCGCAACTTCCTTCGCCTCGTCGGCATCGATGGCGACGAACGGCTCGCCCTGCCCGGCGCGCGCGATGCCCTCGATGAGGTAGCGGTTGACGGAGCTGCCGATGCCGAAGGCGAACAGGTTCGAACGGTTGAGATTCTTCCGGATCCCCTCGAAGACACTGGCCTCCGCCGAGATGAAGCCATCGGTGACGACGATAGTCGTGCGCGAAACACCGTCGCTTCCCGGCAGCGCCAGCGCTTGCTCCAGCGCCTCGCCAAGCTCGGTTCCGCCGCCTCCCGACTCGCGCTCGATCTCTGCGATCGCCTGGTTGACGTTCTCCTCCGTGGCAGGCAGCGAGCTCGGCGCGAGCAGTCGCGAGTCGCCCGAAAACAGGATCACGTTGAAGCTGTCGGTCGGGCGCAGGCCGCCGATGAGCTCGCGCATCAGCACCTTCGCCGTATCGAGCGGAAAACCGTGCATGGAGCCGGATACGTCCAGGACGAAGATGTACTCGCGCGGCGGGATCTGTGCGACCTCCACTCTCTGCGGCGGCTGCACCATCAGCAGGAAAAAGTTTTCATCCTTGCCCGGATAGAGCAGCAGTCCGGTCTGCACTTGCTCACCCTGCAGGCGATAGCGCAGGATGTAGTCACGGTTGCCGCCGTTCGCTTCTTCCGGGTCGAGCGTGACCCGCGCCGAGCTGTCGTTCTCCCAATCGACGAACGTCTTGTGAGATGGGCAGAGCAGCTCCTGGAGCGGCATGCCGGCGGCAATGCGCGTCCCGATCTCCAGCTTGTAGGACGGGGGCTCGCCGTGGTGCAGATAGGGACTCTTCACCCAGCTGTCGTCCTGGTTCTCTTCGGGTTGACCTGCATAGCGAGGGCCGACCACGGTGGGGTAGACGAACTCATAGGTGCCCTCGGTCGGCACGAGAAGCTCGCTGTAATGAAGCTCGACTCGGATCTCGTCCTGCGGCATGACATTGGCCACGTTCATGCTGAAGACGTTGGGCCGCTGCTGCTCGAGCAGCGCCGCGCTCTTCCCCTCTTTGCGAGCCGTGTCGAACTCCTGCTGCGCCATCTTCTTCTCGCGAATCTTCGCCTGGATGCGATGCTCGCCGACCTGCAGCGTCATGCCGTGTACCGCGGCCCGTGTCGAGGCCGGGAACACGTACTTCGCATTCAAGGGATGGGTGCCCTCGTTGCGGTAGACCTGCGTGACCACGACATCCGCGATGACGCCCGCGATGCGGACGTCGGCCCTCGTTTCCTTGAGCGGCAGCCGGTCGACCTCGGGATCGCCGTTCTCGACCAAGAAGTACGGCGACAGAGTTTCGTCCGCGTCCGTCTCGTCGGCGGCGCCGGGACGTGCAAACACGAGCGCCAGCCAGAGAACCAGGGAGACTGCCTTCCACGACCGTTTCATTGTTTTCCTCCTGGGCAGGCGGAATGCCTTGCCACAAGAGGAGCATGCGGTTCATAGATGGAGGCTGTATGAACCGGCGATGAAGTTTCGGTGCGATTTGACGTAAACTGTACTTATGCGAACGCTCATCTTTCTTCTGCTGCTGTCCCTGGGCAGGGTGGCAGGGGCCACCGAGCTGCCGCCGCTCGGAGATCAGGCCAAGGTATTTGCCGCGAGCCTCGGCCATGGCGCCGTGGCCACAGCCGAGAAGCGCGACGGCCGGTGGGCCTTCGCGATGGCGGGCCAGCCGTTCGCGGCCGGGCATGCCCCTGGGAATGCCGATGCCCCGGCCGAGCGGGTGATCTTCGAGATCGGCTCCATCAGCAAGGTCTTCACCGGCATTCTCCTTGCCGATGCCGTGCAGGCCGGTAAGCTTGGGCTCGACGACACGCTGGCCCAGCGCCTCCCCGTGAAGTTTGCGGATCCTGCAACCAGCGCCGTGACGCTCAAGCAACTGGCAACTCACACTTCCTGTCTGCCGCGGCTGCCCGGCAACTTTATGACCGCTGCCAGCGAAGACCCCTACGCCCAGTATGACAACCGGGCATTGTTCGATTATCTCGCCAGTGCGAAGCTCGAGGGGAAGCCGCCCTGTGCTTCCTCCTACTCGAACCTCGGTTTCGGCATCCTCGGCGTCGTCCTCGAGACGGCCTGGGGCAAGCCATGGGCGGACCTGGTGCGGGAGAAGATCACTGCTCCGCTCGGCATGACGGACACGGTGCAGGAGCTTTCGGAGGCGCAACTGTCGCGTTTTGCCGAACCCTGGAATGGAGCCGAGCGGGCGCACCCGTGGACGTTCAAGGCCATGGCGGGAGCGGGCTCCCTGCACTCGACTCTCGCCGACATGAGCAAGTTCGCGGACGCATTGCTCGCGGGAGCCAAGGGTCCGCTGGGGCATGTCTGGCCCCTGCTCTCCGGTGGCTACGAGAACATGCTTGGCGGCAAGATCGGCCTCGCGCTCATCCAGGTGAAGGACAGCGGCGAGGACACCTACCTGCACGACGGCGGAACTGGAGGCTTCCGGAGCTCGATCCAGGTTCGTCCGGGCAGCAGCCGTGCCGTCATCGTGCTGGCGAGCAACGCCTCGGCGGAGCCGCAAGTGTTGCTCTCGGCTTGGCAGGCGGCTGGGCGAGAGCCCGTGAAGCGCTCGGAAGTCACGCTGCCGGCCGAGGTGCTCGACGAGTACGTGGGTGTGTACGCCATCGACTCCTCGGTGCGCCTCACGCTGCTCCGCCGGGGTGACGGCCTGATCGCGCGGCTCACCGGCCAGCCGTTTGCTCCGGTCTTTGCCTCCGCAAAGGATGAGTTTTTCTACAAGATCGTGGATGCGCAGCTCAGCTTCAATCGGGACGCATCGGGCAAGATCAAAGGCTTGACGTTGCACCAGAACGGGCGCGATCTTCCTGCCACTCGCGAGGACGGTCCGCCGCCGCACATCGAGTTTCCCGACGCCGCCACGCTCGCGGAGTACGCCGGAGAGTACGACTTCGGCCAGTTCCAGCCCGGTGCCACGATCTCCGTGCGCGCCACGCCGGAGGTTCTTATGGTGACGCTCACGGGGCAGCCGGCATTCCCTGTATTTTCCATTGGAAAGGACCGGTTCGAGTACGACATCGTCAAGGCGGCGCTGACCTTCGAGCGGGACGCGGCAGGCAAGATCGTCGCGGTCGTTCTGCATCAGAACGGGATGGACATGAGAGCGCCGAAGCGGCCGTAACTTCTTTTAGCTTGGTACGCCTCACCTCGTAAGGGAGGTGAACCATGCCCGCACCGACCAGAGATACGGGGATCCTTACCATTGCCGCGATTCGCGAGGAGTCAGGCAGGATTCTGTTCAACGAACGGCAGCAGATCTTCGCGTTACCGGAGACCAAGGCGCGCGACGAGGTCTCCAGGCGTCTCTACGAGGCGCTCGAGAGGAAGCTGCCGGTCAAGGCGCTTCTCGATCCTCGGAGGGGGCTCATCCAGAGGGTCGACCTGCCGTCCGAAGGCGAGATCGAGGAATTCAGGCGCGCCTACCCCCTGCTCGACAAGGCGGAGAAGCCCCTGCGCGTCGATGTTCCGAATATCGATCCGACCCGGTTCAACATCGTGGATGTTTCTCTCAAGCTCCCGCTCTTCAGGCGGTGCACCAAGATCATCCCGAGCTACAAAAGGGCGAAGGAGATCTTCGATTACTGCGCACAGCAGTCGTGCCATCTGCCCGGGCCGACGACGGAGACGCCCTGCATCCCGTTCCAGTACGTGATCGACGGGTGCTATGCCCGCGCGCACAAGATGCGGAAGATCATCACCGAGAAATACGGCTATTGCTGCGAGAAGGTGTTCAGCTTCGCCAACGCGAACAACGACGATCTCGCGGTGCAGGCCAACAAGTGGGGCGGATGCTGCGTCACCTGGTGGTACCACGTCACGCCGCTCATCCGGGTCCGGATCAAGGTCCTCAGCTTCAAGTTCACGCTCGCCATGGTCATCGATCCGGGCATGTTCGACAAGCCCGTGCTGCTGAGCTCCTGGCTGATGGCCCAGGAGAGCGCGGCGTGCTCGGCCAACGCGCACGTGTCGATGTACTCGATCCAGCCCGGATCGGCGTACACGCCGGCCAACTACCAGGGCACGATGTTCTCGACAGATCCGGCGTACACGGCGACGAACCAGACGCTGATCAACTATCAGAACCTCACGACCTGCTAGGCTGGGGTGGTGGTAGGAGATCCTGTCTTCCGGGAGATGACGGTCGCGAGCATCCGCGAAAGGCCGGAGGCCGATTCCGTCCGGGTGGCGTTCCTGGAATCGGCCCGTTTCTACGAGTTGCCGAGGGCGCATCCGGGCTTCGACAGGATTCTGGCCCGGCTACGGGAGGCGAAGGAACAGGGACGCGTGCTGAAAGTACGGCTTCCTTCGCTGGACAGCGGGGTCATCGAGGATGTCGATGCCTCCAGGCTTTGACAGGCTGTGATCGGGAGAGGAGACGCTCCCTTCCTGATCGCGGACGATCCCATGCCGGGTTGCAACGCTACGATCCCGAGGGGGAACGCTGGTATTCTGATGTGAGAGTCTCCCATCCCGGTGGGGGAGGCCCCCATCCGGATATGCGGTGCTCTCCTCTCAATGTGCAATGCGCGGATTCAGATGGGGGAGATCGCCATCTACATGCGAAATGCTCAAATCCGTGTGGCGACGACCGCCATCCGGACGGCGAATGCTCCCAGAGAGATGGGGAAGACTCCCATCCAGATGCCAGTGTCGCCCATGCAGGTTTGCGATGCTGCGATCCGCTCTGCGTCACGCCCATCTGGATGGCTGTGTTTCCCCCCGAGATCGCCGTGCTGCCCTTCGGGATCGGGGTGACCTCAAATCTCTACTTCGGTATAACTGCCGATCGTCGCTTCGTCGACCGCTATCGCTACTGCGGAAACCTTAGCCTGGATCCTGGGCCAACTGGTGGAGAGAAGGACAACAACCGCCAATCTCCGCTCGCTCAGGTTCTGCTGGTACTTCCAATTCCTGTCAGTCGTCACCAGTACGTCGAAGCCGGCGGCTTCAGCCTGGGATATCAAAGCACCGTTCTGAAGAGTGCTCCAGTCCAACTCGTAGACGGTCGTCACTTGGTGCGAACGAAGATGACGGCGCAGGGGTACAGGCGTACCCTGGTCGAAGAGGACCTTCACGCCACCAGGAGACTACGGGCTGCGTGTTCGAGTACCCCTTCCGCCTGCTCGCGGGTGACACCGGGGAACCACTCAAGGAACTCATCGAGCCTCGCGCCGGACTCAAGATTCTCAAATAGCGCCGTCACGGGCACCCGCGTACCGCGGAAGACCCAGGCGCCGCTCACTCGGTTCGAGTTGCGCTCGACAGCGGGGCATTGAGACCAGTCCAACATCATCTGTATATCTTACTACGAGCCCAGTTCTCCCGTCACCAATACATTGACCAGCTTGGGATTGGGATTGCCGCCCCCCTGCGCCCCTTGTTTCATCACCTGCCCGACGAGGAAGCCGAGGATGCCGGTCTGGCCGGAGCGGTAGCGCTCGACTTCTTTGGGGTGCGCGGCGATCACGGTCTGGACCACGGGCAGAAGAGTGAGACGCAGCTGCTCGAGGAGCTCCAACTCCTCGGGCGTGAGCGGCTCGGGTGCTTTCTCTTCCTTGACCTTCTCTTTCTTCGGCTCGGGCGGCTTTTGGGGAGCTGGTGCCTGCTTCTGGGCTTCCGGCGCCCAGGAGTCCCGGAGCGGCACGATGCGGTTGAACACGAGACGGTCGGGCTTCGAATCGACCGGATCGCGAAAGAAGTAACCCTGCCGCTCGAACTGAAGCCGCTCTCCCAGCGCCGGGTCCGCCGCAGCCGGCTCCAGACGGCTGTTCGTGAGCGTTTCGAGGGAGTCGGGATTGAGGGTGGCATCGATGCCCCCTTCTTCCAGGTCCGGGCGCTCGACACGGAAGAGGCGGTCGTAGACCCTCACCTCGACCGGCACCGAATGGTCCGCGGAAACCCAATGCAAAGTGCCGGGTACCTTGCGGCCGTCCGGAGCCGAACCACCGCGGGTGGCGGTATCGTAGGTACAGCGGACCTCGACGACCTCGCCGGTCGCAGGATCTTTCACTACGCTCTCGCAGCGGATGATGTAGGCGTAGCGCAGCCGTACCTCGCGACCGGGAGAGAGGCGATGGAAACCTTTCGGCGGGTCCTCCGCGAAGTCGTCGCGCTCGATGTAGAGGACGCGCGAGAACGGCACCTTCCGCTCACCTTCCTTGGGCACGTCGCGCGGATAGAAGGGCGCGTCCAGCTCCTCGACCTGGCCTTCGGGATAGTTGTCGATCACCAGCTTCAATGGCCGAAGCACGCAGAGCACGCGCGGGACCTGGGGATTCAAGTCCTCCCGCTGGCAGTGCTCCAGAAACGTGACGTCCACCGTGCTGTTCGCCCTGGCGACGCCGACCCGGTCGCAGAGGTCGCGGATTGCCTTGGGGGTGAAGCCGCGGCGGCGCATGCCGGCGAGGGTGGGCAGGCGTGGATCGTCCCAGCCCGAGACGAGCTTGCGCGTGACGAGGTCCAGGAGCTTGCGCTTGCTCATCACCGTGTAGGTGAGGTTCAAGCGGGCGAACTCGATCTGCCGCGGCGGCTCGGGGAAGGGCAGGGTGTCGACCAGCCAGTCGTAGATGTCCCGGTTGTTCTCGAACTCCAGCGTGCAGAGCGAGTGGGTGATGCCTTCGATGGCGTCCGAGAGCGGGTGGGCGAAGTCGTAGAACGGGTAGATGCACCAGGCGTCGCCGCGATGGTAGTGGGTGGCGTGCTTGATACGGTAGAAGAGCGGGTCGCGCATCTTCATGTTGGGCGAGGACATGTCGATCCTGCCGCGCAGCACGTGGGCGCCGTCCGGGAACTCGCCGGCCCGCATGCGGGCGAAGAGTTCGAGGTTCTCCTCGACGGAACGGTCGCGGTAGGGGCTGTTCCGCCCGGGCTCGGTGACGGTGCCCCGGTACTCGCGGATCTCGTCCTCGTTCAGGCTGTCCACGTAGGCCTTGCCCATGCGGATCAGCTCGACGGCGAAGTCGTAGAGCTGATCGAAGTAGTCCGACGCGTGGTAGAAATGCTCGCCCCAGTCGAACCCCAGCCAGCGCACGTACTCCTGGATTGCGTCGACGTACTCCTGCTCCTCGGTCTCGGGGTTGGTGTCGTCGAGCCGCAGGTGGCATCTCCCGCCGTTTTCCAGCGCCAGGCCGAAGTTGAGGCAGATCGACTTGGCGTGGCCGATGTGGGGATAGCCGTTCGGCTCCGGCGGGAAACGGGTGACCACACGTCCGCCATACTTGCCGGCGGCGCGTTCCTGGGCAACCCTTTCGCGGATGAAGTCGCGTCCGGGAGTGATGGGGGCAGTGTCGGTCATTGCAGCGGTCCTCTTGGAACCGGGAAAGCTATCACAGGGGCAACTTTTCGCAGGCTCGTCCGTAGAAGAGTCCATCGATAAGAGGGAGGGCTGTCTGATGCTGAAGTCTTGTGGCCTGGGTCTCCTGGCAACCGTCCTGCTGGCGCCAGCCGCTGGGGCCGATCCGTCGAAGGGGGCGGACTGGCCGCAGTTCCGCGGCCCGCAGCAGAACGGTGTCTCCGCGGAGAAGGGATTGCTCAGGAGCTGGCCGGAGAGCGGACCGAAAGTCCTCTGGAAGAAGCCGATCGGCAGCGGATTTTCCACGGTAACCGTGGCGGACGGCGCCCTCTACACCATGGCGGTCGAGGGGGAGAGCGAGACGGCCTACCGCCTCCGCGAGTCGGACGGCGAGGTGGTCTGGCGCGTCCCCCTCGGACCTGTCTTCCCCGAAATGTTCGGCAACGGCCCGCGCTCGACGCCCACGGTGGAAGGGGACGTGGTCTACGTGCTTTCCGCCACGGGCCGGCTGCACGCCCTCAAGACCAAGGATGGCGCGCGGCTCTGGGAGCTCGACCTGGTGAAGGAGCTCGGCAGCCCGACGCCCAACCGGGGCTTCTCCTCCTCGCCGATCGTGGACGGCGACCTCCTGGTCCTGGAGGCGGGCGGCAAGGAGGGGAAGGCGGTCGTGGGCCTGGACAAGAAGACAGGCAAGATCCGCTGGTCCGCCCTGGACGGCAAGCCGGGATATGTGACGCCGCTGGCCGTGACGATCGACGGAGTCCGGCAGTATGTGTTCGTCCGGACGATCGAGGGAGACGTCGTCTCTCTCCGGGCGGACGGCAAGGTGCACTGGCGCTACCCCTGGAAGGCCGGAGCTATCGCCTCCCCCCTGTTCCTCGCGCCCAACCGGATCTTCACGTCGGCGTCGGAGGACGTCGGCTCCGTCCTGTTGGAGGTCGGCAAGGGAGCGGATGGGAATGGCGCAGTCCGGGAGGTCTGGAACAACCGGCTGTTGAAGAACCATTTCAGCTCCTCGGTGCTGTACGAGGGGCACATCTACGGCTTCGACAACGCGAGCCTGAAATGCATCGTGGCCGAGACGGGGGAGCAGAAGTGGGTCCAGCGCGGCTACGGCAAGGGCTCGCTGATCCTGGCGGACGGCCTGCTGTACATCCTCGGCGACCAGGGGCAGCTCATCCTCGCCGAGGCCACGCCCGCGGGCTTCCACGAGAAAGGGAAGGTCAAGGTGATGGAGGGCAAGACGTGGACCTCTCCGGTGCTCTCCCATGGCCGCCTCTATCTCCGGGACGAGGACGAGATGATCGTCCTCGACGTGCGGACCCCGGTTGAAGGAAAGGCGGCGGCGCGATGATTGGCAAGCTCTTGCTGATCCTCGCCCTGCTGGCTCCGGCAGCCGGTGCCGCCGGAGCACAACCGCTCGACGAGGTGCTCGCGAAGCACGCCGCCGCCCATGGCGGCCTGGAAAAGTGGCGCGCGGTCAATACGATGACCGTCACGGGCACCGAGGTCATCTTCAGCAACGCCGTCCCCTTCGTCTTCGAATGGCGGCGGCCGGACTCCGTCCGTTTCGAGCATTCGTTGCTCGGGCAGAAGATGACGATCGGCCATGACGGCACGGTCACCTGGTGGGTCCATCCTCTCTTCGAGATCGTGAAGCCGACGGCGGTCCCCGAGACCGACGCCGTGCTCGCCCGGCACGGCGCCGAGTTCGAGAGCCCTCTCGTGGACGCGGCCGCCAAGGGCAACAAGGTGGAGCTGCTGGGCAAGGACGAGGTCGACGGCCAGCCCGCCCTCAAGCTCAAGGTGACCCGGAAGGACGGGTTCGAGGAGACGTGGTACCTCGACCCCTCTACCTATCTCGAGCTGGCGCGCTTCGACCGCACGCTCGACCTGCCCGACGCCAAGGACCGCTGGACCTACTATTCGGATTTCCGCACGGTCGAGGGACTGGTCATCCCTCACCGCCAGGACCAGGAGTACTCCATCCGCCACGTGTCGTTGACGATCGAGAAGGTGCAGGTCAATCCGGAGATCGCGGCCGGGCGATTCGAGATGATGAAGTAGGCGGTTGCGGGTCTTCCCCTGGGAGGGCAGAAGCGATAGACTCATGCCCAAGCTCAGATTTGAACCCAAGGGAGCAGTATGCCTGTCTACGACGATGCGGTGCGGCGTGACGCCGCGACTTTCGCCCGGCGTTATTTCGCCAGGACGATCACCCTCGACACCTTCCTGAGAATGTTCGCGGACTCCGACGACCCGCTGATCCGGGCGTTGGAGGATGCTCTCGTCCACGAGCCTCGCCGGGGCGGGATGATGGGGCTGCGCGACCGATGGTGGCAAGCCCGGTACTGGCAGCCGGTCGAGCGGCTCCTGCTCGAGTTGGAGCGGGGCTCGGCCGGAGAGGTGCCATCCGAACGCGTTTATCCTAAGATCACGCTGTGGGGCCTGGTCATCGGAGCCGTCCTCCTGATGTGGGTCGGCCTCCTGGCCGCCCAGAACCTGTCGGAGCTCCTGAAGGACCTCCTCTATCGGGGAGGGTTGAGCTCCCTCTGGACTGCCTTGTGGCGGTCCATGTTCGTGGGCACCCTGGCTATCCTGACCGCGGCGGGGCTCGAAGGGTGGATCCATCACCTGGACCTGTATCGGACGCGCAAGTTCCACGACGGCGATTGACTTGGCCGATTGACCTGGCCGATTGACCTGGCAGGGGAGACGACGATGACGAGCCGCGCGACGGGAACTTTCGATGTCAAGGTGCTGCCCCAGGTGGCCGACGAGGGATTCGAGGCTGTCGGCAGGATGCTGCTCGACAAGCAGTTCCACGGCGACCTGGAGGCGACCAGCAAGGGTCAGATGCTGGCCGCGGGCACGGCCGTCAAGGGCTCCGCCGGTTATGTCGCGATGGAGCAGGTCAGCGGAACGCTGCACGGCCGCACCGGCACCTTCGTGCTCCAGCACAGCGGCACCATGAACCGCGGCGAGCCCCAATTGTCAGTCACCGTGGTGCCGGACTCCGGCACCGGCAGGCTGGTAGGTCTTACGGGCAGGATGGACATCATCATCGAAGGCGGCAAGCACTCGTACGAATTCGAGTATGCCCTCAATCCGGAGACAGAAAGGTGATCGGTCGAGTCTGGCATGGCTGGACGGCCCCGGAGAACGCCGAAGCCTACGAATCGCTTCTCCGGCACGAGATCTTCGAGGGCATCCAGGGTCGTAAGATCGCCGGCTTCCGCGAGATCCAGCTCTTCCGCCGCAGCCTGGATACAGAAGTGGAATTCATCACGATCATGTGGTTCGACTCCCTCGAAGCGGTCCGCGCCTTCGCCGGGGAGGATTACGAAGTGGCGGTGGTCCCTCCCCAGGCGCGGGCCCTGCTCTCCCGGTTCGACGGGCGATCGCAGCATTATGATGTCCGTGCCGGCCTGACATCCTGAGGAGCCGCTGCCGCTTGACCTCCAGGCCTGGTTAGCCGCGTCGGGGTGTAGAATGTCTGTGTCTGAGTCTGGATCTGTGACACCGACTCGACCGCTGGAGAGCCACAATGCAGAAGACTGTCGCCGCCGCAGAACTGGGAAAGCGTTTCCGTGCCGTCTTCGACGAGGTAACCGAAGACCACGTTCCCTACGTCGTGACTCGCGGCGAGCAGCCCGAGGCCGTTCTCGTACGGTATGACGACTTCCAGCGCCTTCTGAAGCAGTCCGACAATGAGGTTCTACGCCGATTCGACGAGGTCCGTGCCAGGATCCGGGAGCGCGCTGCCGCGTTCAGCGAGGAAGAGATCGCCGCCGACGTGGCTGCGGCCCGCGCTGAGCTCCCTGACTGATGCGCGCAGTCATCGACACCAACATTCTGGTTCGGGCCATGCTGAACCCGGACGGCTCAGTCGGTCCGGTAGTCGATCTCCTCCGTGACGGCCATTACCTGTTTCTCTACTCGGAAGAGACTCTGAACGAATTGATCGATGTTCTGAGCCGGCCACGAATGGTCCACCGGTATGGCCTCACGGCAGCCGAGGTGGATGCTCTGTGTGCCCTTGTGATCAGGCGAGGGGAGACCGTGCAGTCCAGCCGGACCATTATGGTTTGCCGCGATCCAAAGGATAACAAGTTCCTCGAAGTCGCAGCCGCAGGTAGAGCAGATGTGATCGTGACCGGCGACGACGATCTGAAGGTACTCGATCCCTTCGAAGGAATCCCCATAATCAAGCCGTTCGAGTTCCTCCGTGCGCTAAGGCAATCTCTGGAGCCAAAGCGCTGAACCCTTGAGGAATGCGGATCGCGATCTCAGGGAGGAGGAGACCATGAAGATCACCGAGCTTTTGATAGCCGAGTTGGAACGGGAAGCAGTCGGGACGCGAAAGGCGCTGGAGCGCGTGCCCGAGGGGCGGGACGACTGGAAGCCGCACGAGAAGTCGATGCCTCTCGGTTATCTGGCGGCGCTCGTCGCGACGATTCCGAGCTGGGCCGCGGCCATAGTCACGCAGGATGAGCTGGATCTCGCCGCTCAGGGCGAGTTTCGGACGCCGAGCACTCAAACGAACCGCGAGCTTCTGGAGGCGTTCGACAAGGCCTTGGCCCGGGCGCGGGAGGCCCTCGCCTCGACCACCGACGAGCACCTGATGACCCCTTGGCGGCTGCTCGTCCAGGGGCAGGTGGTAGCAGAGGACTCGCGGTACATCATGATCCGCGACAGCGCCTTCAATCACCTGGCTCATCACCGGGGACAGTTGACCGTGTACCTGCGCCTCAACGACATTCCGGTCCCTTCTCTCTACGGACCGACGGCGGATGAGAAGGGGTTCCAATAGATCGCTTAGTCCCTCGACCGGCCCCGGGCGAGCGAGAGCCCGGAGCCGATCCAGGTCGAGAGCACGGCTCCGAGCAGGGCGATTCCGAGGAAGCCCGCAATCTCGCCTTGGTAGAGGGCTAAGGACATGAGCAGGATGAGCAGCGCGGTGTAGCCTGCCATGGTCCAGCGGGGCCAGCCGGGATCGCAGCGGAAGATTGCCGTGACCGGGAGGATCAGGGCGCCGGCACCCAGGGCGACCAGCAGCAGGTTCTCCGATCCTGTCACGAGGCCCGCGGCGAGCGCCACGAGAGCCAGGCCGAGCACCGCCCCAAACCAGTTGCTCGCCTGCACCTGCTCGCGCGACAGCGCCAGCCTTCCGAAACGGTCGAGCCGCAGCAGCAGGTTGAACAGCGGGTCCGACACCCAGGTGAGCAGCACGAAGGCCAGGTAGAGAAAGATCACGGGGTAGAGGAACGGCGCCAGCGCGGGCTGCGACCGCGCCACCTGCCGCAGCAGGCGCACCCCGAAGAAAAGCCCGAGGATCATCCACATTTGAGAGCGGCCCTGCAGGCCCCCCATCCAGAGGAAGAAGCGCAGGATCGGACGGTAGATCGGATTGCGCGCCTTCATCGCTTCCACGATGCCGATGCGCGCGTACTCCATCGAGGGATCGAGCCGCAGGGCTTCGCGGAAGTGCTCGATGGCCGGCACAGGACGGCTCTCGCGCAACAGGGTCCAGCCGCGGTTGGCGTGCGTGAAGGCGTTGTCGGGGTCGCGCGCCAGGGCATCGTCGAGGGTGGAGTGGGCCTCGCCGGTCTTCCCCGTATGGGTGAGGACCATCGCCCGCAGGTTCGTGCACCCATGATGGTCCGGATCGAGCTGCAGGCCCTGCTCGGCGGCCGCCAGCGCCTCGTCCCAGCGGCGTTGCTGGACGCGGATGGAGGCCAGGGCCGCGGGATAGTCCGCGTCCTCGGGGTCGAGCCGGATGGCTTCCAGGAAGGCCGCGGCGGCCTGGTCGAGCCGGTCGCGATGGCTGAGCACCTGGCCGAGGCGGAAGTGGCTGAAGGCTTCGTCCGGGGCGAGCGACACGGCCTCCTTCGCCTCGCGCTCGGCCTCCGGGAGGCGCTCCTGCTTCATCAGGCAGAAGGCGAGCAGCGCGTGGGCGAGCGAGTCCTGGTGGTCTTCGGTGAGCTGGCGCCGCAGCTCCTTCTCGGCCAGATCGTAGCGGCCCTGCTCGAGGAGGAGCGAGGAGCGCTCCAAGCCACCTCCTGTCGGGATCAAAGCTTCAGGTACCTCCGGACCTCGTCGTACATCCCCTCCTGGTTGGCATAGAGCACGTAGTTGCGCGCCGTGGCGAACCACTCCGCCGTGGAGGAGCGGACCTTGGACGCCGCTTCGAGGAGGTCTTTCGTGGTCAGGGGATGGGGGACTCCGGAGCGCATGGCTTCCATGAGCTTCGCCTCGACGGCGCGGTCCACGACGGCTTTCAAGTCGGCGCCGGAGAACTCGGCGGTCTTCTTGGCCAGGTGCTCGAAGTCGATTTTTTCGGCCGGCTTGCCGCGCATGAGCAGGCGCAGGATCTCGGTGCGGCCCGGGAAGTCGGGCGGCGGCACGAAGATGACGCGGTCGAAGCGGCCGGGCCGGCGCAGCGCGGAGTCGAGGTGCCAGGGCGCGTTCGTGGCGGCGAGGATGAGCACGCCCGAGTTGGAGCCGCGGACGCCGTCGAGCTCGGCCAGGAACTGGTTGATGATCTGGCGCACGGCGCTCGTCCTCAGGTCGGTGCGCTTGGCGCCGAGGGCGTCCACCTCGTCGAAGAAGAGCACGCACGGCTTCTTGATGCGCGCCTGCTCGAAGATCCCATGCAGGTTGCGCTCGCTCTGCCCGAGCCACATGTCGAGCACGTCGTGGATGCCCACGGCCAGAAACGGAGACCGGACCTCGCCAGCCGTAGCCCGGGCCAGAAACGTCTTGCCGCAGCCCGGGGGGCCGTAGAGGAGCACGCCGCCGCCCACTTCCTTGCCGTAGGCGGCGAAGAGCTCGGGGTGCTTCATCGGGTGGATGATCTTGAGGCGGATCTCCTCCTTGAGCGACTCCAATCCTCCGACGTCGGCGAAGGAGATGGTCGGCGTTTCGGGCTCGATCCGCACGCTGTCCGGCTCGTCGTCGTGGCGCAGGGAAATCCGGGACGGCCCGCGTCCGGCGGCCAGGTCGTCGTCGTCGTCCGGGTCGATCTGCTCGGCGAAAGCCTCATCCTCCTGGGCCGGATCAGCCTCGACCGCCTTGCGGTACTCTTCGCGGGCCCGCTCCACCTGGCCGAGATCGAGCAGCACGTCGGCGGCGAGGCGATGGGATCGCCCCCGGATGCGGTCCGAGGGCGATCCGAGCTGGCGCAGCAGGAAGATCGCCTCGGAGGAGCGCTTCTGCCGGTGGAGCACCCGCGCCAGCTCGAGCTTGGCCTCTTCCTCCTCCGGATCGATCCGCAGGGTCTCGCGGAGCTCCGCTTCCGCTTCGCCCCACCGTTGCGCCTGGGCCAGGACTTCGGCCAGGTGGAGGCGCAGCGGCAGGTTTTCCGGCGAGACGCGGAGCGCCTGACGCAGGGCCTCGATGGAGGATTCGCTGGACATTGGCGATCGGGGCTCCTAGGAACGCGTCCAGCGCAGGTCCATCTCTTCCCGGTCGCCGAGGGCGCGGCGCAGGACCTGGATCAGCTCGGGATCCCCGCCCGCGCTCTCCAGGAGGTCTACGGTGGAGCGGTTCAAGTAATAGTCGTCGTCGTCCGAGGACTCCTCTTCGAGGTGGTCCACGAGGAACTGGAACTGGTCGTCGGTGAGGATGCCGACCTCGGCACCTGTCTGCTTGTCGAACAGCTGAACCATGGGAATCTCCTCCTCTTTCGGGGGTGATTCTATAGACACGCGTCTGGAAGGGAAGAGGCGGGTCTGGTATCCTGCAGGACAAGTCTGAATACCAAACCGGCTGGAGGGTTGTATGAGGCGCAAGGCGACGTTCCTGTTTTCCGTCCTGTCCGTGATCGCGGCGGTCCACACGGTCTCGGCGACATCGGTGCTGCCGATCCGGGACAGCTCCCTGGCCGACCAGGCGGCGGTGATCGCCGAGGGCACGGTGACCGGGGTGGGTCCCTCGGCCGCGAGGCCCGCCACCGAGTACCGTCTGCGCGTCGAGCGCCTCCTCAAGGGAGACGTCCCGGGCGGCTCGCTGGTCCTGCGGGTGCCCGGCGGCACCGCGGCCAACGGGCTGACGCTGAAGATCTGGGGCGCTCCGGAGCTCCGGATCGGCGAGCGGGCGCTGGTCTTCCTGGCGGCGAACGGGGATGGCACGTATGGCCCCCTGCATCTCGCGCTGGGCACGTTCCACGAGATGCGCTCCGAGGGGCGCCGCCTGGCCGTCCGCGATCTCTCGGAGGTTTATGAGGTCAACGAGGCGGAAGCTGCCGGCGACTCGCCCGAGGGCGTGCGGGACCTGGAGCGCTTCGGCAACTGGCTGGCCGACCGCGCCGCGGGCGTCGAGCGCGAAGCGGACTACTTCGTCGCGGCGCCGAAGATGGGGGTCGCCTGGGAGGCGTTCTCCTACCTCGGCGGGCTCAAGCAGCGCTGGCTGGAGTTCGACCGCGGCCAGGACGTCCTCTGGAGGGCGCACGTCGCCGGCCAGGCGGGCTTCCCCGGCGGCGGCTTCGCCGAGTTCCAGGCCGCGATCCAGGCCTGGAACGACGACCCGGCGACGAACATCCGCTACAAGTACGTCGGCACCTCCACGTCCACCGCCGGCTTCAAGACGTTCGACGGGCAGAACGTCATCACCTTCGACGATTTCAATCGCGATCCCAATGATCCTAAAAAAGGGGACGCCCCCGGCACGTTCTTCTGTCTGCGGCCGGGAGTGGGCGAGGGCGTGCTGGCAGTCGGCGGGACCTGGTCCGACCAGAGCACGGCACCGGCGACGATCGTCGCCGCCGACATCGTGATCAATGACGGCGCAGGCTGCTGGTTCACGACCAGCGACCGGGCGGCACAGATCTACGCTCACGAGCTGGGGCACACGCTCGGCCTGGGCCACTCCTGCGGCGATGTGGCCAACGGCCCGTGCAATCCCAAGAAGGACAAGGCCAAGGACGACGCGCTGATGCGGGCCACCGCGCACGGGGACGACCGCGGCGCGACGCTCGAGAAGGACGACAAGACGGGCATCCTGACGCTCTACCCGGATCCGAACGGCGGCGACCCGAACAAACCGGCTGCCCCGTCCAACCTGGAGGCGGAGGGGTTGTCGCGCTCGGTCCGGCTCACCTGGGACGACAATTCGGACAACGAGACTCTCTTCGTCGTCGAGATCAAAAAGGGGAAGAAGTACAAGGCGGTCGGGAGCGTGAAGAAGGACGTCACGACGGCCACGGTCATCGGTCTGGCCGCGGGCAAGAGCTATACCTTCCGGGTGACGGCGAAGAAGGGGACGGTCGCTTCCGACCCGTCGGAGTCCGTGACGGTCAAAACACACTGATTGGCAACAAGCGCGTCCTCTTCAAAGGACGTTCAATACGGCCTCGCGGGGAACCGCGGGGCCGTTCGATTTTATTGACAGCGCTGGAGTTACGGGTGGATCCGTCCTCTCTCCCTGCCCTGGCACCGCCGTTGCTCCTGGGTTCCTTTCGGAACGTCTCGATGACAGGAGACGCAAGGAGATGACAATGACGAGCAAGCGATCGCACGCGATCTGGATGCTGGCGGGCCTGTTGGTGGCGTCCACCCCGGCCTGGGCACAGCGGGGACCGTACGAGAGAGATGGAGCGTTCCGGCTCCACCTGGGCGCCTTTCAGCCGGAGGGCGACTCGGAGTACTGGGACAACAAGTTCGAGGATTTCACGGGCGACATCGACGACTTCGAGAACGTCTCGGTCGGCGCCGACTACCTGCTCAGCCTCAACCAGCACGTGGGCCTGCTCTTCTCGGGCAACTATTACGAGGGGGATCAGACCCAGTCCTATCGCGACTTCGAGGACAACTTCGGCAACGACATCCGGCACGACGCCACGCTGGGGATCACCTCGCTGACCGCGGGCCTGAACTTCAGCATCCTCGGGCCGAACGCGCCGGTCATCCCCTACGTGGGAGCGGGCGGCGGCCTCTACGTCTGGCGGCTGGAGGAGGACGGCGACTTCATCGACTTCGGCACGGTGAACGACGAGATCTTCAACGCCAAGCTGGAGTCCGAGGGCGAGGCCTTCGGCTACTACTGGCTGGTAGGGTTGGAGGCGCCGATCACCCACCGCATCTCCGTCTTCGGGGAGGCGCGCTGGACCCGAGTGGACGACGACCTGGACGGTGATCTCGAGAACCAGGGGGGCATCGATCTTTCCGGCCGGGAGTTCCTGGCCGGGATTTCGTGGAACCTGTAAAGAGCCCCCTCCCCTGCCCTCCCCCGCTTCGCGGGAGAGGGAGCC
>DATLNC010000285.1:0-16748 GCA_035536935.1 Thermoanaerobaculia bacterium
AGCTCAAGCTCACCGCCGACCGGATCGACTCCTATCTGGAGCAGCTCACCGAGTTGGTGGAACTGATCCACCCTGTCATCTGGGGACCTTCGAGGGTATCTTGATCCTCCGCCCGCAAGAATTTCTGAACCGCCCTGGCCGGGTCGACTGAGACGGGCCTCCCCAGTTGGGGAGGTGCCCTCCCCGAAAGGGGATGGAACCCGTACGCGAGGGGAGACGGCTCTCCCCGATCGGGGAGATGCCCGGTACAGACGGGGAGGGACGCCTCCCCGACAGGTACGAGCTTCTCCCCCACGCGGACGAGCGATCTCCCCTTCCGTACCAGCGGCCGGTACGGCTGTACGAGTGACCGGTACACGTGTACCGATGGCTGGTACAGCCGTACGAGCAGCCGGTACGGCTGTACCAGCGAGCCGTACACGCGTACGAGGAGCATCCCCATCGGTACGAGCGGTCGGTACAGCTGTACGAGTGAGCGGTACAGCTGTACGAGTGAGTGGTACGCCCGTACGAGTGAGCGGTACGCCCGTACCGGGGAGCGGTACACGCGTACGGGTCACTCGTACACGCGTACCGGACACCCGTCCAGACGGGGGGGAGGCTCGTACACACGTACGGATCGCTCGTACAGACGTACCAGCCACCCGTACAAGCGTATGGACTGCTCGTACAGACGTACCAGAAAGGACCTAAGGACCTTTCAATCGACACTGGCGCCTTCCGTAGCCTGCAGCAGATACCCCACTCCGGCCACGGTCACGAGGTACCGCGGCTCGGCCACATCCCCCTCGATCTTCTGACGCAGGCGATGCACGAGCTGCTTGAGGAGCTGGCGGTCGCCGGTGCCGCGCGAGCCCCAGACGTGGCTGAGCAGGCGCTCGGCGGGGAGGGTGTGGCCGGCGTTGGCGAGCAGCAACTGGAGCAGGCGGAGCTCCAGCTTGGTCAGGCGGACCGGAGGACGGCCGGCCACGCTCACGGCCTGGCGCTCCAGGTCGAGCGCGATGTCGCCGGCCGCGAGCGGCGCCGGCTTCTCCTCTCCGGCCCGGCGCAGAAGCGCCCGCACCCGGGCGAGGAGCGTGCGCGGAGAGAACGGCTTGGTCAGGTAGTCGTCCGCGCCGATATCGAGGGCCGCCACCTGGTCCTCCTCGGCCGAGCGCACGGTCAGCATCATGATCGGCACGCGGGACATGGCGCGGATCCGCTTGCAGACCTCGAGGCCCGAGAGGCGCGGCAGGTTCACGTCCAGGACTACCAGGGATGGCTCCTCGCGCTCGAACGCGGCGAGGGCCGCGATGCCGTCCGACGCCTCCACGACCAGATAGCCCGCCTGGCGCAAGGCATAGGAGACCAGCCCGAGCAGCTCCAGGTCGTCGTCCACGACCAGCAGCTTCATGAGGCTGCCTCTTGAGCGGCGAGGGGCAGAACGACACGCATGCGGGTGGCGGCTCCCTTCCGGAGGGCCTCGATACTGCCGCCATGCCGCTCCACGATCGACTGCACGATCCAGAGGCCGAGCCCCATGCCGCTCTGCTCCGGCTCCTCGTCGCCGGCCGAGCGCACGAAGCGGTTGAAGAGCGAGCGGCCCTCGCCTTCCTCTCCTTGGGGCAACCCCGGCCCTTCGTCTTCGACCCAGAGCGCGATGGCGTGGTCCTCCAGCTCCCCTCCCACCCGGATCTCCGAGCCCGTGGGCGCGAACTTGTTGGCATTGGCCAGCAGGTTTACGAAGACCTGGGTCAGGCGCGGCGCATCGCCGATCAGCGCCGGCAGTGGATAAGGGAGATCCACCTGGAGATGCTGGCCGCGCTGGGCGATCAGGGGCGCGGTGAGGCTCACCGCCTCCTCCACCACCTCGTCGAGGGCCACGGGCCGGCGGCGGATGGAGCCCTGCCCTGCCTCGATGCGCACGCTCTCCAGGAGATTGTCGATGAGCTGCGTGAGCCGCAGGGTGCCGCGCTCGAGCGACAGGACGAGGGCCGCAGTCTCGGGGTCCTCGCCGCGCTCGTGGAGACGGTCCATGAGCAGCTCGATCGAGGCGAGCTGGGCCGAGAGCGGAGTGCGGAACTCGTGCGAGATGTTGGCGAGCACCGAGTCGCGCAGCCGGCGCGCGGCTTCCATGTCCGTCTCGTCGCGCAGCACCTGGAACTGGTGGTCCTCGGCCGGCGGCGAGCTGGTCACGACCACGGCGCGGCGGGTGCCGTCGGCCAGCAGCAGGTTTTCGGTGGCGAGAGTGGCGCCGCGGAAACGGGCGTGGAGAATCGGGCACTGCTCGTAGCAGGGCCGCGTGCCGTCGGGCAGAACCGCCCGCAGCACGTCGCCGCAGAAGCGGCCCACGGCCTCCTCGGGCCGCACGCCGAGCAGCGCCGCGGCCTGGGGGTTGAGATACCGGATGCGGCGGTCGCGGTCCACGCTGAACACCCCTTCGGTGATGCCGGTGAGGATGGCCTCGCCCTCGGCCTGCCGGCGGTGCAGCTCGGAAGTGAGGCGCAGCAGCCGCAGCCGGGTCTCCTCCATCGTCGCCGCGAGCGTGCCCAGCTCCTCCCCGGCCGCGCGCGGCGTGGGAGTCGAGAGATCGCCGCTGCCGATCCGCGCCGCCGCGGCGGTGAGCGCCTGGACCGGACGGGCCAGACGGCGGCTGATGAGCCACCCCGCCGCCGTGGCGAGCAGCGCCGCCCAGAGGGACAGCAGCAGGAGAGTCCGCACGAAGCCGCGCAGCGAGGAGGCGATCGGCTGCGTGGGCAGCGAGGTCTCCACCAATGCGCCGGCCAGAGGCAGGATCGAGACATAGGCCTCGGCCTCGTCCAGCCGGCCCGACGCCGGCTTGCCGGTGGAGAGCACCTGGTCGCGGAGGAGATAACGGGGGTCGTCCGTCCGCTCCGCCGCTTCGGCAGCGGAGACGATCGTCACCGGCAATCCGACCTGGGCGGAGATGCCCGCGACGAGCGAACGGTCCAGGGCCAGCGCCACGCTCGCGGTCGCTCCCGGGTAGAAGACGACCGGCGCCTCGGCCGCGAGCCGGCCGCCGAGCTGGCCAGCCTGGGCGAACGGCCGGCCCCCGACGAGGATTGCGCACCCGCTGAGCCGGCTGGTCCGCCGGAACCCCTCCAGGAACGCGTTGAGGCCGGCGGCATCCCTCTCCCGCAGGAGGCGGCCGACAGTGGGGCGCTCGCCGAGCAGCCGGGCCGAGATCCGGACATCCTCCGCGGAGCGCTCGACCGCCTCCAGAGCGGCCTTCCCCGCCAGATCCACCCGCGCCAGCGCCTGCTGGTCGGCCAGCCGCCGCAGCAGGCCCATGGCCGTGAAGACCACGCAGACCACCGCCAGCAGGACGAGGCCGGCGTTGACTCCGATCAGAAGGGTGCTCAGGCGGGCGCGGCGCATCAGGGGGAGCTTAGCAGGCCCCCTCCCCAACCCTCCCCCGCTGCGCGGGAGAGGGAGCCGGAGCCGGCGTGGGAGGGGGCGTCCTCTCCCGCGTAGCGGGGGAGGATCGAGGAGGGGGTCTCCTCCTCACCGGCTCATTCTCCACTCGATCACGCTCTTGAGCGCCAGCGTCGCCAGCGCCAGCAGGGTGAGCAGCGTGGCCACGGCGAACGCGGCCGAGAACTGGTACTCGTTGTAGAGGATCTCGACGTGCAGCGGCAGCGTGTTCGTCAAGCCCCGTATATGCCCGGATACCACCGATACCGCGCCGAACTCCCCCCTCGCGCGGGCGTTGCAGAGGATCACGCCGTAGAGCAGGCCCCAGCGGATCTTGGGCAGGCTCACCCGGAAGAAGGTCTGCCAGCCCGAGGCGCCAAGGGTGAGCGCGGCTTCCTCCTCGTCGCTCCCCTGCGACTGCATCAGCGGGATCAGCTCGCGCGCCACCATGGGCGAGGTCACGAAGAGGGTCGCGAGCACGATTCCGGGCACGGCGAAGATGACCTTCCAGTCGTGCTCCGCGAGCCATGGCCCGAAGAAGCCCTGGGCGCCGAAGAGGAGCACGAAGATCAAGCCCGAGATCACCGGCGAGACGCTGAACGGCACGTCGATCAGCGTGATCAGGAACCCCTTGCCGCGGAAGCGGAACTTGGCGATGGCCCAGGCCGCGGCCAGCCCGAAGAGCAGATTGAGCGGCACCACGATCGCGGCCGTCAGCAGCGTCAGCTTCACGGCCGCGAGAGCGATGGGATCCTTGATCGCGGCCATGTAGGCCTGCCAGCCGTCCTCCAGCGCCTTGGTGAAGACGAGCAGGAGCGGCACGAACAGGAAGAAACCGAGGAACAGCAGGGCGGTCCCCAGCAGGAGCCAGCGCACGAAGCGCGGCTCCGTGAGGGCGCTCCCCCTGGCGGTTCCTCGGTCGTCATGGGTCTCACGGGAACGGATCGGGGCGGCGACGGCACCGGCCATGAATCACCTCTCCTCGGCGTTGCCGGACAGCCGGCGGCTGCGGCGCCAGGCCAGGATGTTGATCAAAAAGAGCAGCGAGAACGAGGCGAGCAGGAAGACCATCGCGATCGCCGTGGCGCCCGCGGTGTCGTACTGCTCGAGCTGGATCATGATCAGGAGCGGCGTGATCTCCGACACCTTCGGCATGTTGCCGGCGATGAAGATCACCGAGCCGTACTCTCCCAGCCCGCGGGCGAAGGCGAGGACGAACCCGGTCGCGATCGCCGGCACCAATTCGGGCAGGATCACCCGCCGGAACGTCTGCAGGCGGCCGGCGCCCAGGCTGGCCGCGGCCTCCTCCACCTCCCGGTCGAGGTCGGCCAATACCGGTTGCACCGTCCGCACCACGAAGGGGAGGCCGATGAAGGTCAGCGCCACGATGATCCCCAGCGGCGTGTATGCGACCTTGATTCCCATGGGCTCGAGGAAACGGCCGACCCAGCCGTTGCCGGTATAGATGGTGACCAGCGCGATGCCGGCGACGGCCGTGGGCAGCGCGAACGGCAGGTCGACCATGGAATCGATCAGGCGCCGGCCCGGGAAGGGGTAGCGCTCCAGCACCCAGGCGACCAGCACGCCGAACACGCAGTTGAGCAGCGCGGCGATCAGGGCCGACTGGAAGCTCAGCTCGAAGGCGGCGAGCGCGCGCGGCGTCGTGACCTTGGACAGGAACTCGGCCCAGGTGAGCGTCGCGGTCTTCAGGAAGACCGTCGAAACCGGGATCAGGATGACCAGGCACAGATAGAGCAGCGTGAAGCCCAGGGAGAGGCCGAAGCCCGGCAGCGGGCTGCCGCCCGGGAATCGCCCCCCCTTCCGAGCCTTCCGCGTGGAGACCGGCAGGGGGGACGGCAGGACCCGCTTGTCCGCCGTCTCCACCATCTAGTTGCCCTCGTAGATCTTGTCGAAGAGGCCGCCGTCCGCGAAGTGCGTCTGCTGGGCCTTGGTCCAGCCTCCGAACTCCTGGATGGTGAAGAGCTGCACCTTCGGGAACTGCTGCGCGTACTTCTGGGCCACGGCGGGCAGCCGCGGACGGTAGTAGTGCCTGGCCGCGATCTCCTGCCCCTCGGGCGTGTAGAGGAACTCCAGGTAGGCCTTGGCGACAGCCGCGGTCTTCTTCTTGTTCGCCACCTTGTCCACCACCGCCACCGGCGGCTCGGCCAGGATGCTCACCGACGGCGCGATGATCTGGAACTGCCCCTTGCCCATCTCGCGGACGGCGAGCAGGGCCTCGTTCTCCCACGCCAGCAGCACGTCGCCAATACCGCGCTCGACGAAGGTAACGGTCGCGCCGCGGGCGCCGGTGTCCAGGACCGGCACGTTCTTGTAGAGCCGCTTGACGAAGTCCTGAGTTTTCGCAGGGTTGTTGCCATACTTGCGCTGCGCGAAGCCCCAGGCCGCCAGGTAGTTCCAGCGCGCGCCGCCCGAAGTCTTCGGATTGGGCGTAACGACCGAGATCCCGGGCTTGATCAGGTCATCCCAGTCCTTGATCTTCTTGGGGTTTCCCTTGCGCACCAGGAAGACGATGGTCGAGGTGTAGGGCGAGCTGTTGTTGGGCAGACGGGTCTGCCAGTTCTTGGGGATCAGGCCGGCGTTGGCGATGGCATCGACGTCGTAAGCGAGCGCCAGGGTCACCACGTCGGCCGGCAGGCCGTCGACGACCGAGCGTGCCTGCTTGCCCGAGCCGCCGTGCGACTGCTGGACGGTGATGTCCTGCCCGCCCTTGGCCTTCCAGTGCCTGGCGAAGGCAGTGTTGACCTCCGCATACAGCTCGCGCGTCGGGTCGTACGAGACATTGAGGAGCTGGACCGCGCCGAACGCGGGGCCGGCCAGCAGCAAGGTAATCAGGGCTAGTTTGAGTCTCATGTCGGTTCTCTCCTAGAAGGCGATCTGGAAGCGGCTGAACAGGACGCTCTCGTCCTCGCGGTCTCCACCATCGGCAATACTGGCCCCGCCTTCGAATTCGGTCCGCTCGTAGTCGAGCATTAACTTGAGGTTGCGGTTCAAGTACCAGTTGAAGCCGAGCCCGATCGAATCGGCCGCGGAGGCGGCGCTCGCCGGGTTGGCGAAGAGGGGGAACGCCTTGTCGTCCACATCCAGGCTGCTGATCCGGGCCACGACCTCGAACGCGCCCCAGGTGTTGGCCGTCGGATCGAACACCGTCTTCGGGTTGACGCCGCGGAAGGACGGCTCGCCGCCGGCGAGCACCCAGGAGGCCGCAACCTGCCAGGCCTCGTTCTCCAGCTCCTCGACCACCGTGCCGCGCCGCACTTCCTGCGACGACTGCACGTACTCGGTGAGAAGCCCGAACTGGCCGATGTAGAGGTAGCCCTGGGGCGAGAACCGGGTGCGGTCGCCGTCCGCGAACGCGGTGTTGGCGGGGGTGACGGCATCGGTGCGGTATGAGAAGAAGGTCTGCTGGCCGGGCGTGCGGTAGCCGGGCAGGCCAGTCGCGGTCGCGCTGCCGGTCGTGCTCCCCTGCGAGGCGGCGACGCCGAAGCCGAGCCCCTTGAGGGTCCCGCCCCCCTTGGCGAAGGGCGTGAAGAAGAGCCGCGCCGCGAGATCCTTGTCGTCCTCGGCATCCACGTCGCCGCCGTTGGCGCCGTCCGGCACGCCGTTGAAGTAGCCGATCGCGTAGTTGACGCCGCCGCCGGCCAGGTCGCCGCTGAGCTGGATGCCGACGTCGCGGTTGGGCACCAGGGACGTGGGGAATGCGCGCTCGGCGAAGAAGGTGTCGGTCGCGGACTGCAGGCGCTCCAGGCCGACCGGGGGCTTGAACTTGCCGGCTCGCACCTTGAAGGCGGGCGAGAAGCGGCCCTCCAGGTAGCCGTCGAACAGCACGGTCTGGCCCTGGGCGAAGTCCGGCATGATGCGGAAGTCGAAGATCTTGAACAGCGTGCCCTCGATGTTGGGGCGGATGCGCCGCAGCAGGAACGTGTCGTTGGCCGGGCGCTCGTCGTCGCCGTTGTAGAAGCGGCCGTCGAGCTGCGTGTAGCCGCGGATCTTGAGCTGGAAGGCGCCGTCGGCCGACTTCAGGGTGAAGCCGTCCTTGCCCGCGGTGATCTGGCCGGCGGTCTTCGCCTTTTCGGCCGCCTGCTCCTTGTCCAGCTCCGACTTGCGGTCGAGCACGCGGACCTTCTGGTCCAGCTCGTCGAGACGCTCCTCGACCGACTTCGGCGATTCCGCCTCCGTCGCGGCCTCCGTCGTCTCCTCGGCCGTCTCTTCGGCTGGCTCCTGCGCTGCGGCCATGTCGGCGCTGCCGATCGTCAACCAGGCGCAGAACAGCGCCAGTCCTATCTCTCTCATCCAGGATCTCCTTGTCATGATGTCTTTACCGAGCGGACGATCAGCACCGGCAGCTCGGCGAGCAAAGGCAGGGGAAGCAGCTTCTCGATCAGGCCGCCCAGCGACAGCTCGCCGCCCCTCCCGGGCAGCGGCGTGCCGAGCACGAGCAGGTCGTGCTTGCCCTCGGTCAGCTCGGCGAGGATCTCGTCGCGCACGTTGCCGTAACGCATCCGGGTCGAAGCCGTGACACCCAGGCGCCAGAGCGTGCGCGTGCTGCTGGTCAGGAACCGTTCCGCGTGGGACTCGGCCGGGCTCGAAGCCCCCCGCTCCTCCTCGCGGAGCACGGTCATGATCGTGGCCTCGGCGCCGAGATGCCGCGCCAGCCGGCCGGCGAAAGAGACATCCTCCTTGCCCGGCTCTCCGACGGCGACGCAGATCAGTACGCGGGCCGGCACCTGTCCGGCGTGGGCCTCGGGAACGATCAACAGGTGATGCTGGCCGCCGCGCAGCACGCGCTCGGCGGTCTCGAGCCCCTCGCGCGGGGGCGGCGTCAGGACGACCAGGTCGCAGGGCTGCCGCTCGGCTTCCCGCTCGACCGCTACGGCCGCAGTCTCCCGAGTGGAGCGGGTCTCCAGGGCGGCGAGGCCGGAGCCGAGACGCTCGCGCACCTCCTGGCTGCGGCGCTCGGCCGCCTCGCCCAGTTCGGAGCCGGTCTCCAGGACCGTGACCTGCGCGTGGGCGAGCCGGGCAAGCTCTCCGCCCAGCCCGAGGGCCGCCTTGGAGCCGGAGCCGTCGGTCACCAGCAGGAACTTCATCCCGGGGTGCACCAGGGCATGGACGCGCTGCACGCCGACCCAGGTCGTGTCACCCGGATGGAGAGGGAAGCGCCGGGCCTGGTCCTGCGAGCGGGCGGCCTCGACCCAGACGCCGTCGTTGCCGAAAGGGACCAGCGGCGCGATGGAACGCACGCCGGGCAGAGGGGGCAGGCGGAGGCGCAGGCGCTCGAAGGAGCCTACGAAGGCCCTCTGCTCCACGACCGCCTCGCCCAGCGATGGGCAGGACAGATCCTGGGCCGAGCTGCGGAGCGCCACGTCCTCGGGCCGGAAGAGGATCTGCACCCGGCGCGAGCCGTCCGCCGTCTCCGGGGCATTGGCGCGGGTGGTGAGGGGGAACTGCACCGGCCCGAGCTGCACGCCGGCGGCCGTGTGCTCCCCCACCATCAGGTTGGCCGTGCCCAGGAACGTGGCGACGAATTCGGTCTCGGGACGCAGGTAGAGCTCGTCCGGCGGACCGGTCTCGAGCATGCGGCCGAAGCTCAGGACGGCGAGGCGGTCGGCCAGCTCGAAGGCCTCCTCCTGGTCGTGGGTGACGAAGATCGTGGTGATGCCGAGCTCGCGCTGGATCTCGCGGATCGTGCGGCGAAGCTCCAGCCGCACCTTTGCGTCGAGCGCGCCGAACGGCTCGTCGAGGAGGAGCACCTCGGGGTTGTGAGCCAGGGCGCGGGCCAGGGCGACCCGCTGCTGCTGGCCGCCGGAGAGCTGGCGCGGCATGCGCCCGCCGAGGCCGGCGAGGCCGACCAGCTCCAGCAGCTCGTCGCGGCGGCGCCGGCGCTCGGCCCGGGACACGCCGCGGATCGAGAGAGCGAACTCGACGTTCTCCGCCACCGACATGCCGCGGAACAGCGCGTAGCTCTGGAACACGAAGCCGACGCCGCGCTTGGCGGGCGGCAGGCCGGTCACGTCGCGGCCGTGCAACAGGACGCGCCCGGCGTCGACCTCGGACAACCCGGCGATCATGCGCAGCAGCGTGCTCTTGCCGCTCCCGGACGATCCCAGCAGGACGAAGAACTCCCCATCGGCTATTTCCAGCGAGACCCCGTTGACGACCGGGTGGCCCGCATAGCGCTTGGTCAGCTCTTCCAGAACGATGGACATGCACTCCTCCTTCTCGTAACGCCCGGCTACAGAGGCCAAGATTAGGAGGAGGGGGTGACAGTGTCAGTCGAAAGGCGGTGACAAAAACTACCGGTTTTGGAACCCCCGGTTTTGGAATCCGACACCGGCCAGGAGGTGCAGCGCGGCATTGGGGACCTCGGCCTCGCCGCCCGCCACCGGCACCTCGGCACGGGCGGCGCTCGCCTTGGCTTCGAGGCCGAGCAGCCAGCGCTCGCCCAGCACGAAGCGCTTCTCGATCCCGATCTGGATCACCGGGCCGGCCAGGTGATAGCCGCCGCCCAGGTTCGTGTCCTCGGAGTCGAGCTCCCGGCCCCTTACCTCGTTTTCGGGATGGGCGACGACCGCCCCGGCGCCGATCCGCCAGACGAAGTTGCTGATTTCCCAGGCGCGGTTGACGGTCACCAGGTTGTAGCCATGGGAGATGTCGAAGCGCTGCACCTCGGGAGGACGGTTCTTCAGGAACAGCTTCTGGTGGATCAGCTCGAGCTCCCAGCCGGAACGGCCGGCCCGCAGGGAGTAGTAGAGCGGGGACGTGAAGGACTGCGACTCGTAGTCGGCGTCGAGCTCGATCGTGGGCGAGCCCTTCTGGCGGATCTCCAGCGAGGTCTCCAGGTTGGCGACCTCGCCCACCGAGACCTGAAAGGTCCATTGGGCGGAAAGAGGGGCGGCAAGCAGCAGGGCAACAATCCAGAGCTTCATGGAAGGCTTTGGGCATGCACGCGGTACGCCTGGGGTTGAAACCCCAGGCTAGAAGAGTATCGCCCCCTCCGGGGGCGAATTGCCGGCTTCTGCGTAAGCCAGCCCCGGAGGGGCTGTACCCTTCTCGCCTGGGGTTTCAACCCCAGGCGGCGTGCTCTGCACCTTGGGCGTGCTCCGTATACACTCTCCCCCGATGCGCCGCCGCCTGACCCTGCTCACCGCCTCGATCCTTTCGCTCCTGGGCTGCGCGTCGGTCCGCACCTTTGACGACGTCCGC
Source organism: Thermoanaerobaculia bacterium (assembly GCA_035536935.1). Taxonomy (GTDB): domain Bacteria; phylum Acidobacteriota; class Thermoanaerobaculia; order Multivoradales; family UBA5704; genus DATMER01. Next base: position 10,636 of record DATLNC010000285.1, read on the forward strand.
AAGACCGTGCCGGAGGACCGCTTCCTCAAGATCGGCGAACAGCTCGTCCACATCGAGCAGGCGGGCAAGGGCGAGCCGGTGATCCTGCTCCATGGCTTCGGCGCGTCGACCTACGCCTGGCGCAATGTGATGCCGGCGCTCGCCGCCGCTTTCCATGTCATCGCGATCGACCTCAACGGCTTCGGCTACACCCAGCGGCCCCGCGAATTCGAGAGCTACACCCGCGAGGGGCAGGCCGGCCTGGTGCTGCGCGTCATGGACGCTCTCGGGCTCGACAGCGCCCATCTCATGGGCCATTCCTATGGCGGCGGGCTGTCGCTGTTCATCGCCTCTCGCCATCCGGAGCGGGTGCGCTCGCTGGTCCTCGTGGACAGCTCGGCTCCTACCTATGCCAATGACCGGCGCAACCGCGCCGCGTCGGTCAAGCCGCTCCTCGGCCTCTATCTGCGCTCGGTCGTGCTGCGCCCGAACACGGTGCGCCGCGCGCTCCTGCACTCCTTCTTCGACGACTCGCTGGTCACGCCGGAGCTGGTCCACGAGTATTACGAGCGGATCCGCGTCGAGGGGGTGGTCGACGCCTACTATGGCCTCACGGCGCCCCTGCGCACCGCGTCCGAGCCGGTCGAGCTGGAGAAGATCCGCATGCCCACCCTGGTCGTCTGGGGCGCCGAGGACCTGCTCATCTCCGCGGAGGCCGGGCGGCGGGCGGCGGCGCGCATGCCGAGCGCCGAGTTCGTCCTGATGGAGGGCGTCGGCCACGTGCCCATGGAGGAGAAGCCGGACGAACTGGTCCGGATCGTCCTGCCCTTCCTGGAACGCCAATAGCTCATGTCGCTCGGCATCGTCGCTACCTGCGTCCTCGGCCTGGAGGAGATCCTGGAGGCGGAGCTGCGCGCGCTCGGCATCGAGGAGACGGAGCGGCAGCGCGGCGCCGTGGCGTTTCGGGGACACTGGAAGGATTGCTGGCGGGCCAACTGGCGGCTGCGCACCGCCAACCGGGTGCTCGTGGAGCTGGGCTCGTGGGAGGCGACGGACGGCCCCGGGCTCGCGGCCGGAGCGCGGGCCCTCGTGGGCGGCCGGATGCGCGCCCCGGGCCTCATGCGCTCCGAGGTGGACGTTTCCCGCCTCCTCCACCCCGACCGCAGCTTCGCCGTCAAGGCCACCGCGACCGCCTCCGGTGTCCGCGACACGCGCTGGGCCGCGCTCTCGGTCAAGGACGGCCTCGTGGACGGCCAGCGGGACCACTACGGCAAGCGCTCGACCGTGGACCGCGACGACCCCGACCTCCATCTCCGGGTAAGGCTCCTTCGCGACCGGGCTACCCTTCTTCTCGACACCTCGGGAGAGCCGCTGGACCGGCGGGGCTACCGCGTCGTCACCACGGCCGCGCCGGTGCGCGAGCAGCTCGCCGCGGCCTGCGTCCTCGCCTCGGGGTGGGACGGCCAGGGCCCGGTGGTGGACCCGATGTGCGGCTCGGGCACGCTGCTGGTCGAAGCGGCCTGGCTCGCGCTGGGCCAGGCGCCCGGCAGGTTGCGCCGGGGTTGGGCGTTCGAGCGCCTGCCCGCCTATGACAGGCACGCCTTCGAGTCCGTGAAGAATGAGCCGCTCCCCGTTCCCGGCCCGGGCGTCCGCCTCTACGGCAACGACTTCTCCGGCGAAGCGGTCGCCGCGGCGCAGAACAACCTGGCGAAGGCAGGGGTGCTCGACCGCGCCGTCCTCACCAAGGGCAAGGCCGCCGATGTGGTTGCGCCCGAAACTCCCGGCCTCGTCCTCATCAATCCTCCGCACGGAGAAAGGATCGGGACGGACGCCGAGCACTGGAAGGCGCTGGGGGACCTGCTGAAGCAGCGGTTCAAGGGCTGGAAGGCCGTGGTGCTCGCCGGCGAGGACCGCGGCAAGCAGATCGGGCTGCGCCCCAGGAGGCGCATCCCCGTCATGAACGGTCCGTTGGAGGGCCGGATTCTCTTGTTTGATCTGTACTGAAAGCGGCTCGCCGACTGGCGAGCCGCTCTGCCCAGGAGAGTCTTAGAGGCTGCGCTTCTTGGCGCGCAGGCCGCGGCGGCTGCCGCCTTCCTTGCGCGGCTTGGTCTTGCCGCCGCCACTGCCGAAGCCGCCGCCGAAGCCGCCGGTGTCGTAGCCGCCGCCGTCGCGGTCGCCACCGCCGAAGCCGCCGCCGCCGAAGCCGCCGCCACCACCGAAGCCGCCGCCACCGCGATAGCCGCCACCGCCACCGCCGCCGGCGTAACCGCCGCCGCCACCGCCGCCGGCATAACCACCGCCGCCGCCGGCGCCGCCGCCGTAGCCACCCCCGCGCGGGGCGCCGTAACCGCCACCGCCACCGCCGCCACCCGGGACGCGGTCTCGCGCTTCGTTCACGTTCAGGTTGCGGCCCTGGAAGCTGAACCCGTTGAACTTCTCAATGGCGAGCCTGGCCTCCTCCTCGGTGCTCATCTCCACGAACCCGAAGCCGCGCGAGCGCCCGGTGACGCGGTCCATCATCACCGTCGCCGAGTCGCACGTGCCCCCTTCCGCAAACAATGTGCGGAGGTCATCGCTCGTGGTCGCGAAGTTGAGGTTTCCGACGAAAAGCTTCCTGCCCATCAGTCTGTCGCTCCTTCGGCGCTCTGGCCGCTTGTCTTGTACCGGCGCTGCCCACCGGCGGGGATAAGAAGTTTCAATATATCAGAGTGCTCTGGGCTCACCAAAACGACCCTCACGGGCAGGTGGCAAAGGCCGTGGTGTCCGTCACCGGACCCGCCGAAACGCCCTGCGGATTGAAGTAGACCTTGACCTTGCCGGTCTGCATGTCCGTCACGCTGACGATCAATTGCACGTTCGTGGTGGCCGAGAAGAAGACCCAGTAGTGCCCGTTGCTCGCGCAGCCGTCGAGCACCTTGATCAGCATCTCCCAGTTGTCGGGCGCGAAGAACCAGAACAGGCCGGAGTCGTCCGAGGAGACCGGGACCACGTTGCCCGCCCCCGCGTCCGTGGCGGTCTTCCACTCGACCTGCACCCGGAAACGTCCGTTGTTGAGGCACAGCGTCGTGCCGTTCGCCACGCAGGCACCGACCGGGAAGTCGGTGGTGGCGGTCGCCTCGTTCGAATAGGCGGAGGGGCCGGCGGCGTTCTGCGCCCGCACCCGGAAGATGTACGCGGTCGCGGCATTCAGACCGGTGATCGTGGTGCTGGTGCTGTTCGCCGGCAATGTCTTGATCTCTGCGAACACTCCGCCCAGGGTGCGCATCTCGACCACGTAGGCGGTCTCGTCGGTGGCGTTGTCCGTCCAGGAGAGAGAGATCTCCGAAGGCGAGACGGCCGTGGCCGTGAGGTCGGTCGGCGCGGCTGGAGCCGGGTTGAGCTCGTAAAGGGCGCGCAGGCCGGCCTGGTCGTCCGGGCTGAGCGCGGCGCCGCGGCCGTCGTCGTGGATGAAGGCGCGCATCAGGGCCCCGTCGAAGGCGGCGTTGTCGCAGCCCGGGTCTTCGCTGTCGCTGTCGCCGCAGGAGTGGTTGAGGCCGAGTGTGTGGCCGAGCTCGTGGCCGAACAGCTCCGCGGCCGCCTTGGAGGCGCTCGGGCTGTCCTTGAAGAAGCAGGTCAGGCCGTCGTTGATCACCACGTCGGCGTTGGCGATGCGGTGATACTGCTTGCCCTGGAAGCCGGTCGTCTCCTGGTAGTACCAGGGGCCGCCGTAGGCGAGCACGCCGCCGGCGGAGCAGCTGAACGCGGGCAGCTCGCCGTTCGGGTCGTTGAAGAGGATCGAGTTGATGGCGTCGTACTTCTTGAGGCCGAGCTTGACCTTGGTCTTGCCGCCGTAGCGGTAGTCCACCGGGGTCTGGGGTTCGTCGTTCCAGGCCCGGAGGGCGGCCTGGAAGTCGGCGTAGCCGCCGCCGCCCAGCCCCTTCTGGCCGGTCTTGTAGGCCAGCCAGTTCACGCTGCCCCCGGAGTCGAACTCGAACCAGCGGAGGCTGTGCCCGTCGTCCAAGTCCTCGAAGAGGCGGTACTCGCCGATGGCGCGGCCGAGCCCGCCGTCGTCGTGAACATAATAGTCGGAGGAGCGGCGTACGCTGCTGGCGCGGTCCGCGACCCAGCGGGCGAAGCCGTCGAAGTCGCGCAGCCGGTCGCTGCCCTGCACGGCCTCGATGCCCGCGGCGTTCCTGCGGATCTCGCGCGCCTCGGCGAGGTCGCGCACCGCCAGACGGTGGCCGCCCGCCTCGACCTCGCGGAACGCGCCGAGGATCAGGTGCATGACCCGCCAGCTGCCGTCGCCGGCCGGCTCGAGGAACAGGAGCGCCCTCTCGCCGGCGCGCAGCCGCGTCATGCCGTAGATCTTGAGGTTCATGCCGTCGCGGCCCTCGCCGCCCGGCATGCGGACGATCGCCTTCCCACCCGGGATCTCGCCCTTGAGCGACTCCTCGACCTGGACCACGTACTCGGTCATTGCGCTCGTCGCGCTCGTCGCGTCCGCGCGCTGGCCGGCGGCGCGGTCTTCCGAGACCACCCGCACGACCGCGGCGACCGGGGCGCCGTCGACCAGGGCCTCGTCCGAAACCATGACGTAGCTCGTCGCCGACAGCGGGGCCGACCCCGCGGCCAGAGCCATGATCGCCAATATGATCGCGGGCAGGGCCCGCAGGGAAATGCATCGCATGCTCATGCCATATCTCTCCGAGTGTGTGCCGCCGAGCGAGAGCGCAGAGGTCCTACGAGGGGATCGAGGACGAAACGGGGACTCCTGGGCCAAGGCGCGACTTCATTCCAACAGGTTCTTTCAGAACCGCCATTGTACACCGGACGGGCGCGATCCCATGCATGCTAGGATCATCGGACCTGTTCCCGAGGAGAGCCGATGTCGCACCGAGTACCCGCCGCCGCCCGCCGTTCGTTCGGTTTCCTTGGTGTCTTTGTTCTCCTTGGTCTCCTTTCGGGGCTCCCCGCCCTCGCCGCCGAGCCCTGGGAGGGTCCGGCCTTCTCCGCCGAGCCCGCCGCGCTCGTGCGCGCCGCCTCCGCGCTCCCCGACGACAGCGGGGAGTCGATCGACGTCCTTCTCCTGGAAACGGTGCGCTCCTTCGACGCCGCCGGCCGCGAGACCTACACGCAGCGTTTCGTCTACCGCTTCACGGACGACCAGGCCCACGAGAGCTGGTCGACGCTCGAGGACTCCTGGTCCCCCTGGCATCAGGAGCGTCCCCAGCTGCGCGCCCGCGTGATCACGCCGGACGGCGCCGAGCACCTGCTCGATCCGGCCACCATCGCCGAGAACGCCGAGGCCGCCGGGTCGGCCGACATGTTCGAGGACGGCCGGGTGCTGCGCGCGCCGCTGCCGGCCATCGGCCCGGGCGCCATCGTGGAGCAGGAGGTGACCGTCCGCGAGACCGCCCCGTTCTTCGACGGGGGCACGGTCGATTCCTCCTACTTCCAGATCTCGGTGCCCATGCGCCGCGTCCGGCTCGTGCTGGAGGCCCCTCCAGGGCTGCCGCTGCGCTGGATGGTGCGCTCGACGCCCGGCATGCCGGAGATCTCGCCCCGCGAGGAGAGCGCGAACGGCCGCCGCCGCCTGGTCTTCGAGGCGCGCGACGTGCCGGCCTATGGCGAGGACGAAGCGGGACTCCCCCCCGAAATACCGCGCTGGACCCACGTCTCCTTCTCCACCGGCAGCTCGTGGTCCGACCTGGCGCGGCGCTACTCGGACATCGTGGACCGGGCCATCCAGGGCTCGAACCTCTCGGCGTTGTTGAAAACAGCCAAACCGGCAAGCTCGCAGGTCGAGATGATCAACGGCCTGCTCTCGCGGCTCGGGCGCGAGGTGCGCTACACCGGCATGGAGCTCGGCGAGGGCGGCGTGATGCCCCGCACGCCCTCCGAGACGCTGAAGCGGAAATTCGGCGACTGCAAGGACAAGGCGGTGCTGCTGACCGCCCTGCTGCGCGCGCTCGACATTCCTGCCTACGTGGCCCTGCTCAACGCCGACGAGGGGGAGCCGGACGTCGAGGAGTCGCTCCCCGGCCTCGGCGACTTCAACCACGCCATCGTCATGGTGCCGGGGAACCCCGCGGTGTGGATCGACCCCACCGATCCGTTCGCCCGCGCCGGCGAGCTGCCGGCCCGCGACCAGGGCC
>DATLNC010000286.1:0-17471 GCA_035536935.1 Thermoanaerobaculia bacterium
GCTGGAGCTCTTCTTCTCACGGCGCATCGGCATTGCTGAGAGCGGCGTGCCGGTGCCGATCCGGTGGGGCACCCGGCTCACCGGCCGCGTCGGCGACTGGAGCATCGGCCTGCTCGACGCCTCGACGGAGGACCTGGATCAGGCGGCGACCGGCGTTCTGGGCGGCGTTCCGGAGGAAAACTGGGGCGTCGTACGCGTGAAGCGCAACGTCGGCGAGCGCTCCGCGGTGGGGATGATCTTCACCAACCGCGACTCGGGGGAGATCGGCACGAACCAGGTGTACGGCCTCGACGCCAACCTGAACCCGCTGCCGAAGCTCAACGTCAACACGTTCTTCGCCGCCAGCCGCAGCTCCAACCCCTTTGTCGACGAGATCGGCGTCGTGGACGACAAGTCCGACGAGGCGGGCGGCGCCTCGATGGTGTGGACCGGGCAGTACTGGCTCTGGGGAATGGAAGCGATGGAGATCGGCGACAGCTTCGATCCGCAGGTCGGCTTCCTGCTGCGCAACGGCATCCGCCGCTACGCGCCGACCGTGTCCTACAAGCCGCGGCCGAAGGTGGGCAACGTCCGCAGCCTCCTGCTCGACGCGCAGGCCGAGATCATCACCGACCTGGATGACCAGTTGGAGACGTTTTCGACCCGGCTCGACTTCTTCGGCTTCATTCTCGACACGGAGGACCAGTTCCAGACATTCGTCGAAGTCAACCGCGAGCGGCTCGTGGAGCCGTTCGCGATCCGGGCCGGGATCGTGATCCCTCCCGGCGAGTACGACTTCAACGACTACGGCATCACTTATACGACCAACGTCTACCGGCGGATCGTCGTCGCCGGGTCCGTGCTCACGGGGCAGTTCTACGACGGCGAGCGGTTCTCGAACGTGATCACGGTGGGTCTGCGCCCCAGCCGGTACTTCCGCGCCGAGACCCGGTGGACCCACGACGATGTCGACCTGCCCGCGGGCTCGTTCGTCGCCAACGTCTGGCGCGAGCGCCTGAGCGTGTCCCCCTCGCCGCGCATCGCCGCCAACGCGTTCATCCAGTACAACGACTCGGCGGACCTGATCTCGCTCAACCTGCGCCTCAACTGGATCTACAAGCCGGGCGCGGACATCTTCCTGGTCTACAACCAGAACTGGATCGCTCCCGGGCTGAACGACCGCACCAGCCGGGAGCGCCAGGCGATTCTCAAATTCACCTATCTGCTGTCGTTATGAAAGGTTTTCTTCCCTCCCTGGAGATTTCGCCTCTGGTTGAAATGCTGCGGACGCGGGCTCGCGAGAGCCCCGCGGCGCAGGCGTTCTCGTTCCTGAGCGACGCTCAGGGCGAGAGCGCCAGGGAGGATCGGATTTCGTATGCCGGACTGGACGAGCGTGCGCGGGCGATCGCGGCGCTGCTCCTGGCGCACGGCGCGCGCGGCGAGCGGGTGCTGTTGCTCTATCCGCCGGGGCTCGAGTACATCGCGGCCTTCTTCGGCTGCCTCTACGCGGGCGCCGTGGCGGTGCCCGCGTACCCGCCGCGGCTGAACCGCAGCCTGCCGCGCCTGCGCGCGATCCTGGAGGATGGGCGCCCCCGCGTGGCGCTCACCACGGCCGCCATCCTCGGCCGCGTCGAGGGCTGGCAGGAGACCGAAGGCTGGCTCGCCCCCGTCCGCTGGCTGGAGACGGACAGCCTGGCCCTGGACGGAGCCGCGGCCTGGCAGGACCCGGGCGTGGAGCAGGAGGCTCTCGCCTTCCTGCAGTACACCTCGGGCTCCACCGGCGCGCCCAAGGGGGTGATGCTCTCCCATGGCAACCTGCTCCACAACTCGCGCGAGCTGCGCCGCTGCTTCGGCTACTCGGCCACGACCCGCGGCGTGATCTGGCTGCCGCCCTACCACGACATGGGGCTGATCGGCGGCATCCTGCAGCCGATCCACGGCGGGTTCCCAGTCACGCTGATGGCGCCGGTCACGTTCCTGCAGAGCCCGCTGCGCTGGCTGGAGACGATCTCCAAGGAGCGGGCCACCATCTCCGGCGGTCCCGATTTCGCCTATGACCTGTGCGTGCGCCGCATTACGCCGGCGCAGCGGGAGACGCTCGATCTGTCGAGCTGGGAGCTGGCCTTTAGCGGCGCCGAGCCGGTGCGGGCCGAGACCTTGGAGCGCTTTGCCGAGGCCTTCGCCCCGTGCGGCTTCCGGCGGCAGGCGTTCTATCCTTGTTACGGACTGGCCGAGGCGACGCTGATCGCGAGCGGCGGATTGCCGGGCTCCGGCGTGGTCGAGCGGGCGTTCGAGGACGAGGCGGCGCCCAAGGGAAAGCGGCTGGTGGGCAACGGTCAGAGTCTGGAGGATCAGCGTCTGACGGTGGTCGATCCCGAGACCGGCGTGCCCTGCGCGCCGGGCGTGGTGGGGGAGATCTGGGTGGCCGGCCCCAGCGTGGCGCAGGGCTACTGGAACCGGCCGGAGGAGACGCTCGCCGCGTTCGGTGCCCGGCTGGCCGGCGAAGGGCCGTTCCTGCGCACGGGCGATCTCGGGTTCCTGGAGGGGGGCGAGCTGTTCGTCACCGGTCGGCTCAAGGACCTGATCATCCTCCGCGGCCGCAACCACTACCCGCAGGACATCGAGGTGACAGTCGAAGCTGCGCACCCCGCGTTGCGACCCGGCTGCTCGGCGGCCTTCTCCGTGGATATTGCAGGCGAGGAGCGCCTGGTAGTAGCGGCGGAGCTCGAGCGCACGGCCCGGGACGGCCACGAGCGGGTTGTGGAGGCCGTCCGCCAGGCGGTCGCCGAGGACCACGAGGCGCAGGTGCACGAGGTCGTGCTGATCCGGGTGGCGACGCTGCCCAAGACCTCGAGCGGCAAGATCCAGCGCCGCGCCTGCCGCGGCCAGTACCTGGCGGGCGAGCTGACCGTGGTGGCCAGGGATGCGATGCAGGTCGAGACAGAGGTCGAGACCGGAATCCCCGCGGTCCGTCCGAGCGGCCGCAGCGCGGCTTTGTTGCCCTTCCTGCGCCAGGAGGCCGCGCGCGCCCTCCGGCTTCCGGTGGCGCAGGTCGATCCGGACCTGCCGCTCGCCGCCCACGGCCTCGACTCCCTGGGCGCCATCGAGCTCAAGGCCGCCCTGGAGGCGGGTCTCGAAATCGAGCTGCCGCTGACCGAGCTGCTGGAGGGCGTCACCCTTGCCCAGCTCGCGGAGGAGGTCACGGAGCGGCTGGCCGGCCCGCGGATGGTGTCCATCCCTCGGCGCACCGCTCCCGGTGCGGTGGGCGAGAGCCGCCCGTCGATGGGCCAGCGCGCCCTGTGGCTGCTCGACCGCCTGTCGCCGGAGAGCGGAGTCAATCACATCGTAGCGGCGGCGCGCATCCGGTCGGGTCTCGATGTAGTTGCTCTGAAGCGGGCGTTCGCCGGCCTCGTCCAGCGCCACCCTGCGTTGCGGACGACCTTCCCGGAGGTCCGCGGCGAGCCGGTGCTGCGCGTACACGAAAGCCTGGAGATCGAGATCCTTGAGGAGGATGCCTCGCCGGAGACCCTCGACGAGCGCATGGCCGAGGCGGCCTGGCGGCCGTTCGATCTCGAGCGCGGGCCGCTGCTGCGCGTCGTACTCTTCCCCTGGGCTCCCGCGAAGAACGGCGAGCGGGTGCTGCTGCTGGTGATCCATCACATGATCGGCGACTTCTGGTCGCTCGCGGTGCTGGCGCGGGAGCTGGGCAGGCTGTACGCGTCCGAACGGGTGCACCTCGGCCCTGCGCCGTTCGACTTTCGGGACTGGGTCGCCTGGCAGGAGGAACGGCTGGCTGGCGCCGAGGGAGAGCGGCTCTGGGGCTACTGGCTGGAACGGCTGGCGGGAGAGCTGCCGCATCTGGACCGGCCCGCCGACCGGCCGCGCCCGCCCGTGCAGTCCCATCGCGGCGGCTCGCATTCCCTGCGCTTGCCGGCGGATCTCGCCGAAGGGCTTCTGCGGTTCAGCCGGGAGCGGCAGGCCACCCTTTACGTGACCCTGCTGACCGCCTTCCAGGTGCTGCTCCACCGCTACACGGGCCAGGACGACCTGCTGGTCGGCTCGCCGACCGCGGGCCGGCCGGTAGCGGAGGTCGAGGGGACCGTGGGCTATTTCGTCAACCCGGTCGTGCTGCGCGCCGGCTTCTCCGCGGCCTCGACGCTCGACGGCATGCTCGCGGAGGGGAAGCGGACCGTGCTCGGCGCTCTCGCGCACGCGGACCTGCCGCTCGCCCTCCTGGCCGAGCGGCTGCAGCCGGTGCGTGATCCAAGCCGGCCGGTGCTCTTTCAGACCATGTTCGTGCTGCAACAGGCGCGGAGCGCGGACGACCAGGCGCTGGCCGCCTTCGCCCTCGGGACCGAAGGGGCCGGGATGGACCTCGGGGGGCTCAAGATCGAGCCCTGGCCGATGGAACAGCGCCGGTCGCAGTTCGACCTGACGCTGATGATGGCGCAGGTAATGGCGCAGGTCGCGGACGGACTCGGGCTCAGCCTGCAATACAACGCCGACCTCTTCGACCATTCGACGATGGTCCGTCTGGCCGGGCACTACGCCAACCTGCTCGCCGGCATCGTGGAGAGCCCTCCGACCGGGATCTACGACCTGCCGCTGCTTTCGCCGGCCGATCGGGAGCAGATGCTGCGGACCTGGAACAATATTGGCGATAAAGGCGCGGGTCCGCTCGCCGGTTGGTGCCTGCACCAGCTCTTCGAGGCGCAGGCGGCGCGCACGCCGGAGGCCGAGGCGCTGGTCTGCGGCGAGGCGCGGCTCACCTACCGCGAGCTCGACGAGCGCGCCGGGCGGCTGGCGCGCCGCTTATCGGCACTGGGCGTCGGGCCGGAGGTGCTGGTGGCGGTCTTCGCCGAGCGGTCGGCAGAGATGGTGATGGCGCTGCTGGCCGTGCTCAAGGCAGGCGGCGCGTACGTGCCGATCGATCCCGGCTATCCGGCCGAGCGGGTGGCGTTCCTGCTGGAGGACTCCCGGCCCGCGGTTCTGCTCACCCAGGAGAGGCTCGCGAAGCTGCTGGAGGACGAGGCAGGGGAGGCGAAGCTGACACCGGCCGGCCCGGGCAATCTCGCCTACCTGATCTACACCTCGGGCTCGACGGGCCGTCCCAAGGCGGTGGCGATCGAGCACCGCAACGCCGCCGCCATGGTCGGCTGGGCGCTCGGCCTGTTCACCCGGGAGGAGCTGGCCGGGGTGATGGCGGCGACGTCGATCTGCTTCGACCTTTCGATTTTCGAGCTGTTCGTGCCGCTGGCCCAGGGCGGGAAGATCGTGCTGGCCCGGAATGCCCTGGAGCTGCCCGTCCTGCCGGCCCGCGATGAGATCACGCTGATCAACACCGTGCCTTCGGCCATGGCCGAACTGGTCCGCCTGCGCGGGGTGCCGGCGCCGGTGCGCACCGTCTGTCTCGCCGGCGAGCCGCTGCCGGAAGCGCTGGCGGAGCAGATCTACGCGATTCCGACGGTCGAGCGGCTCTTCAACCTGTACGGCCCATCGGAGGACACCACCTATTCGACGTGGTCCCTGGTGCCGCGCTCCGGCCCGCCTGCGATCGGCCGGCCCATCGCGGGGAGTCAGGCGTATGTCCTCGGCCGGCAGTTCGAGCTCGTGCCTGTCGGAGTGGCGGGCGAGCTCTGGCTGGGCGGCGCCGGCCTCGCCCGCGGCTATCTGAACCGGCCGGAGCTGACGGCGGCCGGGTTCCTGCCTGACCCGTGGGGCGAGCCGGGGGAGCGGCTCTACCGGACGGGCGACCTCGTTCGACGCCGATCCTCTGGCGAGCTCGACTTCCTCGGCCGGATCGACCACCAGGTCAAGGTGCGCGGCTTCCGCATCGAGCTGGGCGAGATCGAGGCGGCGCTCGCCGCGTGTCCCGGCGTCGAAGAGGTTGCGGTGCTGGCCCGCGAGGACAGGCTGGTCGCCTACGTCGCAGGTGCGCCGGCGGACCTGCCCAACCATCTGAGCAACCATCTGCGGGAACGGCTGCCCGAATTCATGGTCCCGTCCGATTTCGTGCTCCTGCCTGCGCTGCCGCGGACTCCCAACGGCAAGCTGGATCGGAAGGCCCTGCCCGCGCCCGAGCGCATTTCCCAGGCTCCGGCCACTGCCCGGGGCACGCAGATGGAGGAGCTGCTCGCCGGCATCTGGACGGAGCTGCTGGGCGTCGAGGCTCCGGGGGCGGAAGACAACTTCTTCGCCTGCGGCGGCCACTCGCTCATGGCGGCCCGCCTGGTAGCCCATGTGCGCGACCTGCTGGGCGTGGAGCTGCCCCTGGCAGCCGTATTCGAAGCCCCCACGCTGGCCGGGCTCGCGGCGCGGATCGAGCGTTCTCTGGGCCACGCGGCTGCGCCGCCTCTCGTGCCCGTGCCTCGAACGGGGGAAATCCCCCTCTCCTTCGCCCAGGAAAGGCTCTGGTTCCTGGACCAGATGGAGCCCGGCAGCGCGGCCTACAACATGCCTTTCGCGGCCCGGCTCGACGGCGAGCTGGACGTCGAAGCGTTCCGCCGGGCTCTCGAGGAGATCGTGCGGCGGCACGAGGCCCTGCGCACGACCTTCGCGTCCGGCAGCGACGGCCGGCCGGTCCAGGTCATCGCGCCGCCCGGGCCGCTGACTCTTCAGGTGATCGATCTTCCGGCCGAGGAGGTGCAGGACCGGCTGGAAGCCGAGGCGCGGCGGCCCTTCGATCTCGCCCGGGGACCGCTGCTCCGCGCGCTGCTCCTGCGGCTCGCGCCGGACAGCCACGTGGCGCTCGTTGTCCAGCACCACATCGTCTCCGACGGCTGGTCGATCGGCGTCTTCCTGCGCGAGCTGTCAGCGCTCTACGAGGGCACTCCGCTCCCCGGGCTTGCCGTGCAGTACGCGGACTACGCGCTCTGGCAGCGGTCCTGGTTGACGATCGACGCCCAGCTCGCCTGGTGGCGGGAGCGGCTCGCCGGGGCACCGCAGGTCCTGGAGCTGCCGGCGGACCGGCCGCGCCCGCCCGTGCGGAGCCTCCGCGGCGGCGAGCTGGCCGTACGCCTGCCCGCCGGCCTCGTCCGCGATCTCCAGGCGCTCGGCCGGCGGGAAGGGGCGACCCTGTTCATGGTGCTGCTCGCGGCCTTCCAGGCTCTGCTCCAGCGCTACACCGGGCAGGACGACCTCCTCGTCGGTTCGCCGGTCGCCGGCCGCGGATCGCGCGGGCTCGAGCCTCTGATCGGCTTCTTCGTCAACGACCTGGTGCTGCGCGCCGACCTGTCGGGCAACCCGGCGTTCCCGGTCTTCCTTTCCCGGGTGCGGGATGGGGCGCTCGCGGCCTACGCCCACCAGGACGTGCCGGTCGAGCGCCTGGTCGAGGAGCTGCGGCCCGAACGCGACCGCTCTCGCCCGCCGCTCGTGCAGGTGATGCTCGCCCTGCAGAACGCGCCACTGCCGGAGCCTCGGCTGGGCCCTGTGACCATGACCCAGGTCGAAGTCGGGACGGGCACGGCCAAGCTCGATCTCTCGCTGTCGTTGCGCGAGACCGCTGAAGGCTTCACCGGAGGTCTGGAGTACAACGCCGATCTCTTCGACCCCGCGACGGTCGACCGCCTGCTGGCCAACTTCGAGACCCTGCTTCGGGGTATCTCCTCCGGTCTGGCCGCCGCTCCGCAGCGGCGCCTGTCCGACCTGCCGCTGCTCACCGGGGCCGAGCGCCGGTTGCTGGCGGCTTGGAATGACACGGGGACAGGAGCGGCGGAGACGCCCGCCCCCCAGCTCTTCTGGGAATGGGTCGAGCGGACGCCGCAGGCGCTCGCGGCAAGCGCGGGCGGCGAGCGGGTGACCTACGGCGAGTTGGGCGGACGCGCCCGGCGCCTGGGCGGCCGCCTCCGTGCCCTGGGCGTCGGCCCGGGGAGCGTGGTCGCGCTCTGCTTCCCACCGGGCATCCCAAGCCTGACCGGGATGCTTGGCGTGCTCGCGGCCGGCGGGGCCTACCTGCCGCTCGATCCCTCTCACCCACCGGAGCGCCGGGCCTTCATGCTGGCGGATGCCGGCGTCTCGATCGTGCTGACCGGGGACGAGCCATTGAGCGGGGAAGAGGTGGACGTGGTGCCGGACGACGGTCTTGCCTATGTGATCTACACCTCGGGCTCCACGGGCCGTCCCAAGGGAGTGGCCGTCCCGCACCGGGGCCTGGCCAACCTGGTGGACTGGCACCGGCGGACCTACGCGGTCACGCCGGCCGACCGGGCGAGCGTGCTGGCGGGGCCGGCCTTCGACGCTTCGGTGTGGGAGGTCTGGCCCTACCTGGCTTCGGGAGCGAGCCTCCATTTCCCCGACGCGGAGACCCGGGAGCAGCCGGAGGCGCTGATGCGCTGGCTCGCCGCCGAGGGCATCACGCTCTGCTTCCTGCCCACGCCGCTCGCCGAGGCCTGCCTCGGCGAGACGCCACCCGTGGGCCTCGCCTTACGCGCCATGCTGGCCGGCGGCGACCGGCTGCGCTTCCCGCCGCCTCCCGGCCTGCCCTTCGTCCTGGTCAACCACTACGGCCCGACCGAGAGCTCGGTAGTGACGACCTCGGGGATGGTGGAGGCAGGCGGGGGAGTGCCCACCATCGGCCGCCCGATCGCGAACCTTCGGGTCCACCTGCTGGACCGCTGGCTGAACCGCGTCCCCGTGGGCGTGCCGGGCGAGCTGCACATCGCCGGAGCGGGGCTCGCGTACGGCTATCTCGGGGAGCCCGGCCTGACGGCGGAGTCCTTCATCCCCGATCCGTTCAGCACCCGGCCCGGCGCCCGCCTCTACAAGACGGGCGACCTCGCCCGCTGGCTATTGGGAGGCGAGATCGAGTTCCTCGGCCGCCTCGACCACCAAGTCAAAGTCCGGGGCTTCCGGATCGAGCTGGGGGAGATCGAGGCGGTTCTGCTGAGCCATCCGGAGGTGCGCGAGGCGGCGGTCCTGGTACGGGACGGCCGGCTGGTGGCTTATGTCTCCGGCGCTCCCGAGGAGCTGCGCGCCTGGCTTGGCGCCCGCCTGCCGGACTACATGGTCCCCTCTGCGTTCGTGACCCTGCCGGCGCTGCCGTTGACCGCCAACGGCAAGCTCGACCGCCGTGCCCTGGAGGAGATCGAGGTGGCGCCGCAACGCGAGACTGCGGCGCTCAGCACTCCGGCCGAGGAGCTGCTGGCGGGGATCTGGGAGGATCTGCTGGGCGTCGAGCGGGTCGGCCCGGACGACGACTTCTTCGCCCTGGGAGGTCACTCCCTGCTGGCCGCCCAACTCGTCTCGCGGGTGCGCGGGGTCTTCGGTGTCGAAATCCCTCTGCGGGTGCTCTTCGACGCCCCCACGGTGCGCTCGCTGGCGGCAGTGATGGAGAGCGCTCGAAGGATCGCCTCGCCTCCCATCGTGCGGGTACCGCGGGAACGCTACCTGCCGCTGTCGTTCTCGCAGGAGAGGCTCTGGTTCCTCGACCGCCTGGATCCGGGCAGCCCGGTGTACAACATCGCGGCCGCCGTGGACTTCGCCGGCGCGCTGGACCCGCGGGTCCTCGCGAGCAGCATGAGCGAGATCGTGCGCCGCCACGAGGCGCTGCGCACCGTCTTCACCGAGCGCGGGGGAGCCGCGGTCCAGGAGATCCTGGCGCCTTCGCCGATTCCGCTGCCCGTGGTCGATCTGAGCGGCCTTCCCGGGGAGAGCCACCGCGAGGAGTCGGAGCGGCTCGCTCTCGCCGCGGCCCGTCAACCGTTCGATCTCGCCCAAGGTCCACTGCTGCGGATGACCCTGCTGCGGACCGGGAGCTGGACGGCGGTCCTCACCCTGCACCACATCGTGGCCGATGGATGGTCCATGGGGGTGTTCCTGCGCGAGCTGTCGGCGCTCTACGAGGGCAAGCCGCTCCCCGAGCTGCCGGTCCAGTACGCCGATTACGCGGTCTGGCAGCGCGCTTGGCTGGAGAGTGGAGTGCTGGAGGAGCAGCTGGCCTACTGGCGCGAGCGCCTCGCCAATGCCGCGCAAGGGCTGGACCTGCCCACCGACCGACCGCGGCCCGCGGTGCAGAGCCTGCGCGGCGGCCAGGTGCCCGTGGCTTTCAGGACGGAGAGCGTGGCTGCGTTCAGCCGCCGGCACGGGGTGACCCCGTTCATGACCCTGCTCGCGGCTTTCCAGGCGCTGCTCGGCCGCTTGGCCGGCCAGGAGGACGTGCTGGTAGGCGCGCCGGTAGCCAACCGTGGCCAGGCGGAGATCGAGGGCCTGATCGGCGTCTTCATCAACACCCTGGTGCTGCGCGGAGATCTCTCGGGCGATCCCGACGTGGCCGAGCTGCTCGTCCGGGTGCGCGAAACGACCCTCGAGGCGTACGCGCACCAGGACCTCCCGTTCGAGCGGCTGGTCGAGGAGCTGCAGCCTGAGCGCGACCTCTCCCGGCCCCCTCTCGTGCAGGTCCTGCTTGCGTACCAGTCGGGTCTGAGCCTGGAATCGCGCCCGGTGTCGACCGGCACCAGCAAGCTCGACCTTACGCTTTCGCTCTCGGAGGAGCTGGACGGCTACCTGGAATATGACTCGGCGCTGTTCGACGAGGCGACGGCCTTCCAGTTCCTGCGCCGCTTCGAGACGCTGCTCGCCGGGTTGCTGAGCGATCCCTCGCTGCGCTTCTCGGAGCTGCCTATGCTCGACCAGGCCGAGCGCCGGCAGCTTCTCGAATGGAATGGCGGCGGCCGGTTCACAGGAAGGCCGGCCTGCATCCATCAGCTCTTCGAGGCCCAGGCGGCGCGCACTCCGGACGCCCCGGCCCTGGTGCACAGCGATGTCACCCTGACCTACCGCGAGCTCGACCGCCGGGCCGGGCGGGTAGCGCGCCGGCTGCGGGCGCTGGGGGTCGGACCGGAGCAGAGGGTGGGGATCTGCATGGAGCGGACGCCGGCCCTGGTGATCGGCTTGCTCGGCATCCTCAAGGCGGGAGGCGCCTACGCGCCCGTCGATCCCGCCTACCCGCGCGAGCGCCAGGCCTTCCTGCTGGAGGACGCCGGGGCGCCGGTGCTGCTGACCGAAGAGGCCCTGCTGGAACGCCTGCCTCCCTTTGCCGGCCGCATCCTCCTCCTGGAAGACGAAGGGCCGGACGAGGGCGAGTGGAGCCCGCCGCTCGTGGAGCCGGAGAACCTGGCCTACGTGATCTACACCTCGGGCTCGACCGGCCGCCCGAAGGGGGTCGCGATCGAGCACGCGAGCGCCTCGGCGCTGATCCGCTGGGCGGCCGAGGTGTTCCCGCGGGAAGAGCTGGCCGCCGTTCTCGCCTCCACGTCGGTCTGCTTCGACCTGTCGGTCTTCGAGCTGTTCGTGCCGCTCAGCCTTGGCGGCACGGTCGTGCTGGCCGCCAACGCCCTGGAGCTGGCGGAGGGGGTGACGCTGATCAATACCGTCCCCTCGGCGATGGCGGAGCTGGTGCGGATGGGCGGGCTGCCGGCCTCCCTGCGCGCGGTCAACCTGGCCGGCGAGCCCCTGCCGCGTGAGCTGGTTGACCGGATCCACGAGCGTGCCCCGGGCGTACGGGTGCTGAACCTCTACGGCCCGTCCGAGGACACCACCTACTCGACGTTCGCCGTAATCCCGCCCGGTGAGGTCCGGCCTCCTTCCATTGGCCGGCCGGTGGCCGGCACCCGCGCCCTGGTGCTGGACCACTGGCTGCGGCCCGCGCCGGCGGGCGTGCCGGGCGAGCTCTTCCTCGGAGGGGCCGGCCTGGCCCGCGGCTACCTGCACCGTCCGGACGTCACCGCCGAGCGCTTCGTGCCCGATCCATGGAGCGCGGAGCCCGGGGCGCGCCTCTACAGGACTGGTGACCTGGTCCGCTACCGCGCCGACGGCAACCTGGATTTCCTGGGGCGGATCGACAACCAGGTCAAGGTACGCGGCTTCCGTATCGAGCTGGGGGAGATCGAGGCGGCCCTCGAAAGCCATCCGGCCGTGGAGAGCGCAGCGGTCCTTGCCCTGGAAGGGCGGTTGGTCGCCTTCATCGTGCCGCCGGCGGCCTCCGACCTGAGGAGCCACCTGCAGGCCCGCCTTCCCGAGTTCATGATCCCCTCGGCCTGGGTGCCGCTCGCCGTCCTGCCGCTCACTCCCAACGGCAAGGTGGACCGCAGGGCCCTGGCTCAACTCGGAGTCCCGCGGGCGGATCCGGCGGAGGCCTCCGTGGCGCCGCGCACGCCGACGGAAGCGCAGCTGGCGAGGCTCTGGGCCGAGATCCTGAAGCTGGACCGCGTCGGCGTCGAGGACGACTTCTTCGAGCTGGGCGGCCATTCGCTGCTCGCGACCCGCGTGGTGTCGCGGGTGCGGGAGGTGTTCGGCGTCGAGCTGCCGGTCCGCGCGCTCTTCGAGTCTCCCCGCGTCGCCGCCCTGGCGGCCCGCATCGAGCGCGAACAGTCCGCGTCCACCCTGCCCATTCCTCCCCTCCCTCGCGGCGGAGAGCTCCCGCTCTCCTTCGCTCAGGAGCGGCTCTGGTTCCTGGAGCAGCTGGACCCCGGAAGCCCCGTCTACAACATGCCCTTCGCCCTGCGCCTCGCGGGCCGGCTCGACGTGCCGGCGTTGCACGCAGCGCTGGCCGAGATCGTCCGCCGCCACGAGGTGCTGCGCACCACCTTCGTCCACAACATTGCCTCCGAAGTGCCCGTGGACTTGCCCGTGATCGATCTCGCGGCGCTCCCAACCGAGGCGGAACGCCTTGCCGTGGAGGAGGCCCGGCGGCCGTTCGACCTCGCCCGGGGACCTCTCTTCCGCTTCCGGCTGATCAAGATGGACGAGGAGCATCTGCTCCTCGTCAACCTGCACCACGCCGTCTCCGACGGCGGCTCGATCGAGGTCTTCCTGCGCGAGCTGGCGGCGCTCTATGCGGGCTTGTCGCTCCCGGCTCTCACCGTTCAGTACGCGGACTACGCGGCCTGGCAGCGCGCCTGGCTGGGGATGCCGGGTGTTCTGGAGCCGCTGCTCGCCTGGTGGCGCGAGCAGTTGGCGACTGCGCCCGCCGGGCTCGACCTGCCCCTCGACCGGCGGCGTCCGGCCGCGCAGACCTTCCGCGGAGCGCAGGTGGCGCTGGATCTCCCGAAGGACCTGACGAGGGAGCTGCGGGCGCTCTCCGGCCGACAGGGCACGACGCTGTTCATGACCCTGCTGGCCGGCTTCCACGCCCTGCTCGGACGGCTGGCAGGGCAGGACGACATCGTCGTGGGCTCGCCGGTGGCCAACCGCAACCGGGTGGAAACCGAGGGTCTGATCGGCTTCTTCGTCAACACGCTGGCCTTGCGCGGAGACCTGTCGGGAGAGCCGGGCTTCCAGGATTTGCTCCAGCGCGAGAGGGAGGTGAGCCTCGGCGCCTACACGCACCAGGATCTCCCCTTCGAGCGGCTGGTCGAGGAGCTGCGGCCGGAGCGCGATCTGTCCCGTTCTCCGGTCTTCCAGGTGATGCTCGTGCACCAGAGAGCGGCGCCGGGCCTAGATCTCGCCGGACTCACGGCCAGCGCGTTGCCGGTGGCGAACGGCACGTCCAAGTTCGAGCTGACCCTGGCACTGGTGGAATCCGGCCCGGAGCTCGCGGGCGCGCTCGAATACAACTCCGACCTGTTCGACGAAGCCACGGCGTTCCGCCTGTGCGGGCACTTCGTCAACCTGCTCTCGGCGGCGGTGGCCGACCCCGCGCGTCCCCTTCCGGAGCTGCCGCTGCTCTCGGAGACGGAGCGCCTGCAACTCGTCGTCGCCTGGAACGAGACCGACCCCGCCGATACAGTCTCCAGCGAGCCGGTCTGCCTCCATCAGCTCTTCGAGGGCCAGGTGGAGCGCAGCCCCGACGCCCCGGCGCTGGTCCATGGAGAGCGGGTATTTACATATGGCGAGCTGGACCGGGCGGCCAACGGCCTCGCCCACCGCCTGCGGGAGCTGGGCGTCGGGCCGGAGGAGCGGGTCGGGATCCTGATGCGCCGCACGCCGGAGATGGTGATCGGACTGCTCGGCATTCTCAAGGCGGGCGGGGTGTACGTGCCGGTCGATCCCGCCTACCCTCCGCAGCGTCAGGCCTTCATCCTGGAGGACGCGCAGCGCGGCGCGGCGTCTCCGGTGCTGTTGACCGAGAGGGAGCTGATCGCACCCGATTTGATCCCCGCCGAGGCGCCGCCGCCCTGCGAGGCGGGTCCCGGAAACCTTGCCTACCTGATCTACACCTCGGGCTCGACCGGACGCCCCAAGGGGGTGGCCATCGAGCATGCGAGCGCCGTGGCGCTGGTCCGCTGGGCGCGCGAGATCTACTCGGACGCGGAGCTCGAGACCGTGCTCGCCGCCACGTCGATCTGCTTCGACCTGTCCGTCTTCGAGCTGTTCGTGCCGCTGAGCTGGGGCGGCAGGGTCGTGCTGGCGGAAAACGCCCTGGAGCTGCCGCGGCTCGCCGCCCGCGACGAAGTGACCCTGATCAACACCGTGCCCTCGGCCATCGAGGAGCTGGTGCGAACCGGCCTTCCTGCCTCGGTGCGCGCGGTCAACCTGGCTGGCGAGCCGCTGGAGCGCGAGCTGGTCCGCAAGGTCCACGAGCGCTCGACAGCGCGGGTCCTCAACCTCTACGGCCCGTCGGAGGACACCACCTACTCGACTTTCACGGAGGTGCCGCGCGGAGCGGTGCCGACGATCGGCCGGCCGGTGGGCGGCAAGCGCGCCTACGTGCTCGACCGGGGGCTCCGGCTGGTACCGGTGGGAGTGCCGGGCGAGCTGTTCCTGACCGGCGCCGGCCTGGCCCGCGGCTATCTCCACCGGCCGGAGCTGACCGCCGAGAAGTTCGTTCCGGATCCGTTCGGCCCGGCCGGCTCCCGGGTTTATCGCACGGGCGACCTCGCCCGCCGGCTGCCCTCGGGCGATCTGGAATTTCTCGGGCGCATCGATCACCAGGTGAAAGTGCGCGGCTTCCGCATCGAGCTGGGCGAGATCGAGGCCGCCCTCGGCGCCCATCCGGCCGTGGCGCGGGCGGTCGTGCTCGTGCGGCCAGGCGGGCAGACCTTGACCGCCTATGTCATGCCCGTAAAGGAGACTCCGCCGACCGCCGAGTTGCGCCGCTTCCTCCAGGCCCGTCTGCCGGATTTCATGATCCCCGCCGCGTTCGTGGCGCTCGCCGAGCTGCCGCTCACGCCCAACGGCAAGGTGGACCGCAAGGCCCTGGCCCTGCTCGGGCCCGAGGAGAGAGCGGCAATCGGGCCGCTCAGTCCCACGGAGGACCTGCTGGCCGGGATCTGGGGAGAGGTGCTGGGCCTCGATCGGATCGGCAGCGATGCCAACTTCTTCGATCTGGGGGGCCACTCGCTGCTCGCCACGCGGGTGACGACGAAGGTACGGGAGGTCTTCGGCCTCGATCTCTCGGTGCGTGCCCTGTTCGAGGAGGCGAGCCTCGGCGCCCTGGCGGCGCGGATCGAGGGAAAGCGGGGAGCTCCGACTCCGGCGATGCTGCCGATCCTGCCGGTCCCTCGCGACGGCGCGCTTGCGCTCTCCTTCGCCCAGGAACGGCTCTGGTTCCTGGATCAGCTCGACCGGGGGAGCGCCGTCTACAATCTGCCGTTCGCCCTCGCCCTGAGCGGACCCCTCGACGTGCCGGCGCTCGCCGCGGCGCTCGCCGGCATCGTGCGGCGCCACGAGGCGCTGCGCACCACCTTCGCTCGCGATCCCGAGAGCGGCCGGCCATTCCAGGTGATCGCTCCGGATGCCGTCCCTGACCTGCCGATGATCGAATTGCCGGCCCCTGAGGCGGAGCGATGGGCCGTTGAGGAAGCCCGGCGGCCGTTCGATCTCGCGGTGGGACCGCTCTGCCGGTTCACCCTCCTGCGGCTCGGAGACGGCGAGCACCGGCTGCTCGTGAACCTGCACCATACGGTCGCGGACGGCTGGTCGATCGACGTCTTCCTGCGCGAGCTGGCGGCTCTCTATGGAGGCTCGCCTCTGCCGGAGCTGCCCGTGCAGTACGCCGACTACGCGGCCTGGCAGCGCGCCTGGCTGCCGGAGGTGCTGGAGGGGCAGATCGGTTATTGGCGAGAGCAGTTGGCGACTGCGCCCGACGCTCTCGACCTGCCGCTCGACCGGCCACGCCCGGCGGTGCAGAGCCTGCGCGGCAGCCAGGTATCTGCCCAGCTGCCGGAGAGCCTGGCGCGCGAGCTGTGGGCCCTGGCACGGCGGCAGGGAGCAACCCCGTTCATGGTGCTGATGGCCGGTTTCCAGGCCCTGCTCGCCCGCCTCTCCGGGCAGGAGGACGTGCTGGTGGGCTCGCCTGTCGCCAATCGCGGGCACGCCGAGATCGAGGGGCTGATCGGCCTCTTCGTCAACACCCTGGTGCTGCGCGGCGATCTATCGGGTGATCCCGGCTTCACCGAGCTGCTGGTGCGGACGCGCGAGGCGAGCCTCGAGGCCTGGGGCCACCAGGACGTTCCGTTCGAGCGACTGGTCGAAGAGCTGCGGCTGGAGCGCGATCTTTCCCGGCCGCCTCTCTTCCAGGTGATGCTCACCTGGCGGAGCGCGCCGGCCGCCGTCCCCGCCCTCCCCGGGCTCGCCACCCGCGCGCTCCCGACCTCGAGCGGCACGTCCAAGCTCGAGCTGCTCCTGGGGCTGGCGGAAGCCGGCGAGGGGATCGAAGCCGCGCTGGAGCTCGACACGGCACTGTTCGACCTTGCGACCGGCGACCGCCTGCTGTCGCGCTTCGCAACCCTTCTCGCCGCCGCGGCCGCGGAGCCCGAGCGGAGCTTCTGGGACCTGCCCCTGCTCGCCGAGTCCGAGCGTCGGCAGCTCGTGGATTGGAACCGGAGCGAGCCCGATCCATCGGCCGTCTGTCTGCACCAGCTCTTCGAAGAACAGGCGAGGAGGACTCCCGGCGCCGAGGCCCTCGTCTTCGGCTCCGGCCGGCTCACCTACGCTGATCTCGACACCGAGGCAAGCCGCTGGGCCCGGCGCCTGGCAGGGCTCGGCGTAGGGCCTGAGGCGGCGGTGGGAATCTGCGTCGAGCGCTCGCCCGAGATGGTGGTGGGGATGCTCGCCGTGCTCAAGGCCGGCGGCGCCTACGTGCCGCTCGATCCGGAGTACCCGGCGCAACGGCTGGCCTGGATCCTGGAGGACCT
Organism: Thermoanaerobaculia bacterium; assembly: GCA_035536935.1. Taxonomy (GTDB): domain Bacteria; phylum Acidobacteriota; class Thermoanaerobaculia; order Multivoradales; family UBA5704; genus DATMER01. The sequence goes on from DATLNC010000286.1 coordinate 17,052, forward strand.
GGAGGATGGCTCCGGCCCGCCGCTCGTCCTTACCCAGCGGCGGCTTCTGCCGCGGCTCGGTGACCTGACGGCGCGCACCGTCTGCCTTGACGAGGAGTGGGAGCACGGCGAGGCCGAGCCGCTCCCGCCAGGCCTCGGCAACCTGGCCTACGTGATCTACACGTCGGGCTCGACCGGCCGGCCCAAGGGGGTGGCCATCGAGCACCGGACGGCCGCGGCTTTGATCCCCTGGTCGTCCCGGGTGTTTTCGGATGCGGAGATCGCGGGCGTGCTTGCCGCGACCTCGATCAACTTCGACCTCTCGGTCTTCGAGCTCTTCGTGACGCTTGGCCGTGGCGGCAAGGTGATCCTGGCGGCCAACGCCCTGGAGCTGCCGTCGCTGCCGTCGGCTTCCGAGGTCACCCTGATCAACACCGTGCC
>DATLNC010000287.1:0-11436 GCA_035536935.1 Thermoanaerobaculia bacterium
AAGCTGCATCCCCTGAACCGGCACCCTGCCCTGGACCGCGCCGCCCAGGCGCATGCCGAGGCGGTGCTGGGCGTGATCCGCTCCGGGCGCCCGCTGGTTGCCGCGGGTCCGATTGCCGCCAAGGTGAAGCGCCAGAAGTACAGGATGGCCGGAATCGTGGGCGAGCGGATCGTCACGGACGCCCTGAATCCGGAGCAGGCCCTGGCCGAGCTGCTGGATGAGGGCAGGGGCAAGAGCTCCACTCTTCTCGGCGAGGGCTTCACGGAGATGGGGATCGGCCTGGCCTACGAGCGGCTTCCCGAGGGCTTCCGGATCGTCTGGGTCCAGTGCCTGGCGCGCCCCGTCTCCAAACGGACTGGAACGGACGCCGTCCAGGAACCCAAGGAGGGATCGGAATGGGGGGCGTCGCGCAACACTCCGGGAGGAGAGCGGGCCCAGGGATCCGGCGGCGAGGAAGACCCGCCATAGCAATCTTGGCACCTCTGTTGCAGAAAAACTCAGGCGAGGAGGCAAGGGATGTCCTTGCTGGAAAATCTCCCTGGTAATTCTGAGGAAGAGGAGAACACGATGAAGCGGCACATCTTGACTATCGCTATGATCGCTCTGGTCCTGGCGACAGGCACGGCCCTGGTGGCACAGACCACTGGAAACGCACTCAAGCCCAGCCAGCAGGTCGACCAGTCGGGCAAGCCCGAGACGGGCTCCGGCCCTGACGTGGACGTCGACGCCGGCCGGAATGCCGAGGACGGCATCGTGGACGTGGATGTCAACGCCAATACGGACTCCGACACGGCGGCCCAGGGCAACGACCCGAACCCGACCGTCGGCACGCAGACCCGTACCGGCACGACGGGTACGACCGGCACCACCGGTACGACTGGCACCACCACCGGCGCCTATGGCACCACCGGCACCACCGATACCGACACCAATCTGAACACCGACAATGACAATAACCTGCCCGACACCGCGAGCGGGATGCCCCTGCTCGGACTGATCGGTCTTCTGGCCCTGGGCGGCGCGGTCGCCGTCAAGGCGACCCGCTAAGCAGCCGTCAAGGCGACTCGCTAAGCAGCCGTCAAGGCGACTCGCGAAGCAGCCTGCCGGACTCTCTAAGACGCCTCCGCCTCGCGGCGGGGGCGTTTTTCCGTTTGGATCGCTGCGCAGAGCTCCGCCATCGAGGCCACGATCCTTCGCGGCGCGGCGGCGCGGAGCTCCTCCTCGCTGCCGTACCCCCACAGCACTCCGATCGCTTCGACGCCGTTGCGCCGGGCTCCGAGCACATCGTGCATTCGGTCCCCCACCATCCAGGCCCGTTCGGCAGGGATGACCTCCTCGGCGAGCACGTGCCGGATGAGGTCTCCCTTGTCCGCGTTGACCCCGGAGAGCTCCGAGCCGTGCACCCGCTCGAAGAATCGGGCAAGCCCGAAGTGCTCGACGATCTCCCGCGCGAAGACGTGGGGCTTGGAGGTCGCCACCCAGAGCCGATGTCCTTGGGCACGAAGAGCTTCCAGGCCGTCGGGCACGTCCGGGTAGACGCTGTTCTCGAACATGCCGACGGGCTTGAAGCGCTCGCGATAGAGGCGGACCGCCTCGGCAAGCAGGACCTCGTCCTCGGTCTCCAGAAGCTCCGCGAAGCTGTCCTGGAGCGGCGGGCCGACGTAGCGCCGCAGGGAATCGATGTCCGGAGCGGTCCTCCCCAGATTTACCAGCGCGTGCTGAATGCAGCGCGTAATCCCGAGTACGGGATCCGTGAGCGTGCCGTCGAGGTCGAAGAGGATGTTCATCGGGTATCGGCGCGGTTATCGGCGGGTTATCGGCGGGTATCGGCCGGGAGTGTAGTCCGGCGGCACGAGTCTCGCAAAGAGCCTGTCTCGATCATGAAAAGATTTTTCATTCGTTTTGCCCTGGCGATTCTCCTCGCCGCGATCGCTTTTTATCCGCTCTACCTGGTAGCGGGCAACTGGTATCTGCGCTCGGGCGACCTCGAGCGGCGCCTGAACCGCCGGCCCGAGCGGCTGCTCATCGAGTCCGAGACCGCCTGGACCCTCTGGCCCGGCGTGATCCACGTTCGCAACTTCCGCATCCGCAACCAGACGCGCACGGCGCAGTGGTGGGGCTCCATGGACACCGCCACGTTCGAGCTGAGCCTGCTCGACCTGCGCGACCGGGAGCTCATCATCACCGGGCTGAAGGGCAGCGGCGTCAACTTCCGCCTGCGCCGGAGGGCGGATGGCCGGAAGTGGTCGCGGCCGCTGCGCGTGGACCTCCAGCCGCCCATCCCCGGTTTCACCAACCCTCCGGCCCGGCCGCCGGAGAAGATCTACCCACCTCCTAAAAGGCCGCAGGCGCGCCGCGATCCGTGGCGCATCCGGCTGGCGCAGGTGGATCTCGACACCGTCCGCGAGATCTGGATCGACGAGTTCCGCTTCGCGGGGGACGCGCGGCTCGCGGGCGGGTTCGACATGGTCGTCTGGCGCCGGCTGATGGTCGATCCCACCCGCCTTCAGATCGTCTCTGGCGCGATTTCGCTCGGGGCGGGGCCGAAGGCGCAGCCGATCCTGGCCCAGGCATCCGGACGGATCGACGGCGAGATCGCGCCCTACATCCCTTCGCAGCACCGCGGCTGGCAGATGTTCAAGTTCCTGAGCGCACGGGCCGAGGTCGAGGGGGACGTGCCGAGCCTGGGGTTCCTGGAGGAGTACCTGCAGAGCACCCACTGGCTCACGCTCCAGGCCGAGGGCGGCCGGGTCGCAACCCGATTGCGGATGCGCCGCGGCAGGCTCCTGCCCGAAAGCCGCCTGGAGGCGCGGCAGGAGCGGCTGGTGGCCTCCATCCTTGACTACCGTGCCGAGGGGCCGGGCCGGGTCTTCTGGGAAGTGCTCCCGAAGGAGCAGGCGCGGCTGGTCCTCGCCTTCGACGACTTCGGCGTCCGCCGCGGCGGCAATCGCCAGCCGCACGTGAAGGGCCGGGATCTCAGCATCGAGGTGCTGGGCGATGAGCCGCGCCTCGCGGAGCGCGTCCTCTTCTCCCCCCGGAGGATCGACGTCGCGATCCCGGAGGCCGACGTGCCGAACCTCTCCTTCTACAACTCCTATCTGCCCCGGAGCTCGGGGCTGGCTCTGACCGGCGGCTCGGGCCGGATGAGCGCCCGTTTCCGGGCCGCCGCCCCGGACTGGGCCGGCACCGGCGATCTCCGGCTGGAGGCCAGGGGCGTAGCCGCACGCTTCGAAGAGCGTCCGCTGCGGGGGGACCTGCTCGTGCGCACCCTGATCCGGGAGGCGGATTTCAAGGGCCAGCGCTTCGACATATCGGGCACCAAGATCGATCTGACCCGGGTCAGCATGCCCGGCGCCGTGGGAGCCGACTGGTGGGCGCGTGCCCACCTGGACCATGCCGTGATCGAGCCGGGCGCGCCGGTCTTCCTCCGCGCCAAGGTGGAGAGCACGCTCTCCGACTCCCGGCCGCTCTTCTCCTTCATGGCTCCCGAGACGCGCAACCGGGTCCTCCGCTGGATGGACGACCTGATGACGCAGGCCGTCGGGGCGGTCGCGGATGTGTCGGTCGGGGACGGCGCCGTCCGGATCGACGACCTGGCGGTGGCGGGCGGCAAGGCGAAGATCCAGGGGAGGCTCCGCTTCGGCGGCGCATCCAAGCAGGGGATCCTCTACGCGAGCTACGGCCGCTGGGACGTGGGGGTCGAGCTCGACGGGGCCCAGCGGGACTGGAAGATCCTGCGGCCGAAGAAGTGGTTCGCAGACCAGATGGGGACCGACGGCCGTATCTCCGGGCGATGAGACACCTGGCGCCGCGGATTCAGCGAAGTCGGCTCTGCGTCTTTCTGTGTCGCCAAAAATCTCAGGGCGCAACGCAGAGAGATTTTTGGCGACACACAGCTTTCTAGCGCGGCACAGAGATTCCCGGATTCGGCGCACGTCTCGCTGTGTCGCGCCTCAGCCTTTTCCGCAACGCAGAATTTTCCAGTGTTGCAGGCCGCCGCGTTTGGCAACGCAAAATAATCTGCTGCGACCCACGAGGTTTCTGCGTCGCAGCAAAGGCTTTTCTGCAACACGGAGATTTTCTGTGTTGCAGAAAAACTCTGCGGGCGGTTCTGAAGGGCGGCGGGGCTACCTCACGCGCGCCGAGTAGCTCTCCAGCTCGACCCTCTTCCCCTCTTCCTGGGCCGAGATCCGGATCGTGTAGGCGCCCGGCTTCAGGGTTCCCGCGGGGAGGGTGATCCCGTAATCGTTCGTATCGCTGTCGGGGACCAGGCCGTCGGCGCTCCAGACGACCTTCCCGGCGGAATCCACGATCTCGACCCGATGGCTGCGGTGGGTTTCCTTGTGGCTCGTGCCCAGGATCAGGCTCGCGGCCCGGCCTGCCGGCAGCTCCTCGGCGGTGGCGGACCCGCCGCGGACCACGTCCTGCGTGGGACGCAGGTCGCCGATCCAGGCGTTGATCTGCGGGGAGGGCGCGGCCGGACCGGCCTGGGCGATGCGGGCGAGCTGCTCCTGCATCTCTTCCTGCTGCTGGCGGAGCTCGGCCTCGCGCCGCTGAAGGCGCTCGACCTCGGCCGTCATCTGCGACAGCTGGCCGTCGTTGGCGTCAGGGGCTGGGGTGGGCGCAGGGGTGGTTTCCGGCGGGCGGCCAGCCAGGGCGAGCCGCTCTTCCAGGTCGTTCGCGCGGCCGGCGGTCCAGACCCAGCCGCTCGCCGCGACGATCCCGGCCAGGCCGGCAGCCATGGCGGCAGTACGCCAGGATTGACCCCGTCCCCCCTCTCCCCGACCCTCTCCCCCGTGCCGGGGGAGAGGGAGGCGTTCAGTTGGCGTAGGGAAAAGGGCGATCCGCTCGTCCTCCTCCAATTTGCGGCTCATCCGGACCATCTCCAACTCGGCCGCGCACTGGGGGCAGGTCTCGAGGTGGCGCTCCAGGACGTCGGGGTCGAGCCCCTCGGGGGTCTCTCCCCAGGCGAGCGCGACGAGAGCTTCGGAGGGGATGTGCTGGCCGTAGATCCGCCAGGCGAGGCGGGTCTCATCCAGCGCTTGACGGCATTTGGTGCATCCCTCCAGATGCACGCGGACCTCTCCCTGTTCCCCCTCGTCGAGGGTGCCGTTCAAGTACCAGGGGAGGAGCTCGGCGACTTGATCACAATTTAAATTCATGGGCGTATCGTCTCTCCGCTTTTTTTGGGCGCTCGCGTGACGATTTTGTTACGCCCGGGCTCACCCCGGTCGGCCGCCTTGTTGGCGATACCGACGGGACCCGCCATCAGCTCCGTACGGAGGGCGATCGCACGCTCGCGGCAGCGGAGGACGCGCACTCTCAGGGTTCCTTCGGCCACCTGGAGACGCTCGCTCATTTCCTTGTAGGAGTGGCCGAGGAGAAGCATCTTCCACAGATCCCGGCAATCCGAGGAGGCCCGGTCCAGGACGCGCATCAGGAGATCCCGCTCGGCGGGGTCGTCGACGGCCACTCGCAGCGGCCCGGCGACCCGGCCGTCCTCCTGGTCCGCGGACTCCAGGTCGGTGAACTGCCACTTGCCCTGCGAGCGGATCTGGTCGAGGCAGGTGTGGGAGACGACCCGCCAGAGATAGGTGCGGAGGCTCGATTCGCCGCGGAACTTGCCCTGGCCGAGCAGCCGGGTCACCTCCAGGCGCACATCCTGAAGGACATCGTCCCAGCGGTTGGCCAGCCGGCGCTGGTAGGGCCAGGCGGCCCTGGAGATCCAGCTGTCCAGGGTTGCCACGGCATCCGCATCCCCGCGCAGGAACCGGGTTACCAAGTCGCGATCGTCGGCCATAGCATCATCCATCCTATCTCTCTTCCTCTATAAGATTCGCCATGCCGATAATTTTCTGACATCGATCGTGCCGCTCCTGGGGTAAACTGGCTGAAACGAGAGGCGAAGTCAGGTCTTGAAGATCCTGCCCGCTAGACCCCGCTGTCCTTCCCTGCTTCCTTTCGGCCCCCGCGCCCTGGCCCTTCTGGGAGGAATCCTGGCAACGCTGTGCTTGGCGTGCTCGTCGGCGCCTCCCGCGCAGACCCTCGCTCCGGAGCCATCCGGTCCCCCCCGCCTCGAAAAGGGTGTCGTCCAGGAGCGGGAGATCCGGGCGGGCGAGGTCCACGAGTACAGGATCGCGGCCCAGGCGGGCGATTACGTCCGGGTCAGGATCAAGCAGACGAAGATGGATGTGACTGCCCGCCTGGCCGGTGCGTCGGGGCGGGTGATCCTGCAAGCGGACGGGGTCGGCGGACGAAAGCAGCCGGAGCTTTTCTCATGGATCGCCCAGGAGGGAGGGGACTGCCTCCTGAGCGTCGCTCCCAGGGAGGCCACGGCGGCGGCCGGCGTCTACAAGATCGAGTTGGAGGAGCTGCGGCCCTCGGCAGCGGGCGATCCGGACCGGGTCGCGGCGGAGCGCGCCACCTGGGAAGCCGATCATTGGCAGGCGCGGGAGGACGCCGACTCCAAGCGGAAGGCCCTGGCCAGCTACGAGGCGGCGCTCGCTCTCTGGCGGGCCGCTGGCGATCGTACCAGCGAGGTTCACGTCCTCAACGAGATCGCTGTCATCCATCGGGCGCTCGGAGACACCGAGAAGGGGCTGGCTCTGTTCGACCAGGCCCTGGCGCTGTCGCGAGAGGCGGGGAGCCGCCGGGGAGAGGCCGAAACGCTCAACAACCTCGGGGTGGCGCGCCACGAGATCGGCCAGACCGCGCAGGCTTTCCAGGACCTCAAGGAGTCGCTCCGGCTCTGGGAAGACCTCGCCGATCCCTGGTGGATCGCGACCGCGTCGGTGGGTCTCGGGATCGTCCAGATCGCGCAGCGGCAGTTGGACGAGGCCGTCGTTTCCCTGACCCGTGCCCTGGAGCTCCGGCAGGACGGCGGTGATCCGGCGGACATCCCGCTCATCCTCGGGGCTCTCGGCTCGATCTACCGCGAGCGGGGAGAGGGCGACAAGGCGCTGGAGGCCTACCAGCAGGCGCTCCAGGCGAGCCACGAGGCGGAAGACCGGCGCGGCGAGGCCAACGTCGTTCAGGAGATGGCCGTCATCTACCTGCGGCAGGGGGAGCTCCAGCGGGCCCTCGAGCTGTTCACGAACGCCCTCGAGATCCATGAGGCGCTCGGAAACCGCCAGCAGCAGGGATGGGAGCTGTTCTTCCTCGGGAAGACATCTCTGTACCTGGGCGACCTGAGCGGGGCTCTGGAGTTCTACGACCGGTCGCTCCCGATCCATCGCGAGACAGGGGATACGACCTGGGAAGCGTACGCCCTGGGCGACGTCGGCTGGATCTACGATCGGCGGGGCGAGCCCGGCCAGGCGCTGGAGCGGTATACCCGAGCCTACGAGATCAGCCGGGCCGCGGACAATCGCCGGGGCCAGGCCATGGCGCTCCAGGGCATGGGGCGGTCGCACATCGGGTTGGGCAACCCGGAGGAAGCGGTGCGGCTTCTGAAGCAGGCTGTCGAGCTGTACCAGGGAACGGGAGATTCCCTCGGAGAGATCCACTCGATCCTGGAGCTCGGCCGTGCCTTCCAGGCCGTGTCCGACACCCGGCAGGCGGCCGAGCACTTCTACCGCGCCCTGGAAATCAGCCGGAAGAGGAAGACGCTGATGAGCGAGGCCGTGGCTCTCTCGGCCGTCGCCCGGCTGGAATGCGACCGCGGCAACCTCCCCGCGGCCGCGGTCGCCATCGGCGACGCCCTGCGGATCGTCGAGTCGATCCGGCCCAAGGTGGCGAGCCAGCGGCAGCGGGTCTCGTTTTTCGCGTCCCGGCGTGATTCCTATGATTTCTATGTGGATCTCCAGATGCGCCTCCATCGAAGCGATCCTGCCGGCGGCCATCTCGCGGAGGCCCTGGCCGCGAGCGAGCGGGCCCGGGCACGCGCCCTCCTCGATCTCCTCGTGGAGGGCCGGATCGACCTCCGGAAGGGCATTTCTCCCGAGTTGAAGCAGCGGGACGAGGAGGTTGCCAACCGGATCTCCCTCCTTCAGGGGGATCTCCTGGACGATCTCTCGCGGGGCGGCAAGCGGGCCGAGCGGATCGAGGCGGAGCTCGACCAGGCCGAGCAGGAGCGCGAGCGTATCGAGTGGGAGATTCAGCACGAGCACCCGCACTATGCAGCCATCCGCAGCCCGGCGCTCCTTTCGCCGGAGCGGATCCAGGGGATGCTCGACGGGCGCTCCGCGTTCCTGGAGTACACGGTAGGAGCGGAGGCCTCGTACCTGTTCGTCGTGACGCAGGACCGGACGGAAGGGTTCCGCCTCCCCCCGGCCGCCGAGATCGCCGATCTCGTGGAGACCGTCCGGAACAGCCTCCAGGAGGAGGGCCGCCGCCGTCGGGGAGACTATGTCGAAGCGGCGTACGGCCTGCATGAGATCCTCCTCGCGCCCGCCGCGGAGGTGCTCAGGGACAAGCCGCATCTGATCGTCTCGCCCGACGGCCCGCTCCTCCTGCTCAGCTTCGAAGCTCTCCTCACCGCTCCTGCCCCGCAGGGCCGGGGCTATGCCGGGCTTCCCTACCTCATCCAGCAAAAATCGATCACCTACGTCCCTTCGGCAAGCGTCCTGGCGGAGCTCGCCGCGCCGGCCGAGGGGGTCCTGCCTGCTTCGAGCCCGGGCCTGTTCGTGGGATTCGCCGATCCTGCGCACGAGAAGGCACCCGTGGCCGAGGGCCAGGCCGCGGCCAGCCCCCTGGCGCGGGCACTGCAGGATGCCGGGCTCCCCTCTCCCCGGCGCCTCCCGAATGCGAACGCCGAGCTCTCGGAGATCTCACGGCTGTTCCCCTCTGCGCAGGTCCGGAGCTACATGGATGGCGACGCCTCGGAGGAGAACGTCAAGGACAACCCCGCCGTGCGCCAGGCCCGCTGGCTCCACTTCGCCGTGCATGGCTTCGTCAACGAAGCGCAGCCCGAGTACTCCGGCCTCGTGCTGTCCCTGGATGGAGACCCGAAGGAGAACGGGCTTCTTCAGGTCTACGAGATCTTCAACCTGGACCTTGCGGCGGACCTGGTCGTGCTTTCGGCCTGCGACACGGGGCTGGGCAAGAACGTACGCGGCGAGGGGATCCTGGGAGTGAGCCGGGCATTTCTCTATGCCGGAGCCGCGAGCGTGGTCGTGAGCCTCTGGCAAGTGGCGGACAGCTCCACCTCGGACCTGATGGTCCGCTTCTATCGCCACCTGATGACGGGCGGCGACAAGGCCGAGGCGCTACGCCTCTCGAAGCTGGAGCTGATCCAGGAAGGGCAGTACGATCACCCCTATTACTGGGCCCCGTTCATCCTCATCGGCCGGCCGGGCCCCAGCGTAACTTCCCGGCACCTCGCTCGCCAGTGAGAGCGGACGTCCAGCCGTCCCTGCGGGTTCACGCTTTTTTGAGGAGAGGAGATCGATATGCCTGACACGCCCAATCTTGGCCGTCCCGACCCTCCGCCGCCAATGCCCTTGATGTTCGCTGGATTCGCATTGGCCTTCCAGGTGGCTGCTGTGATCGTGCTGATCGCAGACCGGTGCGACATCGCCGCCGTTCTGGGGGTTATCGCCCTCGTCTTCACTGCGGGCACCTTCTTCCTGCTCCTGGGGAGAGGCCGGAGAGGCGGCTCAACCACTGTGACTGCGGAAGAGAAGGCCCGAATCGAAGGCAGGACGACCGCTTCGCCTGCGGATGCCTCAGATTACGACGACCGCGGTCCCTACGGGCCGACGAGGCGCTGACCTCCGTCCATGAAGTTCCCAGAGCCCCCGGCGGCACTCCTGCCGGGGGCTTCTCTATACTTGGGGGCCGAAAGGAGGCGCGATGAAGAAGATCACCGCAGCCCTGGCTCTCGCAATCGCTCTGACCACGTTTCCCCTGGCCGCTCATGAGGCCGCTCGTGAGGACGCTCGTGAGGACGCTCGTGAGGCGAAACCGAGCCCAGTCGTCCCCGTCCTCAGCGTCCAGGCCAATGGCGAGGCCCGGGTCGCCCCCGACGAAGCAACGGTCCGCCTCGGCGTCCTCGCCCAGGCTCCCAAGGCGCAAGCCGCCATGGACGAGGCCAACCGCTCGGCCAACGCGATCCTCGAAGCCATCCGCAAGCTCGGCGTCAAGGCGGAGGACATCCAGACCTCCGAGCTGAACCTGAACCCCGTCTACGCCAACGAGCCCAACCCGGAACGCGGCGGCGAGCCGCGCATCTCGGGCTACCAGGCGACGAACGTCGTCTCCGTCCGCCTGGAGAAGCTGGACCTCGTCGGACCCGTGGTGGATGCCGGCCTCGCCGCCGGGGCCAACCGGCTCGACGGCGTGATGTTCGGGCTGCGCAACGACGAAGCGGCACGCTCCACCGCCCTCACCCGGGCCGCCGAGGCCGCCCGGATCAAGGCCGAGACCCTGGCGCGCGCCCTGCGCGTCCGGCTGGTCGAGATCATCGAGGTCGTCGAAGGGGGCGTCTCCCTCTTCACCCCGATGTACAAGGGGACTCGCATGGCCATGGAGTCCTCCATGGCCGCCGATACGCCGGTTTCCGCTGGGCAGGTGGGAATCGACGCCAACATCACCCTCCGCTACCGGATCGAGCCCTGCCCGGCCCAAGGGTGCCAATGACGGCAGAGGAGGTCGTCGCCCGGCTCGGGCTGAAGCCGCACCCCGAGGGGGGCTTCTACCAGGAGACCTTCCGCGATGACGCGAGCACGGCCATCTATTACCTGTTGCGCGAGGGGGACCGCTCGGCCTGGCACCGGGTGACGCACGCGGCCGAGGTCTGGCATTACTACGCCGGCGCGCCCCTGGAGCTGTGCCTGTCCGAAGGCCGCGGGCGGCAGGTGATCCGGCTCGGTATGGATCTCGCGTCGGGGGAGGAGCCCCAGGCCGTGGTGCCTCCCGGGGTCTGGCAGAGCGCCAGGCCATTGGGTGGATGGGTCCTGGTCGGCTGCACGGTCGCGCCGGGCTTCGAGTTCGCCAGCTTCGAGATGGCGCCGCCGGGGTGGGAGCCGGAATGAGACCGGCCTACTTCGTACTTCTCCTGGCGGCCTGCTCGAATGGCGAGCCGGCTCCCCTCGCGCCCGAGCGCGTCACGCTGACGGGAGTGGAGCTCCGCCGCGAGAAGGCGGCGGAGCTGACCTGCTTTCCCGAACTGCCGCCCGGGGCCGAGGCGGCCCTGCTGGCGATCCGGACCGCGGCGGAAGCCGGCGATCTGCAAGCTTTGCGCGGCTGGCTGGCCGAAGGGGTGAGCTTCGGGGATCCGGAAATCCTGCGGGAGCTGGTGGCGACCCTGGACCGCGGCTGCCTGGAGGACGACAGCGGCAAGAGGGTCGTCTGCCCGCCGGAGTACCGGCACGACCCCAAACATCCCGGCTGGCGGGCAGGGATCGAGCGCCAGCCCCAGGGCTGGCGGCTCGTCTTCTTCAACATGAAGGATTAAGTCTGGGCTCCCTCTCCCCCGGCACGGGGGAGAGGGCTGGG
>DATLNC010000288.1:0-53451 GCA_035536935.1 Thermoanaerobaculia bacterium
ATGATCGTAGAGGGCGTTGATGCGCTCGCTCTCGGCCATCTTGCCCCTGGTGGCGGGGAAGGCTTCGAGGAAGCGGGCCCACTCGGCTCGGGCTTCGGTGGCTTCGGAGGCCGCGGCGGGAAAGGACGACAAGGACAGCAAGGACAACAAGGACAGCAGGGACAACAGGGGCTTCTTCATGGAACCTCTCCTCATCGCATTCCGCGGCTGACGCCGTAGGTCACTTCAACGGTAACGCGCTCTTCGCCCCGCAGGACCACCGCCGCGGCCTTCTCGCCCGGCTTGGCCCGGCGCAGCACGTACATGAAATCGTGGATGTCGCGGATCGGGGTGCCGCCGAGCTCGACGAGCAGGTCCCCGCGCTGCATCCCCGCCTGCTCCGCCGCGCTGCCCGCGCGCACGCCCGACAGGAGCACGCCGGGCCGGCCGTCGCCGGTGTAGTCGGGCACCGTGCCCAGCGAGGCTCCCATGGAGCGCGTGTCGCCGGGGGGCGCGGGCGCCGGCAGGCTCTTGTAGGCGAGCCGCTCCGGCCGGACGGAGAGCCCCTCGGTCAGCTCCGCCACCAGGGCGGCAACCCGCACTCCGCCGTCGCCGTTGACCTTGCCGGAGTCGTCCGTGGGCTTGTGGTAGTCCTCGTGCACCCCCGTGAAGAAGTGGAGCACGGGGATTCCCGCGGCGTAGAACGGGTACTGGTCGGACGGGCCGTAGCCATCCCCTCCCAGGCTGCAGGCGAGCCCCGCGCGCTCGCAGACCGGGTCCACGATCTCGTGCCACTCCTTCGCCGACTCGGCCCCCAGCACCGACAGGGCGTTGCCCCGCAGGCGGCCGACCATGTCCATGTTGAACATGGCCATCAGATCCTTCATCTCGAGCCCTGCCGGAGGCTTGCGGGTGAGGGCGGTGGAGCCGAGGACGCCCATCTCCTCGCCGGAAAAGGCGATCAGGTAGACGTCGCGGCGGAGATGGTCGCGCCGGCCGGCCAGGAGGCGTCCCACCTCCAGGAGGGCGGCCGTGCCCGAGGCGTTGTCGTCCGCGCCGTTGTGCGGCTCGCGGGCATCCGGGCTGAGCGAGCTCGCCCCGCCCAGGCCGATGTGGTCGTAATGGGCGCCGACCAGGATCGCTCCGGGCAGGCGGGCGGGCGCGCCCGCCCGGATCACGCCGACCACGTTGGCCAGCGTCTCGTGCCGGTGCTCCAGCTCGACGGTGAGGGAAATCCTGTGCGCGCCCTCGAAGAGCGCCGAACCGGCGGCCCGGGAGAGGGTCACGACCGGGATGCCGGCGTCGCCGGCCGCGGCGGTCAGGCCGCTGTCGAGCCGCAGAGCCGGGAGCGGCGCCTCGGAGGGGGCCTCCTCCCCTTCCTTGACGAGCGGCGCGTCGACCACGATCATCCCGATCGCCCCATGCTCGCGGGCGTTGAAGGTCTTGTAGCGCAGGTCGCCGTAGCGGCGCTCCGCGTCCTCCTTCTCGAACGGGCCGCCGGAGGGGGTAAACCGCCGGACGGCCACGATCTTGCCGCGGGCGTCGATCCCCTTGTAGTCGTCCACCCCCAGGTCGGGGGCGGTGATGCCATAGCCGGCAGCCACGACTTCGCCTTCCACCTTGGAGGAGGCCGAGAAGGAGGCGGGCTCGTATTCGGCGCGTGCCACGGGCTCGCCGTCGAGCGTCATCGCGGTCCCGGCCTTGGACTCCACCGCGACCGGCGCATCGAAGCGATGGAAGAAGGTGCCGTCCTGCCCCGCCGGCTCGATCCCGGTCTCCCGGAAGCGCCGTTCGAGGTAGCGCGAGGCCTCCTCCAGGCCGCGGGTGCCGATGCCCCGGCCCTCGCGGGCATCGTCGGCCAGCCAGCGGACGTCCTTCAGGTACCGCTCCACGGCCGCGCTCTTCGGCCCCTCCACCCAGTTGGCGACGAACACGTTGGTCTCGCCGGGAGCGCCCTGGTTCCGGTTCGAAGAGAAGGCGAGGTGGGTGCCGTCGGGGGAAAACAGGGGGAAGCCGTCAAAACCTTCGCTCCAGGTGATACGCTCCAGGCCGCTCCCATCCACGTTCACGGCCCAGATCTCGAACTCGCGGCCCTTGGGGTCGCCGTAGTTCGTCGAGAAGAGGATGCTGTCGCCGGACGGGAAGAAGGAGGGAGCGAAGGAGGCGGCGCCGAGGCTCGTGACCTGGCGGGCGCCGCTGCCGTCTGCGCCGGCCACCCAGATTTCCAGCTTGCTCGGCCGCACGAGGCCCTGGGCGAGGAGGCGCCGATAGTCCTCCAGCTCGGTTCCCGCGGCGGGGCGGGACGCGCGCCAGACGATCTTCTTGCAGTCGTTGGAAAAGAACGCGCCGCCGTCGTAGCCGGGGGTATTGGTCAGGCGGGTGATTGCCTTCCCGTCGCCGGTCATGCGATACAGCTCGAGGTCGCCGTCGCGGGTCGAGGTGAAGATCACCGATCCGTCCACGGGGCAGACGGTGGACTCGGCGTCGTAGGCTTTGTTCTCGGTCAGCCGCCGGAGATCGGAGCCGTCGGGCAGGGCGCTCCAGATCTCGAAGTCGGGGTCCACGGGCCAGACGTAGCCCTGCGAACGGTCGGGCGGCGCCGGGCAGGCGTCCCCGGCCTGATGAGTCGAGGAGTAGAGGATTCGCCCGCCGTCGCTCGTGAAGTAGGCGCAGGTGGTGCGGCCCTTGCCCGTGGAGACCCGGACGGGCTCACCCCGGCCATCTCCGGACATGCGGAAGATCTGATCGCAGGCGAACGGCGGCCGGGTGGACTGGAAAACGAGCTGCCTGCCGTCGGGAGACCAGTAGGCCTCGGCGTTCTCCCCGCCGTCGGTGAGCTGGACGGCCTCGGCGAGATGGATCTCGCGGGCATCCAGGAGGGGCGCGGGAGCCCGGTTTTCGGGCGGCGCCGCACCCATGAGTATGAAGGCTCCGAAGGAGATCGACAAAAGGAGCGGAAACGCGAATATGGGCCGTGCTTTCGTTGTTTTCCTCATGGCGGACCAGAAGCTTACCGCGCCGCGGCCTGGCAGGCGAGCGTCGCGTGATACCTTCACCATGACCATTCCGACCGGGCGCCAGCCCGGTTCCTGACCAGAGAGAACCACATGACGGACCAGCAGACAGAGACAGAAACCGAAAACGAGAAGGACTTCGGCCAGGCCCTGGCTGAATTCGAGCAGCAGGGCGGGGAGAAACGCGAGGATCCCGCCATGGGCGCCAAGGTGTCCGGGAAGATCCTCTCCATCGGTGAAGAGTCGGCGTTCGTCGATCTGGGGACCAAGTCCGAAGCCCTGATCGAGACGGCGCAGCTCAAGGACGCCGAGGGGAACCTCACTGTGAACGTGGGGGACACGATCGACGCGACCGTGACCGCAACCGACCCGGAGACGGGCACGCTGAAGCTGCGGCGCCAGGTCGCCGGCGGCGGGGGTAAGGGCGGCGGCCGGGGCAAACAGAACAACCCGGAGGCCGAGGCCGAGATCAAGATGGCCTGGCAGCACGGCATCCCGGTCGAGGGAGTCGTGAGCGGCATCAACAAGGGCGGGGCCGAGGTGCAGGTCCGCGGCATGCGCGCCTTCTGCCCGCTGTCCCAGCTCGACCTGCGCTACGTCGAGGACCCGGCGCAGTTCGTCGGCCAGCGCCTGGCCTTCAAGGTGAGCCAGTTCGAGGAGGGCCGCACGCGGCCCAACATCGTGCTGTCGCGCCGCGCCATCCTGGAAGAGGAGCAGAAGTCGCGGGCGGCGGAAGTGCGCTCCCGCATCCAGGTCGGCTCGGTGGTGACCGGCAAGGTGACATCGCTCGCGAGCTACGGCGCCTTCGTCGACCTCGGCGGGCTCGAGGGCATGCTCCACGTGAGCGAGATCGGCTACTCGCGGCTCGCCCACCCCAAGGAGGTCCTCAACGTCGGCGACGAGGTCGAGGTCGAGATCATCAAGATCGAGAAGGGCAAGGACGAGAAGAAGCCGGAGCGCATCTCGCTCTCCCGCCGCTCTCTCGAGAAGGACCCCTGGCAGGAGGCGGCCAGCAGCTTCCCCGACGGGACCGAGGTTCCCGGCAAGGTGATGCGGATGGAGTCGTTCGGCGCCTTCGTCGAGATCGCTCCAGGCGTGGAGGGGCTCCTCCACATCAGCGAGATCGGCGGCGGCCGGCGGCTGAACCATCCCCGCGAGGCGCTGCAGCAGGGTCAGGAGATCCCGGTGCGCGTGCTCAACGTGGACACGGGCAAGCGCCGGATCTCCCTCGGCATGGCCACGGGCGAGGACGCGGGCTATGGCGAGGAGCGCAAGCCGGCCGCGTCGGCCGCGCCGCGCTCGCCGCGGTCACCGCGGCCGGACAGGCCGGATCGGTCAGACAGGCCGGACAGGTCGGATCGGTCGGACAGGTCCTCGGGCGGCTCAGGCTCCAGCGGTTCGGGCAGCAGCAGCTCCAGCGGGAGCGGGTTCGGCTCGATGGCGGACTTCTTCAAGAACGCCAAGCAGGTCAAGTGAGCCGGTAAACCGCGTCCCTCAGGGGACGCGGTTTACCGGTCGCCGGTCCTCGTCGAAGCTCCAGGTGCACTTCGTCCAAACAGACAGGCTCGGAATCGTGATGCCTATGCTACTCTTTACCATGCCGACCCTCGGACGACAGTCGTACTAGGAGCTTGTAAGGCCCATGCTGATCCGGAGCCATCTCTCGTCCTATCTCTTTCTCGCGGTCCTGATCGGGTCCGCCGCGCACGGCCAGAGCCTGGCAGGCTCCAAAGCTTCCATGGTTCGTCAGAGCCAGGTGGCGAGACAGCACGACTACTCCTATCTGCGCACGTCTTCCCAGGTGAACGAGTTCGCCCGGCGCGGGCTGCTCGTACGGCTCTCGGGCAACTCGGACTACCGGGTGGCCGACGTCTCCTTCCCCTACGCCCGTCCCCAGGTCAAGACGTTCGTCGCGCGGCTCGCGGAGCAGTACCGGGACGCCTGCGGTGAGCGGCTGGTCATCACCAGCCTGACCCGGCCCACGACCCGGCAGCCGCTCAACGCCTCGCCGCTCTCCGTCCATCCGACGGGGATGGCGCTCGACCTGCGCCGCAGCGGCCGCCCTGCCTGCCGCGCCTTCCTGGAGAAGACGCTGCTGACGCTGGAAGGGCGCGACGTGCTGGAGGCGACCAAGGAGAACCATCCGCCGCACTACCATGTCTCCCTCTTCCCGGAGCCCTACATGCGCTATCTGGCCTCCCGGGGAGAGAGCGAGAAGCCGTCTTCCGCGGGAGAGGTGAGCCTGGCCAAATACCGCGTGCGCGGCGGCGACAGCCTCTGGGAGATCGCGAAGCGCCACGGCACCAGCGTGGACCGGCTCAAGCGGGCGAACGGCATGAGCTCCTCACGGCTGAAGCCGGGGCAGATGCTGGAGATCCCTCAGTCCCGGACCACCCGGTAAAGCCGCCTGGGGTTGAAACCCCAGGCTAGACGGGAATCGCCTCCTCCGGAGGCGAGCTCAGCCAGCCCCCGGATGGGGGCTGTACTTTTTTAGCCTGGGGTTTCAACCCCAGGTAACCCGGTAAGCCTGAATCTTCTGCTGGAGCCCCTTGAGCTGGAACTCGCCGAGGGGCTCGGCAGGGATGGCCCCATTGAGCAGCCGGTAGGTCTCCGGCCCCATCACCACGTCACCCGGGCGCGCCACGCCTGATTCCAGGCGCGCCGCCACGTTCACCGTGTTCCCCAGCACCGTGTAGTCCACGCGCCGGGCGCTGCCGATGTCGCCCACCACCACCAGGCCGCTGTTCAGGGCTACCCTCGCGTTGAAGCCGGGCAGCCCCAGGGCCGCACGCTCCAGATTCCAGGCCGCCAGATCGCGCTGGATCTCCACCGCCGCCCGGGTCGCGCGCTCGGCGTGATCCTCCTGCGCCACGGGCGCGCCGAAGAATGCCATCACGCAGTCGCCGATGAATTTGTCCAGCGTGCCGCCGGCCCGGAAGATCGCCTCGACCGAGAGGTTGAGGAAGGCGTCGAGGGACTCCGCCACCTCCTCGGGCGTGGAGCTCTCCGCGAACGGGGTGAAACCGACCAGATCCGCGAACAGCACCGTGGCCTGGACGGCCTTGAGGTGGCGCATGCCGTCCCCCTGCTGCAGCACTTCCTCGATCACTGCCGGCGAGTGGTAGCGCTCCAGCCGGGAGCGCATGGACTTCTCGTGCTCCGCCTGGCGCGCCCAGCGGATCCGCTCGACCGCCACGGCCGCGAAGTTCGCGAGGGTGGTGAGGAAGTCCAGATCGTGCTCGTTGAAGGCCCCGACCTGGAAAGGCGAATCCACCTGAATGACGCCGATGATCTTTTCACCCGCCCAGAGGGGAGCGCACATGGCCCCGCGGATCTGGTGCATCCGGATCGACTCGCCGCCGGACAGCCGCTGGTCCGACTGTGCGTCGAAGGTCACCAGCGCGACCCGCTCCTTCATCACCGCCCGCAGCATGGTGCGCGACACCGGGATCTCGCCGGACGGGCGGCGCTCCGCCCGGTCCTTGATCCGCATCAGCTCGCACTCCAGCTCGCCGTGGCCGTCGTCCAGGAGGATGAAGCCGCGGTCCACCGGCAGCGACGCGAACGAGATGTCGAGAACCCGTTGGAAGACCTCATCGACGGCCTCGGCGGTGATCAGGAAGCGCGCCAGCCGGGCCAGGTGGCCGAAACGGCGGTCGGCATCGGTCTGCTCCCGGGTCGTCTCCTCGGCGCGGGCCGGCCCGCCCAGGCCGTAGGCCGCCGCGAATTCGGCCAGCGGCCGCACGATCGTCGCGTTGGTCAGGATCGGCCCGGTGTCGTCCTTCAAGGGCAGGGCCTGGCGGATATCCCGCGGCTCGAAGTGCTCCAGGTGAAGCTCGAAGACTCCTATCCCCAGCCGGTCTCCAGGATGGAGCGGCGCCCGCTGCACCGGGACGCGGTTGACCTCCACCCCGTTCGTGCTCTTCAGGTCCTGGACGTACCAGGAGCCGCCCTCGTGCTTCAGCTCGGCGTGGTAGCGCGACACGGACACATCCGAGAGCACGACGTCGTTGTCGCTCCCGCGGCCCAGCCGCACTTGGGAGGCAGCATTCGGGGGGAGGGGGAACACGTGGTCCTCGCCTTCGAGGACGTAGCGCAGCCGCAACATTTGGAGAACCTGGAGGAATTCTACACGGGCTCGGCGATCGAGCGAAGGACCTCTTCCCCGCCCTCCGGCGTGAACCGTCCGCCGTCATAGAGCGACTGGAACGCCGCCACCACCTCCGGGCAGAGCTGCGTTCCGGCCGACGAGACGATCTCGTGGCAGGCCTTCGCTGGCGGCAGGCCCTCCCGGTAAGGACGGCTCGTGGTCATGGCGTCATAGGTGTCCGCCACGGCGATGATGCGGGCCACCAGCGGGAGCTCGTCCCCGGCGAGGCCGTCGGGATAGCCCTTGCCGTCCACACGCTCGTGATGGTTGCGGACCCCCTGGAGCACGGTCGGGTTCGAGAGGTGGGAGACGATCGCGGCGCCGTCCACCGGGTGGCGCTTCATGATCTCGAACTCCTCCTGGTCCAGCGGCGACGGCTTGCTCAGGATGCGGTCCGGGGTGGCGATCTTGCCGATGTCGTGCAGGGTCGCGGCGAGCCAGAGGTCCTTCAGGTCGGCGCGGCTCAGCTCCATCTGGGCGCCGAGCAGCATGGAGTAGGCCACGACCCGCCGCACATGCCCGCCGGTGTAGGGATCGCGCTTGTCCAGGGTTTCGGCCAGCGCCGTCACCATGTAGAAGAACTGGCGCTGCTGGGCGGTGTGCAGCCGGGCGTTCTGGAGCGGATGGGCGAGGATGCCTGCGAAGAGGCTCATGCGCCGCAGGTCGCCCTCGGTGAAATGGTCCCGCTCGACAGGATTGAGGAGCTGCATGACACCGATGACCCGCCCCTCGGCTACCAGGGGGACGGTCAGGATGGCGCGGGTCTGGAAGAGCGCCGAGTCGCCGCGCCAGCGCGGATCGGAGGCCACGTCGTTCACCATTTCGGCCACGCCGGTCCGGGCGACGCTGCCGACGATCCCCTGCCCCACCGGCACGCGCAGGTTGCGGATGGCGCCCGCGGCCTTGCCGCGCACCACGCGGAAGAACAGCTCCTGGCGCTCCTCGTCCAGCTCCCAGACCGAGCCGGTCTCCGCGCGGCAGACCGACTCGGCATTCTCCAGGGCACGCTCCAGCACCGTCTCGACATCCAGCGTGCCGGCGAGACGGCCGCCGATCTCGAATAGGTTCTCGTACTCCCCGAGCCGACGGATCAGATCGGCAAAGGAGTGGTTACCTGTCTGCGTGGGCGCGATCTTGGCGACCATGGCGTCCCTCTTGCTCACGCCGTGAGCGTTTCCAGATCCTTCTGCAAATCCTCGACGGTCCGGTAGCGCGCCTCGGGGTTCTTCTCCAGGCAGCGCAGGATGATCGCTTCGAGCTTCGGCGGAATCTCCGGCCAGTGGGACCGGGGCGGGGGCGCGGGATCGCGCAGGTGCTTCATCATGATCTCGACCGCGTTCGACCCGTTGAACGGCAGCTCGCCGGTGAAGATCTCGTACAGCACCACGCCCGTGGAATAGATGTCCGCGCGGGCGTCCACCTCCTGCCCCTCGAGCTGCTCGGGGGAGAGATAGAGCGGCGTGCCGACGATGAAGCCCGCCTGAGTCTGCCCCGCTTCCAGCCTTTTGATCGGCCGGGCGATGCCGAAGTCCATGAGCTTGGCGTTGCCCGTGGGCTCCAGGATCAGGTTCTCCGGCTTGATGTCGCGGTGCATGACCCCCTGGGCGTGCGCGGCGCCGAGGCCGGCGCAGAGCTGCTTGGCCAGGCGCAGCCCGGCCGAGAAGGGAAGCCGGTGCGTCTGGTCCAGCAGGTAGCGCAGGGTCACGCCGCGCACGTACTCCATGGAGATGTACGGCATGCCGCCGATCTCGCCGAAGTCGTGGGTGCGCAGCACGTTGGGATGGGTGATCTTGCGCGCCAGCTTGATCTCGGCCTTGAGCCGGTCCAGGTTTCCGGGATCGCCCAACAACTCCTTCCGGAGCATCTTCAGGGCGACCAGGTCGTCCAGCTCGCGGTCCCGCGCCTTGTAGACGACGCCCATGCCGCCGGAGCCGAGCACGGCCAGGATTTCGAAGCGCTGCCCCATGAGCGCGCCCGGCGAAAAGCCGGACAGGGTATCGGCGCCGGTTGCGCCCGGAGGGGTGACCGACTCGCGGCCGATCCCCCGCACGCTCGTCAGCCGGGAGGCCATCTGCCCGCTCACCACGTACAGGGGCTGAGGGGAGAGCAGGCCGCGGCGCTCGGCCAGGCGGTAGCCGGCCTGCTCGAACGGCTCGCGCAGCTCCTCGTGGACGTCGCGGGAGAGCAGCAGCTCGCCCGGCGTGGCCTCGCGCAGCAGGCTTTCGAGCTGCTGCACCGGCAGGCCTACAAGACCGCGCTCCATCTGCTCGTCGTAGGAGACAGGGCCGGTGACCGTCCGGCCGGAGGCCAGGGCGACGACCGGCGAATCGGTCTCCTCATTCACGTCACCCAGAATTTGCGCCGCCGCGGCGAGGGCCCGCGTTCCGCGGCTCGCGCCGTCGAAGCGGGCCAGGACCCGATGCCCGACGACCCCCTCGACGTGCCCCCGGTTGGCGGACACCGCGTTCGAGATGCGTTTGAGGTCGATGGCCAGGAGGTCGAGCGTGGCCTGCGGACCGGCACCATTCACGGGGCGGGCGAAGCGCCGCAGCTCGATCCCCATGAGGAGAAGCTCGCGGGTCTGCGGCGCGCCCATCGCGGCTTTGCTCTGGGAGGGCTCGGGCAGATTGCGCGACAGCTCGGTGACGTAGGTCTCCATGTCGCGCTTCTCGCGCAGATCGGCGAGCAGCTCGTCGAAGGCACCGGCGAGCTGCCCCACCTCATCCCCCCGTTCCGTGGAGATCCGCTGGTCGTAATTCCCCTGCCGCGCCGCCTCGGCCGCGGCGGCGAGCTGCTTGACCGGCATCAGGGTGCGCCGCACGAGGAAGAAGGAGAGGCCGCCCGCGAGCAGGGCCGACAGTAGCCCGGCGGCGATCAGCACGAGCTGGATCCTGCGGTAGGCGGCGAGCCCCTCGCCGAGCGAGGCGAGAGCGATGGTCGCGCCGACAGGCTTGCCGGCGGCGTCCATGAGAGGCGACTGGCGGGCCAGCCAGGGCTCGCCCGCGAGATTCAATCCCGCCCGCTCCACCTCTCTGCCTGCCTTCATCGCCTCGCCCATGCCCTTGCCCGTACCGAGGGCTTTGGCCAGGTCGCCCTCGACGGCAGGCAACAAGGTCGTCGCGATCACCTTGGGCTGCTCGCCCAGAGTTACGACGGCTACGTGGGTGCCGCTGATGCTGCTGATCTGGTTGACCGTGGATTTGTCGATGGCGAACCCGGTCACCAGAAAACCGAACAGATCGAACACGCCCCGCTTCATCGGGACGGCCACCGCGTAGTAGAGGCGGTCTCCTTCCTGCCAGACGCCCGCGGCCTCGCTGCCGGGCAGAACCTCGCTGATCAGAGCGCGGCGTGAAAGGTCCTGCCCGGTCGCATTGGGATCGTCGGAGCGCGCGATCACCTTTCCGCCGGTATCGAGGAGGATGGCGAAGTCATAGCCCAGGGTCGGCTGGCGCTCCACGAGAAGGTCGAGGCTCGAGGCGACCGCGGTCTCCCGGTCGGTGCTCTCCGTGAGATAGGCGACCAGATAGGGATCGGAGGCGAAGAGCTGGGCCAGGCGCTTCAGCCGCTCGAACCCCTGCTGTTGCGAGGCTTCGAGGGCGGCGCTGCTGCGCTCCAGGGACCGTTCCGCCTCGGCCCGGGCCGTGCTCTGCACCCAGATCGTCGTCAGCACCACCGCGGTCCCCACCGAGAGGAGGATCAGCAGGCTGGTGACCAGGAAGACCCGGGTCCCCAGCGACAGGCCGGCGCGGCGGCTAGCGTTGGTTGTAGTTGTCACGGGTCGAGTAGGACTTGCCGGTCTTGTTGAGGTGGGGCGGGATGCGCGGCCGCACGATCTCCAGCCGCGGCGCGAGCGGCTCCGCCCGCGGCACCTGGACATCCATGCTCGCCGGCTCCGCCTGCTCGTGCCAGACGGTCAGGCGCCCTGGTCCCTTGGGCAGCCCGGTCAGCGCGAAACGGCCCTCGGCATCGGGAGTGGCCACGAAGGGTGATTGCAGCACCAGGATGTACCCGACCATGGAATGGTGGACATTGCAGAACACCCGCACCAGGCCCGGTTGATCGAACTTCTGCTCCTTGCCCTTGCCCCTGCGATAGAGGCCGAGGTCGAAGGAATTGGATCCGGATACGGAGAAGACGTTGTGAAGGATGACGTCCTCGTTCGGGAAGCGCACCCGGCTGCCAACAGGGATGGTGAGGGTCCGCGGCACGAACTGCTTGTCGCGGGTGGTCATCACGAAAGATGTTTCCGGCGGGCGAGCCGGCGTGGGTGAGGCCGGCTCGAACCAGACGAGAGCCTGCCGCACGTCGCTCCCCTTGGCCGCTCCCTTGCCCCCCTTGCCGACGAGCTGGAGACGGCCGCGCAGCTCCTCGGCCGCGGCAGGCGCCGCCAGGAGGAGCATCAGGATCAGTATCAGGAACAGGCCCGGCCGCCGCATCAAACCCTCCAGCGGAACGTGGTCAGGAGCTCGTTGTTGTCCCTCTTCGCCCCGTTGCCCAGGATGAACTCGTGATCGGAGTACTCGACCGTCAGGTCGGCGCCGGGGATGATCCCCACGCGCAGGCCGGCGTCCAGCTTCTTCCAATCCCAGGCGAGGCTCGGGGCGGGGGTGCTCGGGTGGTTGCGGAAGTCGTTGTCCAGCTCGGAGTAGCGCGCCGCCGGGGCCACGAAGGTGAAGAGCTGTTGGTCGCCGATGCTGAGCCAGAGCGGCAGGTCGAAGCGCCAGGCGATCTCGGCCTCCAGGCCGGTGCGCGGCAGGCCCGCGATCTCCTGGTCCACGAACTGGCCGAAGAACGACAGGCCGCCGAAGTAGACCCAGATGTTGGCGCCGGCCTCCTGCTTCTCGTCGCCGCGGAGGGCGGGGAACGGCGTCAGGTTGCCCGGACCGTTCAGGAGGTCGAGGTCGCCGCCATAGAAGGTCCCTTCCAGCTCGACGGTCTCGGCCAGGGTGCGCTGATAGCCCCAGGCCAGGAAATCCACGCCATTGATCCCACCTTCATCGGCGAAGCGCACGCCCACGCCGCCCCCGAGCTCGAGATCGCCGTCCACGTCGAGGTCTTCCACCTCGGCGTCGTAGAGGATGACGATGCCGCTCTTGAGCTCCGGGTCCGGGAAGGGCTGGCGCATCGCGGGCGTGCCGTTGTCGCCGGCAAGGGCATTGGGGTCGCGGAGGAAGACGGGATTGCCCTGGGTGGCCGTGGCCTTCACATAGACATGGCGGCCGAGGTTCAGCCCCAGCTCGGCGCCGGTGTCCTCGAAGCGGTTGAACGCGGTGGAAACCAGGCCGTAGCTCTCCAGGTGCCGGTCGTCCTGGCGCTCGAGCTTGGGCATCTTGCCGATCTTCAGATAGGCGCCGCCGCGCGGGGCCAGGGTCGCGGGCGCGGGCTCGATGCCGAAGCGCACCCAGGCCTCGTCCACGTCGGTCTTCTTGTCGGACGACGTCGGATTGCGGTCGTAGAGGTCGATGAAGTCGATCTTGCCGTGCGCGGCCAGCCCGTCGCCCCAGGTCGCGTCGACCAGAAGCGTGACCGTCGAGATCTCCACGTGGGAGCCTTCGTTGACGGTCTCCTCGAACCCCCGGGTCTGCCCGGGCGGCAACATGTTGGGGCTGAACTGGAACGGAACGGCGAAGCGGTTGAGGTCGCTGTCGCGGTAGTGGGCCTTGGCCTCGAAGCCGAATTCGAGCTTCGGCCTGAGCGAAGGCTCCTCTTCGACCGGTGCCTCCTCCTGCGCCCGCAGCGGAGCCGCCAGGCACAGCGTCACCAGGACCGCATACCCCCACCGATAGGTCATCCCTGTCTCCTGAAAAGCCCTACGAATCTGGGCCTAGCTTAGATGCAACAGGGACTGAGGTAAAGGAGGGAGACGTAAAAGGACCAAAAGGACCGTCCGGCGTCCTTGAGGTCCTTTCAGTCCTTCAGGTCCTTCAGACCGTCACGCGGCGGCGGCGGTTGCGGATCATCTTGGCCGCGAACACTGCGCCGGCCACCCACAGAGGCACCGTAAAGAAGCCGAGCTGCACCCGGCGGTTCAGCAACCCCTTCACGTTGTTCTTCGTCTTGTACTTGGCCATGACATCCTCCTCTTCACCTCCGGGAGAGTGCAAGGGGAATGCCACCCGCTTGTGGCAGAATCCCCACACTTGCAGGTTATAAAAAGGAGGGAACGATGATTACCTCGGAAGAGTTCCGGCTGGCTCTGCGCCATTTCCCCGCCGGCGTCACGATCGTGACGATCAAGACGGGCGATCAAAGACACGGCCTTACCGTCTCCGCCTTCGCCTCGGTTTCGGCCGAGCCTCCGATGATCATGGTCATCATCGAGAACCGCCACATGGCCTACTCCATGCTGCAGGAGCCGGACGCCGTCTTCGCGGTGAACATCCTGGGCGAGGAGCAGTCCGAGCTTTCGAACCGCTTCGCCTGGGTCAAGGACGAGGACCGCTTCGCGCAGGGGAACTGGGGCACGGCGCACACCGGCGCGCCGATCCTGCAGGACGCGCTCGCCTGGCTGGACTGCACCATCCACGCGCGCTACCCCGCGGGCTCGCACACCATCTACGTCGGCTCCGTCGAGGCGAGCAGCGTGCCCAAGAACGAGGCGCCGCCGCTGATCTATTGGAACCGCGGCTACCGCAAGCTCCACCTGCACAGTTGATCCCATCCCCCCTCTCCCCAGCCCCCTCTCCCCCACCTGCGTGGGGGAGAGGGGGCTCAGTTCCGCGGCTTGCTGGAAATCGCGGCGGAGACGCCGTAGAAGCCGAGCAGGAGGATGACGCCCACGGCGCCGCAGCCGAGCCAGAGGGTCTTCGCGCCCCAGGTCTGGTACACCCACGTGCCCACGATCGGCGAGAAGACCCAGGCGCCCTCGAACGAGAGCGTGTACAGGCCCATGTAGATGCCGCGGTTCGACTCATCCGCCCGATTGGCCACCGCCCCGGCTGAAAACGGGAAGGCGAGCATCTCCCCGACCGTCCAGACCGACACCGAGAATGCCGCAAAGGCGAACCCCGTGCCGAACGGGAGCAGCGCCATGCCCAGGCCGAAGAGCAGGCCTCCGATCCCCACCAGCTTCAGCGGGTCCCGGCTTCCCACCCGGTGCACCAGCACCATCTCGAACAGCACGATGATCACGGTATTGACCGCCATCACCAGGCCGATGCGCCCCTCCCGGAAGCCGTAGAGGTCGCGCAAGGTCAGAGGGAAGGTGCTCGCCATCTGGAAGGTGATCAGGGCCAGCAGGAAGAAGAGCGCCATCATCACCAGGAACGGGCGGTCCCGCCATGGGGAGCGGCCGGGCGGCGCGACGGCCGTCGCCTCCACGGGCTTGCGGTCCTCCGCGTGGAAGGCGGCGAAGAGCACCGCGGCGGCGAACAGGCTGGTGGCGCCGTCCACCACGAACAGCCAGTCGTAGTCGATCATCGCCAGGAATCCGCCGATGGTCGGCCCCAGGGACATCCCCATGTTGACGGCCAGGCGGTTGAGCGCGAAGGCCCGGGTGCGCAGCTCCGGCGGGGTGGCGGTTGCGAGCGCCGCGCCGTTGGCCGGGCGAAAACCCTCCGCCACGACCGCGATGAAGAAGATGTTCACCAGGATGGCGGGCCGGGCGTCGAGCTGGCCGAGCAGGATGAAGCCGGCACCCGCGAGCGCCAGGCTGCCCACCATCACGCGCCGCGGCGGCACGCGGTCGCAGAGCCAGCCTCCGAGATAGGAGCCGAGCACGCCGCCCACGCCGTAGACCCCCAGGGCCTTGCCCGCGTCCGTGGGCTCGAAGCCCTGCTGCTGGGTGAGATAGAGGATCAGGAACGGCAGCACCATGGTGCCGCTGCGGTTGACCAGCGTGGTCAACGCCAGCAGCCAGACAGAGCGGTCGAGGCCCGAGAACGCCTCGCGGTAGGCGGCCAGGATGGAGCGGAACATTGGTCAGCTCAGGGGGGTCAGCTCAGGGGGCCAGCTCAGCTCCGGTCCGGAGGCCGCTTTCCGTCTACCTGGACCAGAATGGACTCATCGGGCACCCGGATCCTGAAATCTTCCCACACCTCGCCCGCGAGAAAGCTGAGCTGGACACCGCCAATCCACAGGAACAGCTCCAGGTTCTTCAACTCGGACTCGGCGCGCACCTCTACCCTCTCGATGAGCCCCACGGAAAGCTCGTGGAGCTCGCGGGTCCTGAAAATGCCGTCTTCCTCGGCATCTTGCGGGCTTAGAGGGTCTTCGAGCCGCTGGAGGTAGAGGCCAAAGAAATCGGAGCCGTCGTCCATCTGTGACAGGAGTGCCACGGTATCGCGTTCCAGATCGCTTTCCAGATCGTTTTCCAGATG
The DNA here is from genome assembly GCA_035536935.1 of Thermoanaerobaculia bacterium. Taxonomy (GTDB): domain Bacteria; phylum Acidobacteriota; class Thermoanaerobaculia; order Multivoradales; family UBA5704; genus DATMER01. The sequence continues at coordinate 15,465 of DATLNC010000288.1, forward strand.
GATGTCGATACGGCCGAACTGCGTGTAGGGCACCGAGTCATGACGCCAGACCACAGGGTTCTCCGCCAAGGCCTCCTCGGAGCCGAGCCAGCGCACGACGCGATGTCCCTTCAGGGCGGCAAAGTCAGTCAGGGAAGCCAGAAGCATTGCATCAGGTAGTCTATGTCAACGGAGGAACGGACTCTGAGGCTCGCTCTCCTCATTCTTCTCTTGCTTCCGGCGCCCGCCGCGCGCGCGCTCCCTCCGGACGCGGACGCCTGGATCCGGCTGGAGTCGGACCACTTCACGCTGTTCAGCAACGCCGGGGACCGGCCCACCCGCCGCCTCGCCGCCGACCTCGAGCGGCTGCGCGCCACCCTGGCCCAGCTCGATCCGGACCTCAAGCTCTCACCCCTCTCGAGCCCGAGCCCGACCTTCCTCTTCGTGTTCAAGGATGGCCGCGCCCTCGCCCCCTACCGCCTGGTCTTCGAGGGCAAGCCGGTGGACGTGGGCGGCTACTTCCTCTCCCGGACCGAGGCCAACTATGTGGCCATCAACGCCGATCCGCGGGGAGATGCGCGGTCGATCGTCTATCACGAGTACCTCCACTACGTGCTGCGCAACAACTACCCGGGCCTCCCCCTCTGGCTCCACGAGGGCATGGCCCAGCTCTACAGCACGTTCGATACGAAGGGCGCCGAGGCGCGGATCGGCCGGCCGATCGAGGCCCACGCGCGCTGGCTCCAGAGCAACCCGCTCCTGCCCCTGTCCGAGCTGTTCGCGCTGGACGTCCACTCCAAGGACTACCACGAGGGCGCGCGGCGCACCGTCTTCTACGCCCAGACCTGGGTCCTCGCCCACTACCTCCTCGTGGGCAACCCGGGCCGCCGGGATCTCACGCTGCGTTACCTGCGGACCCTCTCCCGCGGCGAGCCCGTTGGTGAGTCGGCCTTTGGAGGGGAGCTGGACGCGGAGCTGCTCGCCTATGTGAAGCGTGGCGTTTTCACTCATATCGAGGCTCCAGCCGGCGCCGTGGCGGAGGCCAGCTTCCGCGTGGCGCCGCTCCCGCGGGCCGAGCTGCTCGCCCGGCTCGGCCTCCTGCTGTCCTTCCTCGACCCCTCGCGGCGGGCCGACGCGGAAGAGCACCTGAAAGCTGCGCTGGCCGCGAATCCGGAGCACGGCGCGGCTCTGGCCGGCCTCGGCGTCCTGGCGGACCTTTCGGGGCGGCAGGACGAAGCCGCCTCCTGGCTGGAGCGCGCCGCCAGGGCGGCCCCGGACGACTTCCTCGTCCAATATCACTATGGATTGAACCGGCTGGAGCTCGGCCCGGACCGCGCGGCCCTGCGCCAGGCCGCCGAAGCCTTCCGGCGCGCCGTGACGCTGCGCCCCGAATTCGCCGACGCCTGGGCGCGCCTCGGCTATGCCCTCTCCTTCGAGACGCCGCTCCCGCCCGAAGCGGAGCGCGCCTTCGAAACGGCGCACCGCCTGAGGCCCTCGGACACGGGCACGGCCTACAACCTGATGCTGATCCGGTTACGCAACGGCAAGGCCAAGGAGGCCGAGGCGCTGATCGACCGGGTGATCGCGGTCGAAGGAGGACCCGCCGAGGCGGAGCGCGCCCGGGCCGTCTGGATCGAGGAGCTCCGCGGCGCGGCGGAGCGCCAGCTCGAGCAGGGCGATCTGGAGGCCGCGCTGCCGTTGCTCGAAGAGATCACGGCGAAAGCCGCCGGCCCACAGAAGGAAGGCTTGCAGCGGCGCCTGAACGAAGTCCGCGAGGTCCACGCCTACAACCGCTTCGCAGAGCGCTACGACGAGGCCGTCCGGCTCTCCGACGAGAGCAGGTGGGACGAGGCCATCCAGCTCCTTGAAGATCTCGCCGCCAATGCCCCGACTCCCGGCCAGGCCACCCAGGCCCGACGGCTGATCGAAGAGATCCGGCGGATCCGCCGGAAGTAGTGTTCAGATCTCCGCGTCAGCGTTGCGCCGATTCAGGATTGCGTCGGCCTCGGCGAGGACGGCAGCCAGATCCTCTCCCTGCTCAGCCGCGATCTCCTGCTCTCCTTGTACCAATCGAGCCAGCAGCTCTCGCTCGGCGGCAGCCCCCTGTCCGAGGTCGGAAAGCGGAATGACTTCGGGGATCTTCGAGCTCATTGAGCGCTCCTCGTTCCAGGCTCTTAGGTTACCGCAGATCCGCCGGAAGCAGAGAGAGCGACTCAGGGATTTCCCCTAGCGACTCAGGGATTTACCTGAGCGACTCGGGTATATAACTCAGCGGCTCGGGTATATACCCGAGTGACTCAGGGATTTACCCGAGTGACTCGGGTATATAACTCAGTCGCTCGGGTATATACCCGAGCGACTCGGGGATTTACCTGAGCTCCTCGGGGATTTACCTGAGCTCCTCAGGGATTTACCCGAGCAACTCGGGGAGGTCCCCCCGCCGTTACAATCCCCACCCATGCCCCTCCACTCGTTCCGCCTCCTCCTCCACCAGCCCGCCGTGCGTGCCCTGATATCGGCGGCAGAGGGCGCGGCGGAGGGAGTCGAGCTCCACCTCGTCGGCGGAGTCCTCCGCGATCGGGCCCTGGGATTGCCGGTCCACGATTTCGACGCCGTGGTCTCCGGACGCGGCAGGGAGATCTCCGGGCGCGTCGCGGAAATCCTCCCTGCCCGGCTCGTCCTCCTCGGAGGCAAGGAGTTCGCCGCCTACCGGCTGGTCGGGGAGGACGTGGTCGTGGACATCTGGGACCGCGCCGGCACCTCGCTCCATCAGGACCTCGCCCGCCGCGACTTCACCGTCAACTCGTTCGGCTTCGACCTGCGGACGCAGGAGGTCTCCGACCCCTTCAACGGCCTCGGCGACCTCGGAAGGCGGACCCTGCGCGCCACCACGGGCGAGAGCTTCTCGGGCGATCCGCTGCGGGTGCTCCGCCTGCCGCGCCTCCTCCTGAAGCTGCCCGGCTTCACGGCCGAGCCGGACACCCTGCTTCTCGCAAGGCGGTCGGCGCCGGGGCTGTCCGAGGTCGCGGCCGAGCGGGTGCGGGACGAGCTGAATCTCCTCTTCGGCGATCCGGATGCGGCGCGCGGTTTGACCCTCTTGATGGAGCTGGATCTCTATCCCGGCCTCTGGCTCGGCCGGCCCGGCGAGCCCGGCCGGCCCGGTCTGGCTCTGGCCGAGGTGGTAGCCCTCCCCGAGGCGATCCGCGAGCTCCGCGACCGCGCGCCGCATGTCGCCGCCCGAGTTGACAGCCGGATCGCCCGCATGGCTTCCCTCTTCGCGAACCTGCCGGAACCCTCGCTCGAGCGTTTCCGCGACGCCGGCTACCTCACCCGCTCCATGTCCGCGGACATCGCCCGCCTGCTGGAGCTGCCCGGCCTCCCCGAGGATGAAATCGGCCGCCGGCGCTTCCTCTACCGGACGGGGACGCTCTGGCCCACGGCTGTCGCCTTTCTCTGCACCCGGGCCGCCGCGCATGGGCTGCCATGGCGGTCCGCCCTCGCTCCCCTGGTCGACCTGGCTCGCAGGGAGGGCGCCACCCTGATCGACCCGCCGCGCCTCCTCGGCGGGGCGGAGGTGCAAGAGATCCTGGGGATTGCGCCGGGGCCCGGGGTGGGGCGGGCGCTCGGCGCGGTGCTAGAGGCTCAGGTTGATGGGAAGGTGCGTTCTAGAGAGGAGGCTGTGGCGTTGCTGCGAGCTCTCCCGGAAAGGACTTAAAGGACTTAAGGACCCAAAGGACTTCCGGACAGCCGAGGAGGCCTCCGGGGTCCTTTAAGTCCTTTTGGTCCTTTCCGGCCTCGCTACCGGAAGATCCCCGTCTTGCGATCGCCGGCCGAGCTATCGCCGCCGCCGCCCATGATCTTCTGGTTGAGCTCCTTGATGCGCTCCATGAGCTTGTCGATCTTCTCCTGGGCTTCCTGGCGGAGGCGGTTGTAGTCGCCGCGCAGGCGCTCGCGCTCCTGGGCCATCTCCTGGAGGCGGGCCTTGACCTCCTCCATCTGCTCGTCGCGCTGGCGGAGGGCGACGTGGAGGCCGGCGATCTGCTCCTCCTTCTCCTCCAGGCGGATGCGGGTCTTCTCTTCCTGCTCCTCGAACAGCCGCTTGAACTGCTGGAGCTCGACGATGGCGGCGAAGTCGGACGTCGTGGGCACGTCGCCTCCTTTCTCCTCGATGTTGGGGAACATCCTGCGGAGCTTCAGGGAAAGGTCTTCAGGATCGGACGACTGGCGCATGGCCTCGGCATACGAGATCGTCCCGTGGGCCAGGAGCGCCAGCAGCGACTGGTTCATCGACTGCATCCGGTAGTAGGTGACCGAGGACTCCAGCTCCTCGTGGAGGCCGCTGGTCTCACCCTTCTCGATCATGCTGGAGATCTTCGGTGAGGCGCGCATGATCTCCAGCGCGGCGACGAGGCCGGGACGGTCCTGGCGCTCCACCAGCTTCATGGTGACCACGCCCTTGAGCACCTGGGCGAGCTGCGTGCGGATCTGCCCCTGCTGCTCGGACGGGAACGCGTCGAGGATGCGGTCGACCGTCTGGGGCGCGCTGTTGGTGTGCAGGGTCGAGAACACGAGGTGCCCGGTCTCGGCCGCGGTGATCACGGTCGAGATGGTCTCCAGGTCGCGCATCTCGCCCACCATGATGACGTCGGGGTCCTGGCGCATGGCGTTGCGCAGGGCCTCGGAGAAGCTGGTGGTGTCGGTCCCCACCTCGCGCTGGGAGATCGAGGCCACGTCGTCCGTGAACAGGAACTCCATCGGGTCTTCGATGGTGATCACGTGCACCGGCCGGCGCAGGGAGATGTAGCGGATCAGCGCCGCGAGCGTCGTGGACTTGCCGCTGCCGGTCGGGCCGGTGATCAGCACCAGGCCCATGGGCATGTCCGCGAAGTCGAGCAGCACGGGGGGCAGCTCGAGGTCGTCGATGCTCTTGATCTGGTAAGGAATGCGGCGAAACGACGCGGCGATCGTGCCGCGCTGCATGTAGATGTTGCCGCGGAACCGCGCGAGACCGCGCACGCCGTAGCCGATGTCCACCGAGAGCTTCTCCTCCAGCCGCTCCTTCTGGCGGGGCGTGAGGATGCCGAGGAGCATCTCGTTCAGGTCCTCGGGCTTGAGCGGCTCGGATTCCAAAGGCATGAGCCTGCCCGTAATGCGCAGCAGGGGCGGCCGCGTCGGCTTCAGATGAAGGTCCGACGCACCTTTATCGGTCATGAACTTCAGCAGCCGGTCGAGATCCATATTTTCCCTTGAGTTGGGGGCTTGATCTTAATACAAAAGGACATCAAGGACACCAAGGACCTCAAGGACGGGCTCCGGGTCCTTGAGGTCCTTGGTGTCCTTGATGTACTTCAGCTCAGATCCAGCGACCGCGACAGCACCCCTTCCAGCTCCAGAAGCTTGCGCTTCATCTCCAGCCCGCCGGCGTAGCCGGTGAGGGAACCGTTGGCTCCGATCACCCGGTGGCAGGGGATGATCACGCCGATGGGGTTGTCGTGGTTGGCCAGTCCGACCGCCCGGGCGGCCTGGGGACGGCCGATGATACGGGCCTGCTGGCCGTAGGAGCGGGTCTCGCCGTAGGGGATCTCCTGGAGGGCGTTCCAGCAGAGGCGCTGGAACTCGGTCCCCCGGGGATCGAGAGGCAGATTGAAATCGCGGCGCCGGCCGGACAGATACTCGTCGAGCTGGCGCCGGACCTCGGGCAGAGGCGAAGCCTCGGGATCGTGGACCGCGTCCGGCCACCAGCGCATCCGGGAGCGTTCGGCGCCCTCGCGGTCCGGAGAATGCCCGAGCCAGGCCAGCTTGCCGTCCCGGGCCACGGCAAGGACCCAGCCCAGGGCATCCTGGAAAAGGTCGAAGGAGCTACCCATAAGCCTCCTGCTCCCTCTCCCCCGGCACGGGGGAGAGGGCTGGGGAGAGGGGGGATGGGATCAATACTTCCGCATGAGGCCGACGACCACTCCCTGGACGCGGACGTCGCGGGCCGGCACCCGGATCGGCTGCATCGTCGGGTTGGCCGGCTGCAGGCGGACGATGTTGCCCTCGGGGTAGAAGCGCTTGAGGGTGGCGTCGTCGCCGATCAGCGCCACGACCATCTCGCCGGGCTCGGCCAGATCGCGCCGGAGCACGATGACGAAGTCGCCGTCGTGGATCCCCTCGTCGATCATGGACTCGCCCACGACCCTGAGGACGTAGTGGTCACCGCCGCGGGGGCTCAGGAGATGTCCCGGCACCGCGACGCGATCCTGCCCGGACACCGCCTCGATGGGGCGGCCGGCCGCGATCTGTCCGAAGAACGGGAGGTCCTTGTCGTTGCTTTCGCCGCCGGGGATGGCGCGGATCAGCTCGATGCCGCGCTTCTGGTTCCAGTCGCGGCGCAGGAAGCCCTTCTCCTGGAGAAGCTTGAGGTGTTTGTAGGCGGTACCGTACGAGGAGAACCCGAATTTCTCGCAGATCTCCCGATGCGTAGGAGCGATACCCCGCTCCCGGCGGTACTCCTGAATGAACTCGAGGATTTCCTTCTGACGTTCGGTCAGGTAGCTCATGGGAGGAAAGTATAGGCGGTAACACGGCGAAGCGCAAGCAGGGCGTAATCAGCCCTGGAAGGGCTGTACTTTTCTAGCCTGGGGTTTCAACCCCAGGCGGGGTACCGGCGCCACCGCCTGGGGAGTACCCACGCGCGCTACGCCTGGGGAGTACCCGCGCGCTCCGCCTGGGGTTGAAACCCCAGGCTAGAAGGGTATACCCCCCTCTGGAGGCTGCCCCCAGCCGTCCCAGCCGTCCCTGGTGTCCTTGGTGTCCTTGCCGTCCTTGCTGTCCTTTGCATACACTGCCGAAACCCTGCGGCGCCCCCGCGTCGCGGCATTCACCTATGACTCTCACGACCTCCGAGCCGATCTCCCACCTGGGCCTGCAGCTCCCGTTCGAGCGGGCCACCCTCTCCAATGGATTGAGGGTGGTGCTCCATCCGGACCGCAGCCTTCCCCTGGTCACCGTAAACCTCTGGTATCACGTGGGCTCCAAGAACGAGCGGCCCGGCCGCACCGGCTTCGCCCACCTGTTCGAGCACATGCTCTTCCAGGGCAGCGAGCACGTCCCCGCCAACGAGCACTTCCGCTACCTCCAGCAGGTGGGCGGGGTCGCGAACGGCTCCACCTGGTACGACCGCACCAACTATTTCGAGACCCTGCCGGCCCATCACCTGGAGCTCGGCCTCTGGCTCGAATCGGACCGCATGGGCTTCTTCCTCCCTGCCCTGACGCAGGAGAGCCTCGACACCCAGCGCAACGTGGTCATGAACGAGCGCCGCCAGAGGGTGGACAACCAGCCCTATGGCCGCGCCAACGAGCGCCTGCACGAGCTGCTCTACCCGGGGGACCACCCGTATCACTGGCCGGTCATCGGGTACATGGAGGACATCGCCGCCGCCACCCTGGACGAGATCCGGCAGTTCTTCCAGACCTACTATGCGCCGAACAACGCGGTCCTCACCCTGGCCGGGGACCTCGATCCCGACGCGGCCCTCGAGCGGGTCGAGGCCTGGTTCGGAGACATCCCGGCCGGTCCGCCGATCCCGCCGATATCGCCCGCCGCGACGCAGCCTCCCCCCCTCGGCGGCGAGCAGCGCGAGGTCCTGGAGGACGACGTCAGCCTCCCCCGCGTCTACGTCGGCTTCCGCGGCCCGGCCTACGGCCAGAGAGGCTGGTATGCCGCCGACCTGCTGGCCGCCGTGTTCTCCGGCGGCAAGTCGAGCGTCCTCTACCGCGACCTCGTCTACGAGCGGCAGATCGCCCAGGACGTAGCCGCCTGGGTCAGCCCCTATGAAGCGGTCGCGACCTTCATGATCGTGGCCACGGCGAGGCCCGGAATTCCGATCGAGACCCTGGAACAGGCGATCCTCGAGCACATCGAGCGCGCCGCCTCCACGCCCCCCGAGCCCGCCGACTTCGAGCGCTCGCGCAACCGCATGCTCACCGAGCTTTACGGCGGGCTGCAGAAGCTGGACAACCGGGCCGATCTGTTCTCCCAGTTCACGACCTACTTCGACGATCCCGCGGGCGTCGCGGCCGAGGCCGACCGCTACCTCGAGATCGCGCCGCGGGAGCTGAGCGACTACGCCTCCCGCTGGATGACCGCGGCGGAGCGGGTGGTGATCACCGTCGTCCCCCGGAAGGCGAGCTAATGGATCGAACCACCCCACCTGCGGGCGGCGAGATCCGCCCCTTCCGCTTCCCCGCGTTCGTCAAGCGCCCGATTCCGGGCGGACCGACGGTCTACGCCTCCCGCGTGGCGGGGGTCCCCCTGGTCAGCCTGGAGCTCTCCCTGCCCGCCGGCGCCCATCACGATCCGGTCGAGCGGGCCGGCCTGGCCACCTTCACGGCCTCCCTCATCGACGAGGGGACGCGGAACCGCGACTCGCTCGAGATCGCCGCCTGGATGGAGCGCCTCGGCGGCTATCTCGTGTCCGCCGCCGACTGGGACACGGCCTACGTGGCAGCCGCGATGCTGACGCAGAACGTCGAATCCGGCCTCGGCCTGCTCGCCGAGATCGCGCTGACCCCGACCTTTCCCGAGAAGGAGATCGAGCGCATCCGCCGTCAGCGCCTGGCCGAGCTGATGCGCCGCGGGTACGACCCGGGGGGGCAGGCGGACGACCGCCTGTCGGAGGTGATCTACGGCGGCACGCCCTACTCCGCCCCGCTCCTGGGACGCGTGGAGAGCCTGCCGTCCCTGGACCGCGACGCGCTGGTGGCCTTTTACGGGAGCCACTACTCCCTCGCCGGATCGACCGTGATCGCCGTCGGCGACCTCGATCCGGAGGACATGGTGCGCCGGATCGAGGAGGCGCTCGTGGCGCCGACCGGTCAGCAGCCGGCGCCGGCTGCCCCTCCGCTCCGGCCCGCGCCGCTCGACGGGATCTCCGTCCACATCGTGGACCGGCCCGGCGCCGCGCAGACCGAGCTGCGCCTGGGTCACGCGGGAGTGCCGCGCACGCATCCCCAGTGGTTCTCCCTGAACGTCCTCAACATGGTGCTCGGCGGCAAGTTCACGAGCCGCATCAACCTGAACCTGCGGGAGCGCCACAGCTACACCTATGGCGCGAACAGCCGCTTCGCGGGGCGGCTGGGGCCGGGACCGTTCGTGGTCGATACGGCCGTGGCCACGGAATCGACGGGCGCGGCCACCCGCGAGGTGCTCGGCGAGCTGCGCCGGATCCGGGAGGAGCCGGTGGAGCCGCACGAGTTGGAGGAGACCCTGAGCTACATGATCGGGGTCTATCCCTACACTCTCCAGACCGTGGGCGACGTGGCCAAGCGGCTGGAGGTCCTCTCGATCTACGGCCTGCCGGACGATTATTACGACACCTACCTGGAACGGCTGGCCGCGGTCACCCGCGAGGACCTGCTGAAGGGAGCGCGGGAGCACCTTCACCCGGACCGCATCGCGGTCGTGGCCGTCGGCCCGGCGGACGTGCTGGTCCCGCAGCTCGAAGGGATCGGAGAGGTGACGGTCTACCGCCGCGAGCCGGAGCTCGCCGCGGTCTAGTTCAGGTTTACGGAGACTTCCCCGGACTCTGAAACCTGGATCGCCAGGATGCGGGTCTCGCCGGCCTGGAAAAAGCCGCTGCGGGCTGTGAAATCGGCGGCCTTGTTGCGCAGCGCCACGTAGATCTGGAGGTCGTTCGAGCCGGCGGGCACCTCGATCGTCTTGTCGGCGCTGAACGGCTCCGCCCGGCGCAAGAGCCGCGTGCGCCGGCCCTTGAAGGGGTGATTCAAGATCACGTTCCCTTTGATCTGGATGCGGACGGTCGCTTCGGGCCCGGCAGATCCCAGGGTGATGCGCAGCTTCGCTGGCTGAGCGGCGGTCTCGGCCGATTGCTGCGGCGTCGCGCTGGGAGCGATCGGCTGAGGCGTAGCCGCCGCGATCTGTTCGCGCGGCGCCTGTTGCTTGCCGGGAGCCGTCCGGGGCCGCTGGCGCAGATTCGCCATCCCCTTCTGCGCGTCGGCCTGGGTCTGGAGGGCCTCGGCATGGGCCGGGTCCAGGAGGAGCACCGCGTCGGCGGCCACGGCGGCATCGGCGAAGCGGTGGTCCTGCATGGCGAGACGGGCCTCGATCATGTGGGTGACGATCTGCTCGGCCCGGGTCTGATTGGCGATGAAGTTCGCCAGGCGCTCCTCGCTGTCCTCGATCATGAGCTGGATGCGTGGCCTCTCGGCCTCGGGCGCGAGCGGCAGGGCCTGCTTGAGGGCCTGGATCGCCTCCGGGTACTTCAGGGTATCCCGATACTTCTCCCCTGCCCTGACCAGTGCCGCGTACCGGGTGCCCGCGACATTCTGCACCGGCTCGGCCGCAGGCTTCTCCGGGCCCCCGGACCAGGAGATCCCGAGCAGGATCGCGGCGGCGGCCAGGATCGCGACGACGGCAGCCACGCCGGCGGACAGGAACAGGCGCCGGGGCGACATGGGCTGGCGCGGTATCTTCGACGGGTTCGGCTGGTTCGGCGCGTTCGGCATGGCCGCCGCCTGGGGAATCGCCGCGCCCGGGGATGCCCCCGATACCATGGTCGTGCCGCCGGGCGGAGTGGCATGATGCGGCTCCGTTCCCGGCGCCCAGGCGGCGATGCTCAGCGTCTCGTTGAGGTCGTCGCGCGTCGCGTTCAACATCCGCCGCAGGTCGTCCGCCATGTCCTTGGCCCGCTGATAACGGCGGGCGGGGTCCTTGTCCAGGGCCCGGTCTAGCACCTGCTCGACCCCGGGCGGCAGGTCCTTGGCGTGCTCCTTGGGCGGCGTGAAGTGGTCGTAGACGATGCGGTGGCTGACCACCGTCAGGTTCTCGCCCTGGAACGGCTTGTGCCGGGTCAGCATCTCGTAGAGCACGACCCCGAGGGCGAAGAGGTCGGCGCGGTGGTCGATCTCCTTGCCCTGGATCTGCTCCGGCGCCATGTAGTTCGGCGTGCCGAGGAGCTGCCCCTCCTGCGTCAGGTTCGAAGTGTCGAGCCGGGCGATCCCGAAGTCGGTGATCTTCACCTTGTTGTCGGCCGTGATCAGGATGTTCGCCGGCTTCACGTCGCGGTGGATCACCCGGTGGGCGTGGGCGTAGTCCAGGGCCTCGGCGATCTGCGCCACGAGGTCCACGACGAACGCGAGCGACATCGGCTGGTCGCTCTGGAGCAGCGCCTTGAGGGTCGTCCCCCGCACGTACTCCATGGCGATGAAGGCCAGCCCCTCCTCGGTCTGCTCCACCACGTCGTGGATGGTGACGATGTTGGGATGGCTCAGGATGCCGGCGCTCTGCGCCTCGCGCATGAACCGGATGCGGAACTGCTCCAGCTCCTGGTCGCGGATCGAATAGCCGATGCGAAAGGTCTTCAGCGCCACGAGACGGCCGATCAGCGGGTCGCGGGCGAGGTAGACCACGCCCATGGCACCCTTGCCGATCTCGTCGACAATTTCATAGCGGCCGAGCTTGGGAGGAGTCATCGGTAACATGGCGCTTGTCGAAGTCAGCCGAATTCTAGGCCGCGGGCCCCCCGCAGGTCAAACCCCAGTCTGGATAAATCCTGAACAGACCGCGAGTTAGGCCAGGGATCCGGGGGATGTCGCAAGGGGTCGTTCCCGTAGGTGGCCCCCCGGTGGCTCACGGGTGGTATATTACGCGTCCCTGATCTTTCCCTGTATGGAGGCACAGAATGCAGGCAATGCAGGTGGAAAGCCCGGACAAGATCCGCAACGTGGCCGTAGCCGGACATAACGACACCGGTATGACCACGCTCGTGAGCGCCCTCCTCTACGCCGGAGGCGTCACGACCCGCATGCACAGGGTGGAAGACGGCAACACCATCACCGACTTCGACCCCGAGGAAGCCGAGCGCGGCATCTCCATCGGCCTCGCCCCCTGCTTCGTGCCCTGGCGCAACCACAAGGTCAACCTGATCGACTGCCCCGGCTACGGCATCTTCTTCACCGAGGCCAAGCAGGGCATGCGCGCCGCCGACTCCCTCCTGCTCTGCATCAACTCGGTCGCGGGGGTGGAGGTCAACACCGAGCGCGTCTGGAAGTTCGCCGAGGAGATCAACCTCCCGGTCATGATCCACCTGACCAAGATGGACCGCGAGCGCGCCGACTTCCAGCGCACCCTCGACGGGCTGCAAAAGACCTTCGGGCGGCTGGTGCTGCCGGTCCAGGTCCCGATCGGCCGCGAGCTGGGCTTCGAAGGGGTGGTCGACCTGGTCAGGCAGAAGGCCTGGAAGTTCACCAAGGACGGCAACGGCAAGGCCGAGCCCTTGGCCGACATCCCGGCCGACCTGGCCGAGCAGGTGGCGGCCCTCCGCAGCCAGCTCGTCGAGACCGTCGCCGAGACCGACGACATGCTCATGGAAGGCTTCTTCGAGTCCGGCACCCTTTCGCAGGAGGACCTGGAGAAAGGTCTGCGCCAGGCCGTGGCCCGCCGCCAGATCTTCCCGCTCACCGTCTCCTCCGGCAGCCACGGCATCGGCACCGCGGCCCTGCTCGACAGCTTCCTCGAGATCCTCCCGTCGCCGGCCGACCGCCTGCCCTTCCCCGCCCACACCGTGGGCGGCGAGGCCGTCGAGCTGATTGCCGACCCGGCCGGTCCGCTGGCGATCCTGGTCTTCAAGACCCTCTCCGACCCGTTCACCGGCAAGATCTCCCTGCTGCGCGTGGTCTCCGGCACCCTGCCCACGGATACCGCCGAGTACAACAGCCGCTCCGAGGAGATGGAGAAGATGGGGCACCTGATGGTGCTCCAGGGCAAGCAGGGCGCGCACGTGCCCAAGCTCATCGCCGGCGACATCGGCGGCGTGGCCAAGCTCAAGCAGACGGTCACCGGCGACACGCTCTGCGCCAGGGACCGGCCGCTCAAGGTGGACTGGATCAAGGTGCTCGAGCCCGCCATGGCGTTCGCGGTCGAGCCCAAGTCCAAGGGCGACGAAGAGAAGATCGGCGAGGCGCTCCACCGGCTCATGGACGAGGATCTCGACCTGCACGCCGGCCGCGACCCCGAAACCCACGAGCACCTGATCTCCGGCACCGGCCAGGAGCACATCGAGATCGCGGTCGCCAAGCTCAAGCGCCGCTACCACGTGGAAGTGATCCTCCATCAGCCCAAGGTGCCCTACCGCGAGACCATCCTGAAGCCCGCGGACGGCCATGGCCGGCACAAGAAGCAGACCGGCGGCCGCGGCCAGTTCGCCGACTGCAAGATCAAGATCGAGCCGCTGCCGCGCGGCGGGGACTTCACCTTCGCGGACGAGATCTTCGGCGGCGCCATCCCGAACAACTACCGGCCGGCCGTGGAAAAGGGCATCCAGGACGCCCGCCGGCGCGGCTATCTCGCCGGCTACCCCGTGGTCGACTTCAAGGTGCGCCTGCTCGACGGCCAGTTCCACGACGTCGACTCCTCGGAAATGGCGTTCAAGATCGCCGGCTCCCTGGCCTTCAAGGACGCCATGGCCAAAGCTGCGCCGACCATCCTCGAGCCCATCATGAAGGTGGAAGTCCACACCAGCGAAGAGTTCACGGGCGACATCATGGGCGACCTCTCCCACCGGCGCGGCCGCCCGCAGGGGATGGACTCGGTCAACGGTTCCCAGGTCATCAAGGCCACGGTGCCCATGTCCGAGATGCTCGAGTACGCCCGCGTGCTGCGCGCCATGACCCAGGGCCGGTCGACCTTCCACATGGAGTTCTCGCACTACGAAGAAGTGCCGAAGCCTGTGCAGGAGAAGATCGTGGCCAACGCGAAGAAACACCATGAGGAGGAGCACGAATAGCTCCTCGCAACCCGATATCAATGGAGATGGAACCTTGATTCAAGCGAGCCATATGAAGGTCGGCATGTGCATCCTGTTCGAGAACGATGTCTGCCGCCTCATGGAGGTAAAGCACGTCACGCCCGGCAACCTGCGCGGTTTCGTGCAGGCCCGGATGCGCAGCCTCAAGACCGGCAACAGCTTCGACCACCGCTTCAGCTCGACCGAACGGGTCGAGCGCGCGATCCTCGAAACCATGCCGATGGAGTACCTCTACTCCGATCCGTCGGGCCACCACTTCATGAACCAGGAGACCTACGACCAGGTCACGATGGAGAACGAGACGCTCGGCGACACGCTGCTCTACCTGCTGCCGAACACCGTGATCCAGGTCGACTTCTACGACGAGAAGGCGGTGGGCATCGAGCTGCCGAACACGGTGACCCTGGAAGTGGTGGACACCGAGCCCAGCATGAAGGGGGCGACGGCGAGCGCATCGTACAAGCCGGCCAAGATGGAAACCGGCCTCGTGGTCATGGTGCCGCCGTTCATCGAGCCCGGCACCAGGATCATCATCGACACCCGCGAGAACAAGTACCTGAGCCGGGCGTGACCCCCGACATCCTCGTCCTCGGCCTGATCTGGTTCGTGGTCTTCCTCTTCTCGACCACCCTTCACGAAGCGGGTCACGCCTTCGCGGCGAAAAAGCTGGGCGACACGACGGCCTATGAGGGGGGGCAGGTCAGCCTCAACCCGCTCCCCCACATCCAGCGCGAGCCGTTCGGGATGGTTCTTGTGCCGATCGTCACTTTTGCCTTGACCCAAGGCGGATGGATGATGGGTTGGGCGAGCGCGCCCTACGATCCGCTCTGGGCGCACCGCTACCCCAAGCGGGCTGCGATCATGGCGCTCGCCGGTCCGGCCGGCAACCTGATCCTCGTACTGATCTCGGGGACGATCCTGCGGCTCGGGCTCAACGCCGGGATCTACGTGCCCGCGCCGCCGCAGTTCGAGCGGCTGGTCGGCGCGTCGGTCCAGGGCGGGTTCGCCGAGGCGTCGATCGTGCCGCTCTCGATCTTCTTCTGCCTCAACCTGCTGCTCTTTCTATTCAATCTGCTGCCCCTGCCGCCGCTCGACGGCAGCGCCGTGCTGCCCGCCTTCATGAGCAACGAGATGTCGGCGCGCTACAACACCCTCCTGCACCAGCCGATGATCTCGTTGCTCGGCCTGATGCTGGCCTGGCGGGTCTTCCCCTACATCTTCCAGCCAGTGCTGATCTTCGCGCTGCGGATCCTCTATGGATAGATCCCGGCAAGGATTGCCCGGCGCTGACCGGCGCGGGGGCGGAACGGGTCCAAGCCCTCTCCTTCGCCGCCCCGTCCCGTAGTCAGGGAAGGGCATGGCTACTCCCATGAGCCATGGTAGGATTTTTGCCCAGGAGAAAAGCGAATGCCTCTTCCCGATCCCCTCATCACATCGACAGCCGAGCGTCTCGGGGGCACTCCAGTTTTCGCGGGAACCCGTGTTCCCGTCCAGGCCCTACTCGACTACCTGCAGGGTGGCGACTCCCTGGACGACTTCCTGATGGACTTCCCGTCCGTGACGCGCGAGCACGCGATCGCTGTTCTCGAGGCAGCCAAATCGGCCCTCTTCGCTAAAACTGCAGCTGCGTAACAGGCGCACTCGTCACCGTTGATCGGAACCTCCCGCATCAGCAGAACCTCAACGCCCGAGCTCTTAAGCCAATTTCGTCGGCTCGACATAGCCTATAGCTGGCTCCCTCAAGCCTATCGGCGCTTCCTTTCAGGCTATCGCGGCTCGACTTGGCCTATCGGCGCCCGCCTTTGTCTATCCGCGGCTCAAAATAGTCTATCGCCGGCTGCCTGAACCTATCGGCGCCTCGCCTGGATCTATCGCCGGCTGCCCGAACCTATCGCCAAGCCGTTTATAGCTCAAGCGAGACGCCGATAGATTCAGGCGGCCCGGAAAACCGTGGCGAAGGACACAAGACCGCTAGCCGCCTATGGACTCTCCATCCCGGGCTGCACGATCTGCTTGCCTTCCTTCTCCTTGGCCTCCTTGACCATCCGCCGGACATCCGCCAGGAGCTGCTTGGCGTCGTAGACGATGCCGTCCTTGACCGTGTAGCGGACGCCGCCGACCCGCACCACTTTGTTCTCCGGGGTCACCCGGATCGTGCCGGTGCCGTAGAGGACTTTCAAGTCTTCGAGCGGATTCTCGCCGACGATGACCAGGTCGGCCATCTTGCCGGGCTCGATCGAGCCGATCTCCTTGTCCAGGCCGAGAGCCTCGGCGCCGTCCAGCGTCGCAGCGCGGATGACCTCGAGCGGGTGGAAGCCGGCCTCGCGCAGCAGCTCCAGCTCGCGGATGTAGTCGAAACCGTAGAGCTTGTAGATGTAGCCGCTGTCCGAACCGGTGGTCACCCGGCCGCCGCGGTTCTTGTAATCGTTGAGGAAGGCCATCCAGATGCGGTAGTTCTCCCGCCATTCCACCTCGTTGTCGGTGGTCCAGTGCAGCCAATAGGAGCCGTGGGACTTGCGGCTCGGCGCGTAGAAATCCCAGAGCGAAGGGAGCGTGTACTCCTCGTGCCACTCGGCACGGCGGGCGCGCATGAGGTCCCGGTTCGCCTCGTAGATGGTCAGGGTCGGGTCGATCGTGAAGTCCAGGGCGATCAGCTCGTCGATCACCTGGTTCCAGCGCTCGGAGCCCGGAACGGCTGCCTGCTTCCAGAGCTTTCCGGCCTCGCCGAAGCGGTGCGACTCGTCGCTGTAGTTGTAGTCGAGCGGATAGTCCTGGACGGTGCGGCCGTCGAAGAGCGCCTCGGGCAGGCCGTACCAGTGCTCCATGGAGGTCAGGCCCCAGCGCGCCGAGGTCAGGACGTTGACCCGCGAGACGTTCATCTGCGCGTGGTGGCAGGCGCTGCGCAGCCCGCGCTTCTTCGCCTCCTCGATCGCCGCCTGCATGATGTCCGGCCGGTAGCCGAAGAACTTGAGGCCGTCCGCCCCCTTGGCCGCGACCTCGCCCACCCACTTGCGCGCCTCGTCCGGGGTCAGGAACGGCTTGTCGCGGCCCATCCCGAAGAAGACGTAGGCCTCGATGCGCGGCGCGGTGATCTCGTTCTTCGCGCTCTTCGCCTTGTGCTCCAGCGTCCACTCCAGCCCGTTGCCCGAGCCCGGGTCGCGGATGGTGGTGATGCCGTGCCCCATCCAGAGCTTGAAGACGTACTCGGCCGTGGTGCCCTGCTCCTTGCCGCCGATGTGGCCATGCATGTCGATCAGCCCGGGAAGGGCGTACATGCCGGAGAGGTCCATCTCCTCATCCCCCGGCTCGGCCTTGGGGCGGCCCTCCGGGTCGATCGTCATGCCCGGGCTGCCGACCGAGACGATCTGGACGATGCGGGTCTTCTCGATGACGATGTCCGCCGGCCCCATGGGCGGGGCGCCGGTGCCGTCGATCACGGTCAGGCCGCGGAGGATCAGGCGCCGGAACGGGCCCTTGCCCTCGGCGCGCGGCGGCGAGGGGGGGACGGTCTTCTCGGCCTTCTCTTCCTGGGCATGGAGCACAGGCACGGCGAGCAGGAGCAGGATCGACATCAGGCGAAGGGTGCGAGTCATGGCGGGCATCCTGACAGAAGATGGAGCGCTGGGGGAAGAGGAATGGATGGGTGGGTGGGCTCCCTCTCCCTCACGCAGGTGAGGGAGAGGGCTGGGGAGAGGGAGGATGGGATCAACTAGGGTAGAATGTCCATAACTTCCGGGTTTTACATTGATGAGCCAGCCATCCTCGGCCGCCACGTCGTCCTTTACCGTCGTCTGTCCCGGCTGCGGTCAGAGGCTGCGCTTCTCCATTGGGGCGGAGACGCCGCCCCGCGTCCGGATCCGCTGCTCGGACTGCAACCACCAGTTCGGCGTGCGGCGGCCCGGGGCGGACCCCTCCCAGGGAGACGTCACGATCGCGGGTGCGACTCCCCCGACGCTCACCGGCGTACCGATCGCGGTCGCTCCGACCCTGCCTTCGGCCCCGCGCCCCTCCGGCGAGCCCGCGTTCGCCCCCGGCGAGAAGATCGCGGAGCGCTACCGCGTCGTGCGCTTCCTGGCCCGCGGCGGCATGGGCGAGGTCTATGAGGTCGAGGACCAGGAGCTGCGCGAGCGCGTCGCGCTCAAGACCGTGCGCGGCGACGTCTCCCGCGACAACCTGGCGATCGAGCGGTTCCGGCGCGAGATCCAGCTCGCGCGCAAGGTCACCCACCCGAACGTCTGCCGGATCTTCGACGTGGCTTTCCATGGCGGAGGCATCTTCCTCACCATGGAGCTGCTCGAAGGGGAGACCCTGGCGCAGCGGCTCCGGCGCGCCGGCCCGATGTCCACCGAGGAAGCGCTGCCCGTGGCGCGGCAGATCGCGGAGGCCCTCCACGCCGCGCACCAGGCCGGGATCGTCCATCGCGACCTGAAGCCGGGCAATGTCGTTCTCTCCGAAGCTCGGGGGACACCCAGGGCGGTGGTCACCGACTTCGGCCTCGCTCGCCTGGAGTCCGGCGAGGACGCCATGACCCTGACCGCCCATGCCGGAGTCGTGGGCACCCCCGCCTACCTCGCGCCCGAGCAGGTCGAAGGCAAGGAGATCACCGGCGCGGTCGACATCTATGCCCTCGGCATCGTCCTCTACGAGATGCTGACCGGGACCGTGCCGTTCGTGGGCGACACGGCGCTCTCCGTGGCCGTCCGCCGTCTGCAGGAGAGGCCCGCCTCGCCGCGGGTGCACGTGCCCGGCCTGGATGCTCGCTGGGAAGCGGCCATCCTCCGTTGCCTGGAGCGCGATCCGGCAGCGAGGTTCCACTCGGCTCCTGAGGCCATCCAGTTCCTGACCGGACCCGTCACGCCGAAAGTCGAAGAAGAGAAGCCGGCCCCTGCTCCTCCACCCACGAAGAAAAACAAGCTTCAACTCGTCGCCCTCGCCGCTCTGCTCCTTCTCGCGGCCGGCATCGGCACGTTCCGCTATCTCGGCTGGCGCGCCGAGCAGGAACAGACGCCGGAGCAGCGCCTGGCCCGTCTGACCGAGGGGATCAGGCCGCGCCGTTCCGTCGCGGTGCTCGGGTTCCAGAACCTGAGCCGGACGCCCGGAACGGAGTGGCTCTCCACCGGGATCGCCGAGATGCTCGCATCCGAGCTTGGGGCCGGAGAGGGGCTGAGGATCGTCCCCGGCGAGAACGTGGCCCGCGCCAAGGTGGAGCTGGGGCTGAGCGATGCGAACAGCCTGGCGGCGGACACCCTTTCCCGCGTGCGTACCCTCCTGGGGAGCGATGCCGTGGTCCTCGGCTCCTTCGCGATCCTGGAGAGCCCTGCCGGGCGCAAGATCCGCCTCGACGTCCGGCTGCAGGACACCCTGGCCGGCGAGACCACCTCAGTGGCCGAGACCGGACCGGAAGCGGAGCTGTTCGACCTGGTCGCGAAAGCCGGCCGCCGTCTCCGGGAGGAGATGGGTGCAGGCGACGTAAAGGTACAGGTGGCTAGAGCCTCCAGCACCGACGCGGCCCGCCTCTATTCGGAAGGGATCAACCGGCTGCGGCTGTTCGAGCCCGCCGCCGCGCGCGAGCTCCTCGAACGGGCGGTCGCGGCCGACCCGCGCAACGCCCTTGCCCATTCGGGGCTCGCCTCGGCCCTGACCACCCTCGGCTACGACCGCCGGGCGCGGGAAGAAGCCAAGGCCGCTTTCGACCTCTCCGCGAACCTGCCTCCGGAGGACCGCCTCCTCATCGAGGGGCGCTACCGCGAGACCATTCAGGATTGGCGGCGAGCCGTGCAGATCTACTGGGACCTCTGGTCGATGTTCCCGGACGACCTGGACCACGGGCTCCGGCTCGCGGCGGCCCAGACCGCGGCGGGCCAGGTCGAAGAGGCGCTCGCCACGACGGACGCTCTCCGCACTCTCCCGCCTCCGTCCAGCGAGGACCCCCGGATCGACCTCGCCGAGGCCATGGCGGCCGGGGCCCGCGCCGACTTCCAGCGCCAGCGGTCCGCGTCAGCTCGCGCAGCGGGAAAAGCTTCCGGGCAGAGAGCGACCCTGATGGTCGCGCAGGCCCGTCTCATGGAGTGCCGCGCCCTGCGCAACCTGGGTCAGGCTCCACCGGCCCTCGCCGCCTGCGCCGAGGGGCAGCGCCTCTACGCCGCCAAGGGCGACCGGGCCGGACTGGCCGAGGCCCTCACCCACGCGGCCAACGTACACTTCGACCGCGGAGAGCTCGCCGAAGCCTCTCGGCTCTACGAAGAGGCCCTGGACACCTACCGCTCCATCGGCAACCGTGGTGCCGAGGCCGGAGCCTTGAACAACATCGCCGTCGTCCTCCGCAGCCAGGGGGACCTCGACCGCGCGAGCCAGCTCTACGAAGAAGTCCTCGCCGTTTCCCGGGAGATCGGCAGCAGGGCGGGCGAGGCCTACGCCCTCAACAACCTGGCCGGCGTGCTCCTGCGCCGCGGTCGGCTGGACGAGGCGGGCAAGCTCTTCGAGCAGGCGCTGGCAATCCGCCGCGAGCAGGGGGACAAGAGCGGCGAGGCTTACGCCCTGGACAATCTCGGCGTGGCCCTCCGGCGCAGGGGGGATCTGGCGGGCGCCCGCCAGCGTCACGATCTCGCGCTGCGGCTCCGGAAGGAGACCGGCCAGCGGATCGGCGAGGTCTCCTCGCTCAACAACCTGGGGACTCTCTTCCTCGATCAAGGGGACCTGGCCGCCGCCCGGAAGAGCTTCGAAACCTCCCTGGCCGCCTGCCGCGAAACGGGAAGCCAGAGCTCCATGGCCTACGCCCTGTTCGGCCTGGGAGAGGTCCTGGCCCGGGAAGGCAAGCTTCCAGAGGCCCGCAAGAGCCATGAGGAAGCCCTGGCCCTGCGCGAAAAGCTTGGAGAGAAAGGCACCGCGGCCGAGAGCCGTCTCGCTCTCGCCATCCTCGCCATGGAACAGGGCGACAGGACGAAGGCCGTCGAGCTGGCCGGGCAAGCCGCCGCGGAGCTCGAGCGTCAAGGCGCCACCGACAGTCAGGCGCTCGCTCTGGCGGTCGCCGGCCAGGGCCGGGAAGCCCTCGCCCTGCTCGAAGGCAGCCAGGATCTCCGCGCCCGTCTGGCCGTCCAGGTCCGGACCGCCGCCTCCCGAAAGGATCTGGAGGAAGTCCTTGATCAGGCAACCCGCGCCGGATTCACGGAGATCCGCCTGGAAGCGGGGCTCGCCCTGGGGCGCTCCACCGTGGAAAAAGAAGCACGGGAGAAAGGCTACTTGCGGATCGCGGGCAAGGCCGCGGCCTGACGCGGAGCGACCGCGGCGATCCCCACGGCCGCGGCCAGGGCCATCCCCGCGCCGAACGTGAACGCCGTCGCCGGCCCCCAGCGGTCCCACATCGCGCCGAAGATCAGGGATGCCGGCAACGCTCCCAACCCGAGGGCCAGGTTGTACCACCCGAAAGCCGCCCCCCGCCGGTCGGCAGGGACGAGGTCAGCGACGAGCGCCTTTTCGACCCCCTCGGTCAAACCGAAGTAGATCCCGTAGACGGCGAAGAGCGCCCAGGCCTGCCACTCGGCTCCTGGCCGTCCGAGAAGGAAGTAAACCCCAGCGTAGACCAGCCATCCCGCGATCAGGAGCGGCTTGCGCCCGAGCCGGTCCGACAGCGCTCCGCCCGGCGTGCTGGAGAGCGACTTCACCACGTGCAGCATGGCCCAGAGGATCGGGATCAGGGAGGCATCGACTCCCAGGTCGGCGGCGCGCAACAGCAGGAAGGCGTCGGTCGAGTTCCCGAGCGTAAAGATGAAGACGATGCCCAGAAACGCCCAGAAACGCCCCCCGAGCCGCGCGTGCGGATCGAACTGCTTTGACGCCTCGGTGACGCGGGGCACCTCGCGGACCCCGAAAGCGAGTGCGGCCACGGCAAGAACGCCCGGAACGATCGTCAGCAGGAAGAGCTGCCGGAGGTCCATTTCCGTCCAGCGCAGCAGAGCGAAAGCCAGGAGCGGCCCCACCACGGCCCCGGCATGGTCCGCGGCCCGATGAAAGCCGAATGCCCTACCGCGGATGGCCGGATCGACCGAGTCCGCGATCAGGGCATCTCTAGGGGAGGTGCGAATCCCCTTGCCCACCCGGTCGGTGACCCGGACGGCGAGCACCTGCGTCGCCGATTGGGCCAATCCGATCAGCGGCCGGATCAGCGAGGCAATGCCGTAGCCCAGAAGCACCAGCGGCTTGCGCCGCCGCACCCGGTCCGACAGCCAGCCACTGGCCAGCTTGAGCAAAGCCGCCGTGGACTCGGCCGCCCCCTCGATCGCGCCCACGGCGGTGGCGCTCACGCCGAGCACGGAGGAAAGGAACAGAGGCAGCAGCGGGTAGGTCATGTCGCTCGCCACGTCGGTGAGGAAGCTCACCACCGACAGGGCGAGGACGTTGCGGCCGAGGCGTGAGGGGCTGGGCACGGCGGGATTGTAGGCTGAAACGCAAACGGCCGGCGCGAGCGCCGGCCGTTGCGAGGATCTGAAGAAAGAGGAGACTAGCCCTGCTTCTGGCGGGTGGCGCCCTTCTGCTGGCTGCCACCCTTTTTCGTCTTCTCCGTGCCCTCCTTCTTGGCGGGCTTCTTGTCCCCCGCCGCCTTCTTGGGCTTGGCATCCTTGTCCTTGGCAGCCTTGTCCTTGGCCGTCTTCTCCTTGGCCGGCTTCGGCTTCGGCTCCTTCTTGGCCTTGGTGTCCTTGGGAGCCTCGGCCGGGGCCGCGGCTGCCTCCCGCTCGACCAACTCGAGGACCGCCATTTCAGCGCCGTCGCCCTGGCGGGGTCCCAGCTTGACGATCCTCAGGTAGCCGCCCGGACGCTCGGTGAAGCGCGGCGCGATCTCGTCGAAAACCTTCTTGACCAGCTCGCGCTTGATCAGCCACTGCAAGGCCCAGCGCCGGTCATGGACCGTGCCGTGCTTGCCGCGGGTGATCACCTTCTCCGCGATCGGCCGCAGCTCCTTGGCCTTCGGCAGAGTCGTGATGATCCGCTCGCTCTCCATGAGCGACTGGAGCTGGTTGCGGAACATGGCCGTACGGTGGCTGGTGGTCCGTCCCAGCTTCCTGCCCTTGACAGCGTGACGCATGATGTCCCTCCTGAAGTCACGGCCTTCAGGCCGTGGCTCCGGCTCCCGGCACTTCCATGCCGAGCGAAAGACCCAGCTTGTCCAGGACCTCCTGGACCTCCTCCAGCGACTTCTTGCCGAAGTTCTTCGTCTCCAGCATGTCCTTCTCGGTCCGCCGGACGAGGTCGCGCAGGGTGTGGATGTTGGCGTTCTTGAGCGAGTTGGCCGACCGGACCGACAGGTCGAGCTCGTCGATGTTCTTGGCCAGCAGGGCGTCGAGCCCGGCCAGCTCCTCGCGGCCCAGCTCGCCGCCGTCGTGCCGCAGGCTTTCCTCGCTCTGGATGAAGATGCCGAGGTGATCCTTGAGCAGCATGGCCGCCAGCGAAACCGCCTCCTCGGGGCTGATGGTCCCGTTGGTCCATACCTCGAGGATCAGGCGCTCGTAGTCGGTCGTCTGGCCGAGGCGCGCGGCCTCGACGCGGTAGTTGACGCGCCGGACCGGGCTGTGTGCCGAGTCCAGCGGGATCCAGCCGATGCCCATCGCTTCATCGAAGTTGCGGTCGGCGGCGACGTAGCCGCGCCCCTTCCGCAACTGCGCCTGCAGCTTGAGATGACCCTCCTCGTTGAGGGTGGCCACGTGGACCTCCTGGTCGTGGATCTCGACCTGAGGATCCTCGGCCATCTGGCCGGCGGTGACGTTGCCCGGCCCCTGCACGTCGATGGAGAGCACCTTGGGCTCGTCCGTGTGCAGACGGAACGGGATCTGTTTGAGATTGAGGATGATGTCCGTCACATCCTCCTGCACGCCCGGGATCGAGGAGAACTCGTGGAGCACTCCTTCGATGTTGATCGCCGTAATGGCCGCCCCCTCGATGGAGGACAGCAAACAGCGCCGCAGGGCGTTGCCGATCGTCGTGGCAAAGCCACGCTCGAACGGCTGGGCGGTGAAGCGGCCGTAGGTCGGGGTCAGGCTCTCCTGATCGACCTCGAGGCGCTTCGGGCGCTGGAAACCTTTCCAAAGCATGGTGAGACTCCTTCCCTGGGTTAGCCCCTGGGGTTATGTGGATCAGCGGCTGTAGAGCTCGACGATCAACTGCTCCTGGATGGGCAGCTTGATGTCCTCGCGCGACGGCAGGCGCAGCACCCTGCCGCTCACGTTCTCGGCGTCGAGCTCCAGCCACTCCGGGACACCCCGGCCCCGCGCGGTCTCGACGCTCGACCGGATCATCGGGTTCTTGCGGCTGCCCTCCTTGACCACGACCGACTCGCTGGCCTTGACCTGGTACGAGGGGATGCTGACCTTGCGGCCGTCCACCAGCACGTGGCCGTGGCGGACGAGCTGCCGCGCCTGGGGCCGCGAAGCCGCGAAGCCCAGGCTGTAGACGACGTTGTCGAGCCGCCGCTCCAGCATCACCAGGAGGTTCTCGCCGGTGATGCCCTTGCGGCGGTCGGCCTCCTCGAAATAGTTGCGGAACTGGCTCTCGAGCACGCCGTAGATGCGCTTGACCTTCTGCTTCTCGCGGAGCTGCAGGCCGTAGCCCAGCGTCCGACGGCCGCGCCGCGTGCCGTGCTGGCCCGGCGGGAAGTTGCGCCGCTCGACCGCGCACTTCTCCTTGAAGCAGCGGTCACCCTTGAGAAACAGCTTCATCCGCTCCCGGCGGCAGAGCCGGCAGACGGGTCCCGAATATCTGGCCACTTGTGTTCTCCTTGACCTTGACGTCCTCTCCCCGAGGCTACGGGGACTTCAACTTGGGAAGACGCCCGAGGAGCCCCCCGGCACACCCGGCAGGGCTCGGCGATCCCGGTGCTGCTGCTTTTCGACCCGGTGGCTAGACCCGGCGGCGCTTGCGCGGCCGGCAGCCATTGTGGGGAATGGGGGTCACGTCCTTGATCGACTTGACCTCCAGGCCCGAGGCCTGGAGCGCGCGGATCGCCGACTCGCGGCCCGCGCCCGGTCCATTGACCAGGACGTCCACGGAGCGCATCCCCACGTCCTTGACATTGCCGCCCGCGTTCTGCGCGGCGACCTGGGCCGCGAACGGCGTGCCCTTGCGCGATCCCTTGAACCCGATCCGCCCGGCCGACGACCACGAGAGGAGATTCCCCTCCGGATCGGCGATCGAGACGATCGTGTTGTTGAAGGTGGCCTGGATGTGAGCCACCCCGTGAGGGACGTTGCGCTTCTCCTTGCGCTTGCCGCTCTTGCGGTCCTTCTTCTCGACTTTGGCCATCGTTGGTCTCCTGGCTCCTGCTTACTTCTTCGTCGCCTTCTTCTTGCCGGCGACAGCGCCGCGGCGCGGACCCTTGCGGGTTCGGGAGTTGGTCTGGGTCCGCTGGCCCCGGACCGGCAACCCCTTGCGGTGGCGCACCCCCCGGTAGCTCCCGATCTCCATCAGGCGCTTGATGTTCTGGCTGACCTCCTTGCGCAGGTCACCCTCCACACGGCCCTCGTCCTGGATGACCTTGCGGATCCGACGAGCCTCGTCCTCCGTGAGGTCCTTCACCTTCGTGACGTCCGGCACCTCGGCCTTCGCCAGGATGTCGCGCGAGCGCGAGCGTCCGATGCCATAGATGTACGTGAGCCCGATCCAAACCTGTTTGTTCTGGGGCAGGTCTACCCCTGAGATACGTGCCATGTCTTACCTACCCCTGACGCTGTTTGTGTTTCGGGTTCTCGCAAATGACCCGCACGACGCCCTTGCGGCGGACGACTTTGCATTTCGGGCAGATCCTCTTCACCGACGAACGTACTTTCATGACCGACTTCCTTTCACCCGCCTACTTCAGACGGTAGACGATCCGGCCCCGAGTGAGGTCGTACGGAGACAGCTCCACCAGGACCCGGTCGCCCGGCAGGATGCGGATGAAATGCTTCCTCATCTTGCCGGAGATGTGTGTCAGAACCTGGTGCTTGTTGTCCAGCTCCACGCGGAACATCGCGTTGGGGAGCGGTTCGATCACCGTGGCCTCGACCTCGATCGCCTCTTCTTTTTTGGACAAACGCTCTCTTCTCCTGTCTCAGCTCAAACCCCGTATCAGGTCAAACCCAAGACGCGGGCCCCCGACGAGGTCACGGCCACCGAAAACTCGAAGTGGGCCGACCGGGAACCGTCCACGGTCCGCGCCGTCCAGCCATCGGCATCCATCCGGACACCGGCCTTGCCGGCATTGACCATCGGCTCGATCGCCAGCACGAGACCGGGGCGGAGCTTCGGCCCCTTACCCGGCTTGCCGTAGTTGGGCACCTGCGGCTCCTCGTGCAGCGAGGTCCCGATCCCGTGCCCCGAAAATTCGCGCACCACCGAGAAGCCGTGCCCCTCGGCGTGCTGCTGGACCGCGTGTCCGATGTCCGACAGGCGGCCCCCCGGACGGACCTGCTCGACGGCCAGCCGAAGAGCCTCCTCGGTCACCGCGAGAAGGCGCTTCGCCTCGTCGTCGACCTCGCCCACCGCGAACGTGCGCGCCGCGTCGCCGTAGTACCCCTTGTACAGGACACCGCAGTCGATCCCCACGATGTGCCCCCCCTTGAGAGGAACGTCGTTGGGGATGCCGTGCACGATCACGTCGTTGACGGAAATGCACAGCGTCGCCGGGTAGCCTCGGTAGTTCAGGAAGGCCGGCACGCCGCCCGCGCCGCGGATGACCCGTTCGGCGAGGCGGTCCAGCTCGCGCGGCGTCACACCCGGAGCGATGATGGCGCCAACCTCGTCCAGGACCTTCAGGACGATCCGGTTGGCCTGGTCCATCAGCTCGATCTCGCCGGGGGTCTTCAGCACCATCAGCCGTTCACCCCCAGCGCGATCAACATCTGGGACGTCACCTGTTCGACCGGGAGATTGCCATCGATCGGGTAGAGCAGACCGCGCTCTCTATAGTAACCGATCAAGGGCTCCGTTTTTTCCCGATATACCCGAAGTCGTTCGCGGACGACTTCCTCGCGATCGTCTTCCCGCTGCCTTAGCACCGCCCGCCGCACCAGTTCCTCCTCCGGAACCTCCACGAGGAGGACCGCATCGAGCTCCCGCCCGGCTTCGGTCAGGATGCCCTCGAGGGTGTGGGCCTGGGGGAGCGTCCGGGGGTAGCCGTCGAGCAGGAACCCCTGCCGGGCGTCCGCCTTGGCCAGCCGGTCCTTCACCACGTCGGCCATGGTCGCGTCGTCGACCAGCGCGCCGGAGGCCATGATGCTCTGCACCTTGCGGCCGAGCTCCGCGCCCGACGAGACCGCCTGGCGCAGCATGTCGCCGGTCGAGATCGCCGGCACGCCGAGTTGGCTCGCGAGCAGCTCCGCCTGCGTCCCCTTGCCCGCGCCCGGAGGGCCGAGCAGGACGATCCGGGGACGGCCAGTAGCCCGATTTTCAGCTCCGCCGACCACGAATTCGACCCTTCTTCATGAACCCCTCGTAGTTGCGCATCACGAGCTGGCTTTCGACCTGCTGGATCGTGTCCATCGCGACGCCGACCACGATGAGGAGCGAGGTGCCGCCGAAGTAGAAGTTGATCCCGAGGCCCTCGGTGAACCACGCCGGGAAGAAGGGGGCGATCGAGCGCCCGATCCCCGGGATGCCGGCCACGTTGAAGCCGGTCAGGAGGAACTCGGGGAGCACCGTCACAGCGGCGAGGTAGATCGCGCCCACCAGCGTGATGCGGGTCAGGATGCGGTCGATGTACTCCGCCGTCCGCTTGCCGGGGCGGATGCCGGGGATGAACCCGCCATACTTCCGCATGTTCTCCGCCAGGTCGGCCGGGTTGAAGATGATCGACACGTAGAAGTACGAGAAAAAGATGATCGTCACCACCTGCAGGAGGTAGTAGATCGGCTCACCCCAGCCGACGGCGCTGCCGACACGCTGCAGCCACTCGGTCTCGCTGAACATCCCCGCGATGACCGACGGCAGGGTCACGACCGAGCTGGCGAAGATCACAGGGATCACGCCGCCGGTGTTGACCCGCAGCGGCAGGTAGGTGCTCTGGCCGCCATAGACGCGCCGGCCCACGACCCGCTTCGCGTATTGCACGGGTATCCTGCGCTGTGCCCTCTCCATGTAGACGATGAAGGCGACGACCGCGACCATGAACAGCAGCAGGATCAGGATCGTGAGGAACGCGATGTTCCCCTGCTGCATGGCGTCGACGGTCTTGCCGATGGCCGGGACCAGCCCTACCACGATGCCCGCGAAGATGATCAACGAGATGCCGTTGCCGATGCCGCGCTCGCTGATCTGCTCGCCCAGCCACATGATGAAGGCCGTGCCGGTAGTCAGCGTGATCACGGTCATGGCGCGGAAGCCCCAGCCCGGGTTCGGCACCAGCGCTGCGCCGCCCGGCGTGCGCTGGGCCTCCAGGAACAGGGCGATGCCCGTGCCCTGGATGATCGAGATCAGCACCGCGCCGTAGCGCGTGTACTGCGTGATCTTCCGCCGTCCCAGCTCGCCTTCCTTGGACAGCTTTTCCAAGTAGGGCCACACCACCGTCAACAGCTGCAGGATGATCGACGCGGTGATGTAGGGCATGATGCCCAGGGCGAACACCGCGATCTTTTCCAGGCTGCCACCGGTGAAGGTGTTGACGAACCCGAGGAAGCTCCCCTGCGCCTGCTTCATGAACTCGATCAGTGCCTGCGGGTCGACGCCCGGAGTCGGGATTTGACACCCGATCCGGTAGATCGCCAGCAGCCCGAACGTGAACAGGACGCGCTTGCGGAGGTCGGGGATCGCGAAGATGTTGCGGAAGCTTTCGATCACGCCTGCAGCTCCTCACAGCTCCCGCCCGCCGCCTCGATCTTGGCGCGGGCGGATTTGCTGAACTTGTTCGCCGTCACCTTGAGCGCCTTGCCGATCTCGCCGTCGCCCAGCACCTTGACCGGCTTGCCGGAGCGGACCATGCCGCGCTCGGCCAGGACCTCGGGCGTGACATCCCCGTCGAGCTCGGCGAGCTGCGACAGGTTCACCACCGCGTAGTCGGTCTTGAAGATGTTCGTGAACCCGCGCTTCGGCACCCGGCGGATGAGCGGCATCTGGCCACCCTCGAAGCCGAGGCGCTGCGCGTAGCCGGAGCGCGACTTCTGCCCCTTCTCGCCCTTGCCCGCGGTCTTGCCGAGGCCCGAGCCGGGACCGCGCCCGACCCGCTTCTTGGAGTGCTTGCTCCCCTTGGCCGGGGACAGCTCATGCAGTTTCATGATTGTTCCTCGTGAACTTCCAGCAGGTACCGGACCTTGTTCACCATGCCGCGGACGGCAGGGGTGTCCTCCCGCACGACCTCGTGACGAATCCGGCGCAGGCCGAGACCGCGGAGCACCTCGCGGTGCCCGCTCTTCGTGCCGATGCTGCTGCGCACCTGCCGGATCCGGATTTTCTTGCCTTCCTGGTTGTCAGCCATCTCTTAGCTCCTCAGGCGCCCGCTTCGACCGGCTCGGCGCTCGGTTCGGCCGGGGTGGTCGGGGTGGCCGGCGGTACTCCCGGGGTTGCCGGGGCAGCGGCGGTCCGGACGTTCACTCCGCGCAGGCGCAGGGCATCCTCGGCCTGACGCAGGCTGAGCAGCGCGTGGAAGGTCGCCTTGACCACGTTGTGGGGGTTGGTCGAGCCCAGGGACTTGGTCAGGATGTCCTGGATGCCCGCGGTCTCGATGACCGCCCGCACCGGACCGCCCGCGATCACGCCCGTGCCCGCCGAAGCGGGCTTCATCAGCACCCGTCCGGCGCCGAAGACACCCAGCACCTCGTGCGGGATCGTGCTGCCCTTGAGCGGCACCTGGATCATGTTCCGCTTGGCGATCTCGATGCCCTTGCGGATCGCCGAGGGCACCTCCTTCGCCTTGCCGGCGCCATAGCCGACGCGGCCGTTGCCGTCCCCGATCACCACCAGGGCAGAGAACGAGAAGTTCTTGCCGCCCTTGACCACCTTGGTCACGCGGTTGATATGGACGACCTGCTCAAAAAACTCGCTTTCGCGCTCAAAGTCCCTGGCCAAGATCTTCTCCTTCACAAACCTAGAACTGCAGACCCTTTTCGCGGGCGGCTTCGGCAAGAACCTTGACGTTGCCGTGGTAGATGTAGCCGCCGCGGTCGAAGACGACCTTCTCGATCCCCTTCTCCCGGGCGCGCTCGGCGACCACTTCGCCGACCACCTTCGCCGCGTCCTTGTTGCTCCCCGCGCCGGTGAGCCGCTGCCGGATGTCCGCATCGGCGGAGCTCGCCTGGGCGAGCGTGTGGCCGAGGACGTCGTCGATCACCTGGGCGTAGATGTACTTCACGCTCTTGTAGATCGACAGGCGCGGCCTCTCGGCCGTCCCCTTCACCCGCACACGCACCCGCTGATGGGCGCGCTGGCGGCGCTCCCGCTTCCTCTGAACCATTTTTGTCACGTGCTCGGTCATGGCCGATTCCTCACTTGCCTCCGGCCTTGCCAACCTTGCGGCGCAGGACCTCGTTCGTGTACTTGATGCCCTTGCCCTTGTACGGGTCGGGCCGGCGGAGGCCCCGGATCTCGGCCGCGACCTGGCCAACCTTCTGGCGGTCGGCGCCCGTCACGGTCACGCGGTTCGCCTTGGCCTCGATCTCGATCTTGATCCCCTCGGGGATGTCGTAGAGCACCGGGTGCGAGTAGCCGAGGGCGAACTGCACCTGGGGACCCTTGACCTCGGCGCGGTAACCCACGCCGACGATATCGAGCTGCTTCGTGAAACCGGTGGACACGCCCAGCACCGCGTTCGCGACCAGGGCCCGTAGCAGGCCGTGCTTGGCGCGCTCCGGACCGGTCTCGCCGGTACGCTCGATCGTGACCACTCCGTCCTCGATCTTGACCGGGTAACCTTCGAACAGCGGCTGCGCCACCTTGCCACGCGGGCCTTCGGCGACGAGCGTCCCGTCCTGGATCTCGACCTTGGTCCCGCTGGGAACCGGGACTGGCATTCTTCCAATGCGCGACATCTTCGTTATCTCCTACAAGCGTCCTACCAGAGCTCGCAAAGGATCTCGCCGCCGACCTTGCGCTCGCGCGCCTGGATGTCGGTCAACAGACCCTGCGACGTCGAGACGATCCCCACGCCGAGGCCATTGCGCACCGGCTGGATCTCGCCGGCACGGCGGTAGACCCGGCGGCCCGGCTTGCTGATGCGCTTCACGCTGTTGATCGCGGGCTCCCCCTGCGCGCTGTAGCGCAGGAAGATGCGCACCGAATTCGTCGGGCCCTCGACTTCGATCTCCCGGTAGTTGCGGATGAAGCCTTCCTCCTTGAGGAGACGGCAGACCTCCAGCTTGAGCCGGGAGACCGGCACGTCGAGCCGGTCGTGCTTCGCCAGATGGGCGTTGCGGATCCGCGTCAGCAGATCCGAAATGGGATCAGTCATGCTCATTGCATTCTTCCTTTTACCTTACCAGCTCGCCTTGATCACGCCGGGCAGATAGCCCTGCAGCGCGAGGTCCCGCAGGTGGATGCGGCAGAGCCCGAACTTGCGATAGACGCTGCGCGGGCGGCCACAGACCCGGCACCGGTTGCGGTGGCGGACCTCGAATTTCAGCTTCTTCTTTTCCTTCGCGATCTTTGCCGTCGTCGCCACAGTCAATCTCCTAGCGCTGGAACGGCATGCCGAGCTCGCGCAGCAGGAACAGTGCGCGCTCGTCGTTGCCGGCCGTCGTCACGATCGTGATGTTCATTCCCTTAGCCTTCTCGACCTTGTTGTAGTCGATCTCCGGGAAGATCAACTGGTCGCGGACGCCCAGGGTGTAGTTGCCGCGGCCATCGAAGCTCTTCGTCGAGATGCCGCGGAAGTCGCGCACCCGGGGGAGCGCAACCGAGATCAGTCTGTCCAGGAACTCCCACATGCGGGTGCCGCGCAGCGTGACCCGGGCACCGATCGGCATGCCCTGCCGCAGCTTGAAGGCCGCGATGGACTTCTGGGCGCGGGTGATCGTCGGCCGCTGGCCCGCGAGCGACGCCAGCTCCTCGGCGGCATCGTCCAGGATCTTGATGTTCTGGATCGCCTCGCCCACTCCCATGTTGAGGGAGATCTTCTCGATCTTGGGCACGGCCATCACATTGTCGATGCCGAACTCCTTCTGGATGCGGGCCACGATCTCATCCTGATAGCGCTGCTTGAGCCGCGGCACGTAGCCTTCCGGGAGCGGCGCGGACGGGCCGGTCGCGGCTGCGGCGGCCTTGCCCTTGCTCTTCTTGACCTTGCCTTCTTCGTTCTTCGCCATAACGGTAAACCTCAAACGTCTAGAAGTTGGCGCTGCAGTTCTTGCAGACGCGAACGCCGCGTCCGTCCTCGAGACGCTTGCGGCCGAGCCGGGACGGCTTGCCGCACTCCGGACAGATCACCATCAGGTTCGAGACCTGGATCGGCGCCTCGCGCTCCAGGATGCCGCCCTGGATTCCCTTGTTCGGGTTCGGACGCGTGTGGCGCTTGATCATGTTGACGCGCTCGACGATCGCCTTGCCGTCGGCCGCGAGCACCCGCAGCACCCGTCCGCGGGCGCCACGGTCCTTGCCCGTCTTGACGACGACCTGATCGTTCTTCTTCACATTCAGCTTTGACATCTCAGATGACCTCCGGCGCCAGGGAGATGATCTTCATGAATCTCCGCTCGCGCAGCTCGCGGGCAACCGGACCGAACACGCGGGTGCCGATCGGCTCGCCGGCGTCGTTGATCAGGACCGCGGAGTTGGTATCGAAGCGGATGTAGCTTCCGTCCTTGCGCCGCTGTTCCTTGGCGGTGCGCACGATCACCGCCTTGACCACCTGCCCCTTCTTCACCGTGCCGTCGGGAGAGGCTTCCTTCACCGAAGCGGTGATCGTGTCGCCCAGCCGGCCGTACTGGCCCGCCGAGCCGCCGCGCAGGTGGATGCAGGCGATCTTTTTCGCGCCGGTGTTGTCGGCCACGTCGAGTATGGTTCCCATCTGGATCATCTTCTTGTATCCCTTACCTGCGCCTTACTGGGCCCGCTCGACGATCTGGCGGATGCGCCAGCGTTTCAATTTGGAAAGAGGCCTGCTCGAGACGATCTCCACGAGATCGCCGACCTTGGCCTGGTTCTCTTCGTCGTGCGCGTGGAACCGGGTGGTCCGCTTCATCGCCCGATGGTAGAGCCGATGCGTGGCGGTGCTCTCCACCGCCACGACCACGGTCTTGTTCATCTTGTCGCTCACCACCCGGCCGACCTTGACCTGCCGAGGCGTCTGTCCGGTTTCCGGCTGGGCCTGCTCCTGAGTGCTCTCTTCCGCCATGTCTGTAGCTCCCAACCTTATCCGCGCTTCTCGCGCAGCACCGTCATAACGCGCGCCAGGTCGCGGCGCACTTCACGGATCCGGGCCGGCTTCTCGAGCTGGCCCGTGACCTTCTGCAGGCGCAGAGCGAAGAGCTGGTCCGCCAGCTCCCTCTCCTTGTCATGCAGCTCTTCGACCGTCTGATCGCGAATCTCGCCAACCTTCATCGTCTCACCTCAGCTCCTCGTGACGGGTGACGAACCGCGTCTTGATCCCCAGCTTGTGGGAAGCCAGCCGCATCGCCTCTTCCGCGATGTCCGCCGGGACGCCCTCCAGTTCATAGAGGATGCGCGCCGGCCGCACCACCGCGACCCACTCCTCTGGGGGGCCTTTGCCCTTGCCCATGCGGGTCTCGAGAGGCTTCTTGGTGATCGGCTTGTCCGGGAACACCCGGATCCAAACCTTGCCGCCGCGCTTGACGTGGCGGTTGATCGCCACGCGGGCGGCCTCGATCTGCCGCGCCGTCACCCAGCCCGGCTCGAGCGCCTGCAGGCCGAAGTCCCCGAAGGCAATGTAATTGCCGCCCTTGGACATCCCCTTGCGCCGGCCGCGCTGCTGCTTTCTGAATTTAACCTTCTTCGGCATCAACATGATTCGTCAACCTCTTCCAAGCCCGCTCTAGGCAGAAGCCCGCCGGCTCTTTTCTTTCAGGAGATCGCCCTTGTAGACCCAGACCTTGCAGCCGATCACGCCGTAGGTCGTGCGCGACTCGGCCAGGCCGTAGTCGATGTCCGCCTTGAGCGTGTGGAGCGGCAGCCGCCCCTCCTGGTACCACTCGGAGCGCGCGATCTCGGCGCCGCCCAGGCGGCCGGAGACCATGATCTTGACCCCCTTGGCGCCGAACCGGAAGGCCGATTCCATGGCCTTCTTCATGGCGCGGCGGAAGGAGACGCGCCGCTCGAGCTGTCCGGCGATCGACTGCGCCACGAGCTGGGCGTCGAGCTCCGGCCGCTGGATCTCCTGGATGTTGATGTGGACTTCGCGCCCCATCTGCTTCTGCAGCTCGTCGCGCAGCTTGTCCACCTCGGCGCCGCGGCGGCCGATGATGATGCCCGGCCGCGAGGTGTAGATCGTCACCCGCAGCTTGTCCGCCGCGCGCTCGATGTCGACCTCGGAGACGCCGGCATGCGACAGCCTCGTCTTGAGCAGGCGGCGGAGCTTCAGGTCCTCGTGCAGCGTGTCGGCGTACTTCTGATCGCCGTACCAGCGCGAGTGCCAGGTCTTGTTGTAGACGAGCCGAAACCCGTAGGGGTGCGTTTTCTGACCCACCGTGATCCTCTTTCTTACGCCTTGCTCTTCTCACCCTTGCGGGTGTCGAGCTTGATCGTGATGTGGCTCTGCCGCTTGAGGACGCGGAATGCCCGTCCCATCGGCGCCGGCCGGATCCGTTTGAACATCGGCCCGCCGTCCACGAAGATTTCCTTGACGTAGAGCCGGTCGACGTCCACATGGTCGTCCCGGTTCTCCGCGTTGGCGATCGCCGACTTCAGGCACTTCTGAACGTGCTGGGCCGCCGCCTTGTTGGTCACGTCCAGGATATGAACCGCGTCCTGGGCGCTCTTGCCGCGGATCAGGTTGGCGACCAGGCGAACCTTCTGCGCCGAGCCCCGGAGGTAGCGAAGCCGTGCTGTGACTTCCATCGTTCGTTCCCCTCTTCTCGCCGGTCCCTACCGGGGCCGGGCGCCCTTCTCGGCCTTCTTGCCTGCGTGGCTACGGAAGGTCCGGGTCTGCGCGAACTCGCCGAGCTTGTGGCCGACCATGTTCTCGCTGACGTAGACCGGGATGAACTTCTGCCCGTTGTGCACCGCAATGGTATGCCCGACCATCTCGGGGACCACCGTCGAGCGCCGGGACCAGGTCTTGATCACCCGCTTCTCGCCGCGGTCGTTCATCCCCTCCAGCTTGCGCAGGAGGGGATCGTCGATGAAGTAGCCCTTCTTGAGCGAACGCGCCATCGTCTGCGCTCCTTACTTCTTGTTCCGCCGGCGGACGATCATGCTGTCCGTGCGCTTGTTGTTCCGGGTCTTATAACCCTTGGTTGGCGTACCCCACGGCGTCGTGGGATGCCGGCCGCCGGAGGTCCGGCCCTCGCCGCCGCCCATCGGATGGTCCACCGGGTTCATCGACACGCCGCGGTTGTGCGGCTTGTAACCGAGCCAGCGGTTGCGGCCCGCCTTGCCGATGGACACGTTCTCGTGCTCCAGGTTGCCCACTTGGCCGACCGTGGCGTAGCACTCGACGTGCACCCGCCGCACCTCGCCCGAGGGGAGCTTGACCTGGGCCCAGTCGCCGTCCCGCGCCATGAGCTGCGCGCCGGCGCCGGCACTGCGCACCATCTGGCCGCCCTTGCCGATCTTGAGCTCGATGTTGTGCACCACCGTGCCCAGGGGGATGCGGCGCAGCGGCATGGCGTTGCCAAGGTTGACCTCGGCGCCCGGCCCCGACACCACCTCGGCGCCCATCTTCAGACCGTTGGGCCAGAGGATGTAGCGCTTCTCGCCGTCGGCGTAGTTCAGCAGCGCGATGCGCGCCGAACGGTTCGGATCGTACTCGATGCTCGCGACCTTCGCGGGGACGCCGTGCTTGTCCCGCTTGAAGTCGATGACGCGGTACCTGCGCTTGTGACCACCGCCACGCCACCACGAGGTGAGCTGGCCCTGGTTGTTGCGCCCGCCCGTCTTCGACTTGCCCTTGGTCAGCGCCTTGTGCGGCCGGTCCGACGTGATCTCGTCGAACGTCAGGTACGTCTGGAACCGGCTCGAGGAGTTGACTGGCTTTCTTTCCTTGACTGGCATCTTACATCCCCTCGAAGAACTCGATCTGCTTCTCGCCCGCCGCGAGCCGCACGTAGGCCTTCTTCCAGTCCGGCCGGCGGCCGGAGTGGCGGCCCTGGCGGCGCACCTTGCCGTGCACCCGGGCGATCCGCACTTCGCTCACCTTGACCTTGAACCGGTCCTCGACCGCCTTCTTGACGTCGATCTTGTTGGCGTCGCGGTGGACCTCGAAAGCCACGATGTTCATGTCCTCGCGCTGATCCGTCGACTTCTCGGTGATCAACGGACGCCGGATGACTTCCTGGATCCTCATTTCGCGAGCACCTCCACCAGGCGGTTGAGAGCGCCCTCGCTCAGCACCAGGAACGACCGGTCCACCACGTCATAGACGTTGACAGCCAGGGCAT
This sequence comes from Thermoanaerobaculia bacterium, assembly GCA_035536935.1. Lineage (GTDB taxonomy): Bacteria > Acidobacteriota > Thermoanaerobaculia > Multivoradales > UBA5704 > DATMER01. Next base: position 51,756 of record DATLNC010000288.1, read on the forward strand.
CAACCGTTTTGAGCGACGGAACATTCCGTGACGCCATCGCCAGGTTCGCGTTCTCCCGGCTGTCCACCAGGAGCGCCTTGCCGTCGATGCCCAGGCCGGTCAGTTGTCGGACCAGCTCGCGCGTCCGGTGATCGGACAGGTCGAAGCTCTCCAGCACCAGGATCCGCTCCTCGGCGGCTTTCCTCGAAAGGGCAGACTTGAGGGCGTTCTTCTTCTCCCTCACCGAAAGATGCTTCTCGTGGCCGTGCGGGACCGGGCCGTGCACGATACCGCCGTGGCGCCACTTGGGGTTGCGGATGTCGCCCACGCGGGCGCGGCCCGTCCCCTTCTGCCGCCAGAGCTTCTTGCCGGAGCCCGAAACCTCGGCGCGGGTCTTCACCTTGTGCGTGCCCGAGCGCCGGCCCGAAAGGTAGGCCTGCACGACCTCGTGAATCAGGTGCTCCTTGTACGGGTAACCGAACACCGCGTCCGGCACCTCGATCTCGCGCACCTGCTTGTTGTCCAGATTCTTGACCGCAATCTTCATCGATTTTTCCTAAAAGCGCTCAACCGCGCTTTGCCCGGCGGATCTGCAGGAAGCCGCTCTTCGGACCCGGCACCGCGCCCCGCACGTAAATCAGGTTCTGCTCGGCATCCACCTTGATGACCTGAAGGTTCTTGACCGTCACGCGATCGCCGCCCATGCGGCCGGTACCGCGCATGCCGGGCATCACTCGCGAAGGGTACGCGGACTGGCCGATCGAGCCCGGCGCGCGATGGAACATGGAGCCGTGGCTGGCCCGGCCGCCGCGGAAGCCATGACGCTTCATGACGCCCTGGAAGCCTTTGCCCTTGCTCGTGCCGATCACGTCCACCCATTCCTTCTCGGCGAAGATCGAGACGTCGACCGAGTCGCCCGGGTTGGGGTCGTCGCCCGCGTCGAGCGGGAGCTCCACCACCCGGCGGACGGGTGCCACGCCGGCCTTCTTGAAGTGGCCTTCGCGCGGACGGCCGACCTTCTTCGCCGGCTTGTCCTCGACGAGCCCGATCTGGACCGCGTCATAGCCGTCGGTCTCGACCGTCTTCCTCTGCACCACCAGGCAGGGTCCCGCCTGGATCACCGTGACCGGAACGGCCGTCCCGTCGGCGGCGTAGATCTGGGTCATGCCCAGCTTCTTGCCCAGTATGCCTTCCATCTCAGTATTCTCCTCGGCAATAGTTCCTCCGGAGGGAGGACTACTTCCCGAATGCCTTGATCTCGACGTCCACACCGGCAGGCAGCTCGAGCTTCATCAGCGCGTCCACCGTCTGGCTGGTGGGCTCGAAAATGTCGAGCAGCCGCTTGTGCGTACGGATCTCGAACTGCTCCCGCGACTTCTTGTCGACGTGCGGCGAGCGGTTGACGGTGTACCGGGCAATGTGCGTGGGCAGGGGGATCGGCCCCACGACCCGCGCTCCGGTGCGCCGAGCGGTGTCCACGATCTCGTGCGTCGACGTGTCCAGGATGCGGTAGTCGAACGCCTTCAGGCGGATGCGAATCTTCTCGTTGACCATGATGTCCTCAGAAAAGCCTTACTTCACGATCTCGGTGACAGTGCCGGCGCCGACCGTGCGGCCGCCCTCGCGGATCGCGAAGCGCACGCCCTTCTCCATGGCGATCGGAGCGATCAGCTCCACCTCCAGGTTCACGTTGTCGCCAGGCATCACCATCTCCGTC